>NZ_FRCS01000006.1:0-300000 GCF_900143005.1 Cryptosporangium aurantiacum
ACGAGATGAGCCGCAGCATCAGCGAAGCCTCCACCGGCGCCACCAGCATCGCCCACAACATCGCCGGCGTCGCCGCAGCAGCCCAAACCACCACCGCGACCGTGCTGGACACCCAGCGTTCGGCCGAAGAACTCGCACGCATGTCCGGCGACCTGCAGGCGATCGTCACCCGCTTCCGGATCTAGACCAAGAGAAAAACCTCAGCTGACGAAGTCCGCGATCGCGTCCTCGTTCTCGCTGTTGCGGCGGACCGCGCCGATGATCAGGCCGATGATCAGCACCACGAACGGCGCGAGGACCAGCGTCCAGCCGGTGGCGGACAGCGCGAACGCGGTCAGCGCGTCGTCGGGGTTGGAGCTGGTTCCGGCGAGCAGTCCGAAGCGGGCCATGATCAGGTAGGCCGCCAGGGCCAGGCCGACGATCGCGACCGCCGGGGCGACGACGGTCTTCAGCACGCCTGCCTCGCCGGGCTCCCGCCTGAAGTGGACGATCACCGCGACCGACACCAGGATCTCGACGAGGACGATGGCCAGCACCGCCAGGCCGCTGAACCAGTTGAACAGGTTGAGGACCGGATCCTTGTCGGTGACCGCGAAGAACACGATCACGAGCAGCGTGATCACCGACGTCGCGACCGAGCCGTAGACGGGGGCGCCGCGGCGGTTGACCCGGTCGAGCGCCCTCGGCAGCACACCGGCCCGGCCCATCGAGAAGAAGTACCGGGCCGCGCTGTTCTGGAACGCGAGCAGACCGGCAAACAGGCTGCTGAGCACCAGCCAGCTCATCAGCGTCGCCAGCCAGCCGCCGACGTACTCCTCGGCCACGAAGAACAGGACGGCGGACGGATCGGCCAGCGGAGTGCCCTCCACGGACGAGATCTCGGCGACCCGGTCGACCGCGTTCGCGCTGCCCACCCCGCTGACGACGGCCCAGGACGCGAGCGCGAACAACACGGCGATGCCCGCGACCGCGGTGTAGGTCGCCCGGGGCACGGCCCGCTTGGGGTCCTTGGTCTCCTCGGCGTAGATCGCGGTCGCCTCGAAGCCGATGTACGACGCGAACGCGAACGCGAGTGCGATGCCCGCCGAGCCGCCGAACCCGCCGGTGAAGATGTTCGCGGGTGAGAACGACGCGGCGAACGAGAGCCCGTCGGGGCCGCCGCCCTGCAGGAGCACGACCGCGGCGACCAGGAGCAGCGACAGCACCTCCAGTCCCATCAGGACGCCGAGCACCTTGGCGCCGATGTCGACGCGCAGCAGCGAGAGCGTGAGCACGACGGCCCAGGCGATCAGCGACCACGCCCACCAGGGGAGGTCGATCGAGAGCCGGGCGTCGAGCTGTCCGTGCGCCACCGCGCCGAAGAAGCCGTACACGGCCAGCTGGACCGCGACGTACGCGAGTAACGAGACGAACGCCGATCCGACGCCGGCCGTGATGCCGAGGCCTCGCCCGACGAACGCGAAGAAGGCGCCGGTGTTCGTGACCCGGTGGCTCATCGCCGCGTAACCGACGCTGAACACCAGCAGCACGAGGCCGGCCACCAGGTACGCGCCCGGGGCGGCGGCACCGTTGCCGAGCACGATCGCGACCGGCACGGCACCGGTCATGCCGACGAGCGGCGCCGCGGCGGCGACGACGAAGAAGACGATCCCGGTGATGCCCAGGCGATTGGCAGCGAGGTGCTCGCTCGGAGCGGAATCGGTCGTCGAGGATGGGGTGGTTCGTTCTGCGGTCATGAGGCGTTCTCTCTTCAGCTACCGCGAATGTGACCTGGGCGACAAGAAGATATTCGGACCCGAACGAGTTGTCGATAGGCTGCTCGTAAATCGTTCGTGTCCGCCCAGAGCATTCCGACGCAGCACTGGACACACTCGCTTGACCGTCCCCACCCGCCCGATTACGTTTGGAACCAAACGATCTGCCGCTCAGGAGGTTCGGGACAGCGATGGACGACCACCACGCATCGATCGACGGCGTCCGCGTCGACCTGCGCCATTGGATCGGCGGCGAGCGGATCGCGTCCGCCCGCACGTTCGCCGACGTCTCGCCCATCGACGAGCAGGAGATCGCGCGGGTCGCCGCCGGCGGGGCCACCGAGGTCGACGCCGCGGTCGCCGCGGCCCGCGCCGCGTTCCCGGCCTGGAGAGCGCTGCCGGTCGCCGAGCGCTCCGCGATCCTGCACCGCGTCGCCGACGGGATCGAGGCCCGCCTCGAGGACCTGGCAACCGTCGAGACACGCGACAACGGCTCGCTCCTCCGCAGCCACCGGCGAGGCGTCATGCCCCGGGTCGCGCTGAACTTCCGGGCATTCGCCGACTACGCCGAGAAACAGCTGGGCCACCCGGACCTGTCGGTGCGGGGCCACCGCGAGCGCATCACCTACGACCCGGCGGGCGTCGTCGCGATCATCACGCCGTGGAACGCGCCGCTGATGCTGGCCACCTGGCGGATCGGACCGGCGCTGGCCGCGGGCAACACCGTCGTCGTCAAACCGCCGGAATGGGCGCCGCTGACCGCGAGCCTGCTCGCCGACATCATGCACGCCGCAGGCGTGCCCGCCGGTGTCTTCAACGTGGTCCAGGGAACCGGCGCCGAGGCCGGCACTCCCCTCACCGCGCACCCCGGGATCAACCGGCTCGCGTTCACCGGCTCGGTACCGACCGCCGGGGTCATCGCCCGCGCCGCCGCGCCGAACATCGTGCCGCTCTCGTTCGAGCTCGGCGGCAAGTCACCGCTGCTCGTGTTCGCCGACGCCGACCTCGAGCTCGCCGTCGGCATCGCGGTCGAGCAGTTCGACAACGCCGGGCAGGTGTGCCTGAAGGCCGCCCGGATGCTGGTGCACTCCTCGATCGCGGACGAGTTCACGAACCGGCTGGTGGAGCGCACCGCGCAGCTGACGCAGGGCGACCCCCGGGACGAGGCCACCGATCAGTCCGCTCTCATCGCGCGGAGACACTTCGAGCAGGTGAGCGGGTTCGTCGACCGCGCCCTCGCTGACCGTGCCCGCGCGCTGATCGGTGGCGGGCCCAATACGGAACTCGGCGGCCTCTACTACCGCCCCACCGTCCTGGTCGACGTGAA
Organism: Cryptosporangium aurantiacum; assembly: GCF_900143005.1. Classification (NCBI taxonomy): domain Bacteria; kingdom Bacillati; phylum Actinomycetota; class Actinomycetes; order Cryptosporangiales; family Cryptosporangiaceae; genus Cryptosporangium; species Cryptosporangium aurantiacum. The sequence goes on from NZ_FRCS01000006.1 coordinate 3,082, forward strand.
GCCCGGAGCGGAGATCCTGACCGAGGAGGTCTTCGGCCCGGTCGTCACGGTCGAGACGTTCGACGACGAGGACGACGCCGTCGCGCGCGCCAACGACACGCGCTTCGGGCTGGCGGCCACGGTGGTCACCACGGACAGAACACGAGCGGAGCGGGTCTCGCACGCGCTGAACGCCGGCACCGTGTGGGTGAACTGCTTCTTCGTCCGCGATCTCGAGGCGCCGTTCGGCGGTAACGGCAAGTCCGGCATCGGCCGCGAGGGCGGCGCCTGGTCGTTCGACTTCTACTGCGACGTCAAGAACAGCGTCTTCAGCCCGAACGGATGGCAGCAGCATGGGTGAAATAGTCGGCGCCGGGCTGTTGGCGCACGTCCCGACGATCGTCCTGCCGGAGGAGACGCGGCGCGAGCTGAACAACGGTGAGGACTCCACGCTCGTCGCGGGTCTCCAGCAGCTGCGGCGCGAGGTCTTCGAGACGCTCGACTACGACACGGTCGTCGTGCTCGACTCGCACTGGGCCACCACCGTCGAGTTCGTGGTGACCGCGCAGGACCGCCGCAGCGGGCTGTTCACGTCCGAGGAACTACCCCGGGGCATGCAGCGCCGCCCGTACGACTTCCCCGGTGACCCCGAACTCGCCCACCTGATCGCGAGCAAGGCCGCCGACCATTCCACCTGGATCACCGCGATCGACGACCACTCGCTGCCGATCTTCTACGCCACCACGAACCTCTGGGAGTTCCTCGGCCAGGGGCTGCCCGAGAAGCGGTGGATCTCGATCGGCGTCTGCCAGACCGCCGACGGCGAGGACGCCTACCGGCTGGGCCGGGCGCTGGGCGACGCGATCGCCGCCTCCGACCGGAAGGTCGTGCTGATCGCCTCCGGCGCCATGTCGCACACGTTCTGGCCGCTGCGCCAGCTCCGGGACCACGAGGCCGCCGGACACGAACACATCTTCTCGCCGGGAGCGCTGGCTGCGGACCTGGAGCGGATCGAGTGGTTCAAGGCCGGGGACCACCAACGGGTCCTCGACACCATGCCCGAGTTCTTGCGCTTCCGCCCGGAGGCGAAGTTCATGCACTACCAGATGATGCTCGGCGCGCTCGGCGAGGAACGCTGCACCGCGACCGGCCGCCAGTACGGGGAGTACGAGAACTCGGTCGGCACCGGCCAGGCCCACCTCTGGTTCGACCGGCCCGCGGACGGCTTCCCCTCCCCCAAGACGACGCCGCTCGACCCCGACTACGTCCGCCAGACCGGCGGCCCCGACCTGCCCGCCGCCGGCTGAGGAGCGTGTTCGTGAGTACCCGAGAGACCCGCCGCATCCTGCTCGACGGCACCGTCGTCGACGTCGTCCGCGACGGCGAGAACCTAGTGGCCGGCGACGGTCGTGTCGTGGCGATCGCCGATGCGCGGCACCTTCCGCCGGTCACCCCGACCAAGATCATCTGCGTCCACCTGAACTACCTCAGCCGGGTGCAGGAGCTGCAGACGAAGCTCCCGGCAGCGCCCACGTACTTCCACAAGCCGATCTCGGCGCTGAACTCCCACGACGCCGCCGTGGTGCGCCCGGAGGGGTGCAAGTGGCTCAACTACGAGGGCGAGATCGCGATCGTCATCGGCCGGACCTGCCGCAACATCGCGCCGGAGCAGGCCGGTGACTACATCCGCGGGTACACGGTCGCCAACGACTACGGCCTCCACGACTTCCGCGACACCGACTCCGGGTCGATGCTGCGGGTCAAGGGCGCCGACACGCTGTGCCCGATCGGGCCCGGCGTCGTCGAGGGCTGGGACTTCGGCGGCAAGCGAATCCGGACCCTCGTCAACGGTGAGGTCCGCCAGGACGGCACTACCGACGAGATGCAGTGGGACATGCACTACCTGGTCGCCGACATCGCCCGCACGATCACGCTGCAGCCCGGCGACCTGCTGCTGTCCGGGACGCCGGCGATCTCGCGCACGGTGTACCCGGGTGACGACGTCGAGGTCGAGGTCGAGGGCCTCGGGACGCTGCGCAACCACATCGTCAGCGGACCCACGCCGATCCGCACCGACGTCGGCGCCCAGCCCACCGAGTCCGAGGAAGTGCTCTCCACGGCCCAGGGCGGCGACTGGGAGTTCCGGGGTATCCGCAAGCCGCTCCCCGCGGCGCACTGATGGTCGATTGGGTAGCCCGGGCGGCCGCGCTGACGCTCCCGCCCGGCGTCTTCATCAACGGGGAGTACCGCGAGACCGGCGCGGTCCGCGACGTCCTCACCCCGCGGGACGGCAGCACCCTCGGTTCGGTCGCCTGGGCGGGGGTCACCGACACCGACGCGGCGGTCGCCGCGGCCCGCAGGGCCTTCGACCGCGGCCCCTGGCCGCGGCTGCACCCGCGCGAGCGTGGCGAGGTCCTGCAACGGTTCGCCGATCTGGTGGACGCTCATCGCGAGGAGTTGGCCCTCCTGGTCAGCCTGGAGATGGGCAAGCCGGTCCGGGTGGCGTACGAGATCGAGCTGCGCGCGCTGATCCGGACGCTGCGGTACTACGGGGAACTCGCCGACAAGGAGCACGGCGAGATCACGCCGACCGTCGAGGGTGAGTTGTCGCTGGTCACCCGCGAGCCGGCGGGTGTGGTCGCGGCCGTGGTGCCGTGGAACTTCCCGCTGACGCTGGCCGGGTGGAAGATCGCCCCGGCGCTGGCCGCGGGGTGCACGGTCGTCGTGAAGACCGCCGAGCAGTCGCCGCTGTCGATGCAGCGGGTGGCGTCGCTCGGGGTGGAAGCGGGGTTGCCGCCGGGTGTGCTCAACGTGCTCAGCGGCGACGGCCCGGTCGTCGGCCGCGCGCTCGGCGAACACCCGGACGTCGACATCCTGACGTTCACCGGCTCGACGAACGTCGGACGGCACTTCCTGCGCTACTCGGCGGACAGCAACCTCAAACGGGTCTACCTGGAACTCGGCGGCAAATCGCCGAACATCATCCTCCGGGACGCCCCGGACCTCGACGCCGCCGCGGACACCGCCGCCTGGGCGATCTTCTTCAACAGCGGCGAGATGTGCACGGCCGGGTCGCGCCTGATCGTGCACCGGGACGTCGCCGCGCGGGTGATCGACCGGGTGGTGGCGACCGCGGCGTCCTGGGCTCCCGGCGACCCGCTCGACCCGGCGACCAGGATGGGGCCGATCGTCGACGAGCGCTCGCTGCAGCGGATCCTGGGGCAGCTGGGCTCGGGGCTGGCGGCGGGCGGCACGCTGCGGACCGGCGGATCCCGGGTCGCGCGGCCCGGGCCGTACCTGGAGCCCACCGTCGTGACCGGGCTGGCCGCCGACCATCCGCTCGTGCGCGAGGAACTGTTCGCGCCGGTGCTCTCGGTGCTCGTCGTGGACTCCGAGGACGAGGCCGTACACGTCGCCGGCGACACGCCGTACGGACTGGCCGCGGCCGTCTGGACGTCCGATCTCGGCACCGCGCATCGCGTCTCCCGCCGGCTTCGCGCGGGGACCGTGTGGGTGAACTGCTACGAGGAGGGTGACCTGTCGGTGCCGTTCGGCGGGGTGAAGCTCTCCGGGTTCGGGCGGGACAAGTCGCGCCACGCGCTGGCGGAGTACAGCGACCTGAAGACGACGTGGATCTCGTATGCGTAGGCCGCTGATCGCGATTCCGGCCCGCTTCTCCGCGTCCGCCTCGGCGCTGCGGTATGCCGCCGAGGTCACCGCCCGCGCGCTCGGCGAGGCGGTGTTCGACGCGGGCGGTGAGCCGCTGTCGATGCACCCCGCGGCGCCGGAGGACGTGCCTGAGCGGTTGGCGTTCGCTCAGGGCGTGTTATTACCAGGCGGCGGTGACCTGGCGGCGCACTGGACCGGCCAGGAGGCGCACGACACGCTCTACGACGTCGACGAGGAGCAGGATGCGTTCGACCTCGCGGTGGCCCGGCACTGCCTGGACCGGGGGGTGCCGCTGCTCGCGATCTGCCGCGGCCTCCAGGTGGTCAACGCGGTGCGCGGCGGCCGCCTGATCCAGGACATGCCGTCCCATCACCGGCATCGCCGTCACCTCGTCTCGATCGAGCCGGGGTCGGAGCTCTACGAGCTGGCGGGCGGAAAGGTCGAGGTGTCCTGCTACCACCACCAGTGCATCGGGGCCCTGGGCCGCGGGATGCGGGCGGTGGCGACCGCGGAGGACGGCGCGATCGAGGCGGTGGAGATCGACGCCCTCCCCGGCTGGTTCCTCGGCCTCCAGTGGCACCCCGAGGACACCCCCCACCCCACCCTCTTCCGGGCCCTAGTGACAGCCGCCCGCTGACCCGGGGAAGCGCTGCACAGTTTGTGCCCCTCGAGGGGCACAAACTGTGCAGCGCTTCCGGCGGTCAGAGGCGAGCCAGGGTGGTGCCGCCATTCCACTCGACGCCCACCTGCCGGTAGTAGCCGCCGATGACCTCCTCGACCTCCAACCGCGCCACCTCCTCGGTCGGCGCCTCGAACAGCCGCAGCTCGGCGTCGCCCTTCCAGGCCTGGCCGCCCTCGAACGCGCTCGCGCCCGAGGAGATCAGCTCGGCGTACGCGTCACCGCTCCCGGAGATATCGGGGTAGATGCGATGATGTGCCATCGGATGACCGTTGACGAAGCCGTTGGTCTCCGATTCCTCCCGGAGCGTCACGACCGCCTCGGCGAGGCGCCGGTCGTACGACGCGAGCGTGGCACCGAAGACGCCACCCGGACCGATCTGCGGGGCACCGTGCGCGAACGGATGGGGCCGGGTCTGCCACATCGACCCGAGCTTCTTCGGATAGCCCTGGTGCAGGCCGCGCGCGATCGCGAAGTCCTTGTCCACCCAGATGAAGACGCAGCGCGAGTAGGTGACGCCCCGGAAGGAGCACCGCACGACCACGAAGGCCTCTTTGTACTGGGAGCGCGCGGGATCCAGCAGCTCCTCGCGGCCGGCCGAGCACGACTGCCAGTCCGCCCAGATGAACGCGACCGCACCGGGGTCCTCGGGCGCCGGCTCCAGGGGCTCGGGCAGGAGCGCCGCGACGTTCGCCGGATCGGTGCGGTACTCGACCGTCAAGAGGTCGCCGGAGTAGTACCACGGCGGCGACGGGATCAGCGACGCCGCGCCGGACGCCGTCCGCGGATACAGAAAACCGTTCATCGGTGGCATGGACACTCCAAGGTCGTTTGGATCCGTACGATATGCCGAACGGCGCTCCGCGGAAAGTCTTGCCAGCCAGGAAGCGGCTCGATATTGTTCGGACCCAAACGATATGACTGAAGGGCAGGGCCTCGTGGCTCACTTCGACACATCGGGGCTCCAGCCCGCCCAGGAGCGGCTCGTCGCCGAGGGCATCGACGTCGTCCGGCTCGGATACGCCGACCTGATCGGGGTGGACCGCGGACGAGACGTCCTGGTCAACCACTTCCCGCGCACGGTCGGCGGCGGCGTGGCGTTTTGCCGCTCGGTGTTCGGCACGACGCCGCGCGGGGGCGTCGTCGACATCGAGGGCGGCCTGTCCGCGGGGCTGCCGGACGTCGTCGCGTTCCCCGACCTGAGCACGTTGCGTCCGCTGCCGTGGGAGCCCGGCGTCGCACACTGCATCGCCGACGTTTTCAACCCCGACGGCACACCGGCGCTGGAGAGCCCGCGCCAGGTGCTGCGCCAGCTGTGCGAGCTGTTCGCCGCCGAGTCGATTGCCCCGGTCGTCGGGCCCGAGCTCGAGTTCTACCTGCTGGCCGAGAACCCGGGGTCCCCCACCGGCTGGCAGCGCTACGGCGAGGGCACCGGCAACGTCTACACGTCCGGACGCAAGGGCGACCCGGAGAACGTGCTGCTGGAATCCCTGCGGCAGCTCGGCGACTACGGCATCGACGTGGTGGCGGCCAACCACGAGTTCTCCTCCGGACAGTTCGAGATCAACCTCTGGCACGGCGACGCCCTGGACGCCGCCGACCGCGCCCACCGGTTCAAGGACGCGGTCAAGGAACTCGCCCGTCGGCGGGGCCACCTGGCCACGTTCATGCCGAAGCCGTTCAACGACGAGGGCGGCTCCGGCTACCACCTGCACCTCTCGCTCCAGGACGCCGACGGCGCCCCGCTGTTCGACGACCCGTCGGCCCCGGACGGGCTGTCCCCGGTGGCTCACCACGCGATCGGCGGGATCCTGGCTCACGCACCGGCGATCGCCGCGGTCGCCAACCCCACGATCAACTCCTACAAGCGGTTCGGCCCGGACACGCTGGCCCCCTGGCTGATCGACTGGGGACTGGACAACCGCAGCGCGATGGTGCGGATCCCGCCCGAGCGGGGCCACGCCGCCCGGCTCGAGCTGCGCCTGGGCGACGCCAGCGCGAACTCCTACCTCGCGATCGCCGGGATGCTGGCCGGAGCCCTGCTGGGCATCCGCAACAAGATCGAACCGCCGGAGGCACTGGTCGGCTACGGCTACGACACCACGCGCGCGGCCAAGCTGCCGCAGAGCCTGCCCGAAGCCCTCGACGCCCTCGAAGCCGACGACCAGATCGCCGACCTGCTGGGGCGGCCGTTCGTCAACACGTTCCTCGCCTACAAACGCGACGAGGTCGAACGCTTCCGCACCTGGATCACCGACTGGGAGTTCCAGGAATACACGTACCACATCTGACGTCGCGCCTTTCCCGCACGAGGAGCTCCCCCATGCCCCGACACGCCCCCGTACCGCTCGCCGAGGTCGACCTCTCCGACATCGACGGTTTCGCCGACCTCCGCGGCTACTCGCAGTTCGACACGCTGCGCGCCGAGGATCCGGTGCACTGGAACGAGGAGAAGGACGGCGCCGGCTTCTGGGCGGTCACGCGGTACGCAGACATCTGGGCCGTCGACCGGGACGTCGAGAGCTTCACGTCGGAGAAGTTCGTCAACCTCGAGGACGTCGACGACGACCTGCGCGACTTCCGGCGTTCGCTGCTGGAGACCGACGGCAGCAGGCACCACGCGCTGCGCCGGCTGATCCAGCGTGAGTTCACCCCGCGGAACCTCCTGAAGAACTACGAGGGCTTCCTGCGCCAGCTCACCAAGCAGACCGTCGACCGGGCCTTCGCGGAGGCCGCGGCGAACGACGGCCGGATCGACTTCGTCACGACGATCAGCGCCGACTTCCCGATCCAGGTGCTCGCCCGCCTGCTCGACGTCCCCCCGGAGGACACCCCGCAGCTGATCGCGTGGGGCAACGAGATGGTGGCCAACACCGACCCCGACTACGCGAAGGTCCGCGCCGACCTGGCGGAGTCGGATCAGTACCGGCACCTCCCGTTCCGCTCGCCGACCGTCCAGGAGGTGTGGGATTACGGCAACCGGCTCAAGGACGAGCGTGTCGGTGGTCAGGGCTCCGACCTCATCACGATCCTGGCGAACAAGCTCCCCGACGACGGGGTGCCGCTCAGCCAGCAGGACTTCAACAACTACTTCTCGCTGCTGGTGATCGCCGGCAACGAGACCACCCGGCACGCGATCAGCAACTCGATGCTGGGCCTGATGGAACAGCCGTCGCAGCTGCGGTTGCTGCAGGAGCGGCCCGAGCTGCTCACCACCGCGGTCGAGGAACTGCTGCGCTGGGCGTCGCCGGTCTACCACTTCCGGCGGACGGCCACCCGCGACGTGGAGCTCGGCGGGAAGCAGATCAAGAAGGACGACAAGGTCGTCATGTGGTTCGCCTCGGGCAACCGCGACGACGAGGTCTTCGCCGATCCCTACACGATCGACGTCACGCGCACGAACGTCGACCACATGACGTTCGGCAAGGGCAGCCCCCACCTGTGCATGGGCGCCAACCTCGCGCGCATGGAGATCCGGCTGATGTTCGAGGAGCTGCTCCCCCGCCTCGGTTCGATCGAGCTGGTGGGCGACGTGCGCCGGATCCGCAGCAACTTCGTCAACGGGATCAAGTCGTTCCCGGTGCGGATCAGCCCGGCCGCTTGACCGCTTCGCCGCGGGGCGGCGCCTGCTCCAGCTCCTCGACGATCGTCCGGAGCGAGTTGGCGAGGTCTTTGCGCTGCGCCTCGGACAGGCCGCGGACCACGACGGCCTCTTCCCGGTTGAACTGCGGGAAGAGGCCTTCCATCAACTTGCGGCCGGACGGCGTCATCGAGAGCACCACCCGGCGCTTGTCGGTCTCGTGACGCTCGCGCTTGATGTGCCGGTAGGACTCCAGCGTCTTCACGACGCCGGTCAGCGTGCCCTTCGAGATGCCGGCCTCGGCCGCGGCCTGCGCGGTCTCGATCTCGCCCCAGATCCACACGACCCAGAGGACGACGAAGCCCGTCCAGGTCAGCCCGGTGTCACGCAGCACCGTCTGCTCGAGATGGTTGCGGATCGCGGTGGTGGCTCGATAGATGTTCGAGACCGCCCACATCGCGCTGGTGTCCAGTGACATCCCGGCCAACCGCTCTTCCACGGCCTGCTCGGTTGCCCGCAGCGTGTGCGATCCCGTCATCGACTCGCGTTCCTTCCGCCGGGCGGGGGTCTACCCAGCGAGTCTAGATGTGACGTGGTGACGGACCGGACGCGACGTGCGCGAGGAAGCCGTCGACGAGCGCGCGGGTGCGCCGCGTCGCGTCGGCCGAGAGCTCCCGCGTCCGCGCCACGAGAGCGTCGATGTCGACGCCGTGGCTGCGTGCGCCGGCGGCACCGCCGTTGCCCAGCCAGCCGGCCAGCATCGTGCTGGTGAGTTCGGGGTGGAACTGCACCGCCAGGTTGCGGCGCAGCCGGAACGCCTGCGAGGCGGCCGGGTTCCGCGCCAGCTCCACCGCGCCCGGCGGAAGCGACCACCGGTCGAAGTGCCACTGGAACCACGGCCCGGCCGGAACGACCGCGGCGTCGTCGGTGTGGATCTCGGCCCAGCCGATCTCCGGGTGCGGGGACGCGGCGACGCTCCCCCCGTGTGCGGCCGCGAGCAGCTGGCCGCCGAAGCAGATGCCCAGCACCGGTACACCGGCCGCGTCGGCGCGGCGCAGCTGCTCGATCTCCGGAACCACCCAGCCGCCGATCAGCGCGTGGTCGTACGTCGACCACGGGGCCCCCATCGCGAGCACCGCGTCGAAGGCCGTGAAGTCCGGGAACCGCGTGCTGACGCGGGGCGCGCGGAACCGGTCGGCGGGCACGACCAGGTGGTACTCGATGTCGTAGCCGTGCTCACCGAACCGCCCGGCGACGGGGCCCAGCGGAGACATGTGGTCGTGCTGGATGACCAGCAGCTTCACCGGGCGCCCCCGTTCACAGAGCGAGCGTCAGGCGCGGGCCCGTGCACCGGGACACACAGATCATCATCACCTCGTTGGTCTCGCGCTCGTCGTCGCTCAGCACGGAGTCGCGGTGATCGACGTCCCCGTCGATGACCTCGGTCTCGCACGTGCCGCAGATGCCCTCCAGGCAGGAGCCGAGAACGCTGACTCCGGCCTCGCGGACGACCTCGAAGACGGACTTGTCCGGCGGAACCTCGAGCGTGGTGCCGGACTGCTCCAGGACCACCTCGAAGGAGCGCTCCGCACCGGCCGGCTCGGTCGCGCGGGGTGCGAACCGCTCCAGGTGCAGGCTCCCGGCCGGCCAGGACGCGCAGCGCTCCTCCACCGCCTGGAGGAGGCGCTCCGGCCCGCACGCGTAGACGAGCGTGTCCGCTCGCGGCACGCCGAGGAGCGCGTCGAGATCCAGGAGCCCCTGCTCGTCCTCCGGCACCAGCCGGACGCGATCGCCGAAGCGGGCCAGCTCGGCGGTGAACGCCATGGATTCCCGCTGCCGCCCGCCGTAGTACAGCTCCCATTCGGCTCCGGCCGCGTCGACCTCGTTGATCATCGCGAGCAGCGGGGTGATGCCGATGCCGCCCGCGAGGAACAGGTAGCGGCGGGACGCCACGACCGGGAAGTGGTTCCGCGGTCCCCGGGCGCGGACGACGCTGCCCTTTTCCAGCGCGTGGATCCGCACCGAACCGCCGCGGCTGTCCGGTGCGCGGAGGACCGCGACGCGCCACGAGTCGGTGTCGCCGGTGCGGCCGCACAGGGAGTACTGGCGGACGAGACCCTCCCCGAGGACGAGGTCGATGTGCGCTCCGGGGGTCCAGTCCGGCAGGTCGCTGCCGTCGTGGCGGCCCAGCGTCAGCGCCAGCACCCCGTCGGCCTCGTGCACCGCGCTCCGGACGACCAGGTCGGCCTCGAACTCGCGCACATCCGGCTCCTTCTCGAGACGATCTCGTTCGGATACAAACGATACGGCTGCGTAACGAGCGCCGCAAGAAATTCCGGGTCTTGCGCGGCTGTGATTGTCAGCCCTAGGGTTCCCGCTCAATAACGTTCGGTACCGAACGAGAGGGTACTGGAATGGCTGACGCCGAACTCCTCGTCACCAACGCCGTCGTCCACACGATGGACCCCACCCGTCCGCACGCGGAGGCCCTCGCCCTCCGGGGCGGGCGCGTGACCGCGCTCGGCACCGCCGCGGAGCTGGCCGGTTCGGCCGACCGCGTCGTGGACCTCGGCGGCGCGACCGTGCTGCCGGGCCTGATCGACGTCCACAACCACCACGCGCTGGCCGGCGAGGCGGACCTGCACCAGCTCAAGGTGCCTGCTACCGCGAGCTTCGAGGAGGTGCTGGCCGCCGTCCGCCGACGCACCACCGCACTGGGGCCCGGCGAGTGGATCGTCGGGGAATCCTGGGGCTCCGGCCTGGTCGAGCGCCTCTCCACCCCCGAGGCGCTGGCGGCGCTCGACGACGCGTCCGCCGGTCATCCGGTGCTGCTGACCGACGACACGCACCACAACAAATGGGCGAACACCGCGGCGCTCCGCGCGGGCGGAGTGCTCGACCGCGACGACGACCCGGCCGGAGGCCGGATCGTCCGGGACCCCGGCGGCGCGCCCACCGGCGTGCTGTACGAGGCCGCGGGTGCGCTGGTGCAGGCCGCCTACGACGCCACCACCGAACGGGACGTGGAGTACTACGCGCGCAACTCCGAGCGCGGCATCGAGATGCTGCACTCCTACGGCATCACCGCGTTCCAGGACGCCGCCACGTCGATCCACCTCCTGGCCGGGCTGCACAAGCTCGACACCGAGGGCCGCCTCCGAGCCTGGGTGGTCACCTCGATGCTGGTCAACGACTTCATCTTCGGCACGTCCCGGGTCGGCGAAGACCTGATCACCGAGGGCGAGCAGTTCCGCACCGTGCACCACCGGCCGGAGTTCGCGAAGATCTTCCTCGACGGCGTGCCGCCCTCCCGCACCGGCGCGTTCCTCGAGCCCTACCTCCCCGACGACGCGCACGGCGCCTGCCATCTCGGCCACCCGACGATGCCCGCCGACGAGTTGGAGGGGTGGCTGCGGCGGGCCGCCGAGCTCGGCATCGGGGTCAAGGTCCACTGCACCGGTGACGCGTCGGTGCGGATGGTCCTCGACGCAGCCGCCGCGCTCCATCCGTCGGCTCCGCGGCTGCAGGTCGCCCACGGCCAATACATCCATCCGGACGACGTCGAGCGCTTCGCCGCGCTCGGGGTGCACGCCGACATCTCGCCGCCGCTGTGGTTCCCGGGTGTCATCGTCGAAGCGCTCCGCTCCGTGCGCCCGGAACCGGGTGCCAGCCGCATCCAGCCGAACCGCGCGCTGCTCGACAGCGGCGCGGTGCTCGCCGCCGGGTCGGACTGGCCGGTGTCGGAGTCGCCCGACCCCTGGTTCGGGATCGCCGGGCTGGTCACCCGCCAGGACCCGACCGGCCAGTTCCCCGGCGTGCTCTGGCCCGAACAGGCGATCACGGTCGGCGAGGCCGTAGCTGCGTACACGACCGGACCGGCGCAGGCGATGGGTCTGGACGACGTCACCGGGCGGCTCGCCCCGGGGTTGTCCGCGGACTTCGTCGTCCTCGACCGCGATCCGTTCGCCGTACCGGCCGCGGAGCTCTCCGCCGTGACCACTAGCCAGACCTGGTTCGCCGGTGAACCGGTCTACCAGCGCTGACCGTCTGAACCCCCGAAGGAAGCCCATGCTGCGTTCCGTCGTCGCTCTGACCTCCGTCCTCGCCCTCGTCCTGACCGGCTGCAGCACCACCGCCGAGACCGGCACCGCGGACTCGTCCGGTCCCCGCGAGGTCGACAAGATCCTCGTCGACTACCCGTTCACCGCGCTGCCGGTCTACGCCGCGCTGCAGACCGCCACCAAGGCCTACGCCGACCAGCAGGGCGTCGAGGTCGTGTTCACCAACGACAACATGGACCTGTCCACGCAGGTCACGAACCTGACGACCCACCTGCGCCAGGACGAGGACGCGGTCGTGTGCTTCCCCGCCGACCCGGCCAGCATCGAGTCGATCGCCAAGCAGTACAGGGACGCGGGTAAGTACTGGGTCACCTACGGCGGCGACCTGAAGAACCAGGACTCGACGCTCCAGTTCAGCTTCGAGAAGTCCGGCCAGATGCTCGGAGAGAACGCCGGCCAGTGGGCGGTCGAACACCTCGGCGGCCAGGGCACCGTGCTGATCCTCGAAGACATGACGATCCAGCTGGGCCAGGAACGGACCAAGGGCATCGTCGACGGTCTGAAGAAGGCGGCACCGAACCTGAAGATCGTCGCCCAGCAGCAGGCGATCACGCCGGAGCAGGGCCTGTCGGTCACCAACGCGGTGCTCTCGAAGAACCCCGACATCGACATCGTTCTCGCGGCCGCCGGTGACGCGGCGCAGGGCGCCTACCAGGCGCTGCTCTCCAAGGGCCGGGCCGCCACCGACGCCAAGACCTACGTCGGAGGCCTGGACGGGAACCTCTTCCTCTTCCAGCAGATGAAGGCCGGCCACTTCGTGCGCGCGCTCGTGACCGTGAAGACCGAGGACATCGCGAAGGCGATCGTGGACATCCCGCGGGCGCTCGGCGAGGGCAAGACCGACATCCAGACCGACGTTCCCGTGTACCTGGTGACCCCGGACAGCGCCGACCTGGACGAGTACATCGCGACGTTCGGCGGCTGAGCGTGGCCGTTTCGATCCGCGGTCTGACGAAGCGTTACGGGGCCACGCTCGCACTCGAGGGTGTCGACCTCGACGTGGCCGCGGGAGAAGTCCACGCGCTGCTCGGCCACAACGGCGCGGGCAAGTCGACGGTGATCAAGTGCCTGGGCGGCGGAACCGCGCCCGACGCCGGCACGATCGAGATCAACGGCGTCACCCACACCGCGCTCAACCCCCGGACGTCGATCGCCGAGGGCGTCGCGATCATCTACCAGCACCTGAGCCTGATCAGCTCGCTCACGGTCACCGAGAACCTGTTCCTCGGGCAGGAGGTGACGCGCGGCGGGGTCGTGCTCCGCCGCGCGCACCAGCGCGACGCCGCGGCGGAGGCACTCGCGCGCGTCGGATCGACCGTCTCGCCCGACGCCGTGGTCGGCGAGCTGTCGATCGGTCAGCGGCAACTCGTCGAGATCGCCAAGGCGCTGCGACGCGACGCCACGCTGCTGGTCCTGGACGAACCGAGCGCGGCCCTCTCCCCGGTCGAAGCGGACCGGCTGGCCGCGCTCGTGCTCCGGCTGAAGTCCGAGGGCATCGCGATCCTGTACGTCACCCACCTGCTTAACGAGGTGGTGCGGCTCGCCGACCACGCCACCGTTCTCCAGAACGGCGGCGTGGTCTGGAGTTCCCCGATGAAAGGGGTGTCCAAGGCGGACCTGGTGTCCGCGATCAGCGGTCAGAGTTCTCTCGGCCGGGCGGTGCCGGTGGCCGACGCCCCGCCGACGCTGGAGGTGAACGGTCTCGCCGCCCCCGGGCTGCACGACGTCTCGCTGAGCGTGCGCCCCGGCGAGATCGTCGGCCTTTACGGTCTGGTCGGATCCGGCCGCACCCGGTTGCTGGAGACGCTGTTCGGGCGCCGCCCGATGCGCGCCGGGACCGTCGCGGTCGACGGCCAGGTCCTCCGGATCCGCGACCCCGATTCCGCGCTCGAGGCCGGCGTCGCGCTGGTACCCGGCGACCGGCTCGCGCAGGGACTGTTCGGCAGCCTCTCCGCGGCCGAGAACACCGTGTTGCGGGTGATGTCGACGGTCGCGCGGCTCGGTTTCCGCAACCACGCCGACGAGCGGGACGTGTTCCGCGCGGCGGCTTCGACGCTCTCCCTGCGGCCACCGCAACCGGACATCGCCGCGTCCCGCCTCTCCGGGGGCAACCAGCAGAAGGTGCTGATCGGACGCTGGGTCAACCGGCGCAGCACGGCCCGGGTGCTGCTGCTCGACGACCCCACCCAGGGCGTGGACGTCGGAGCCCGCGCCGAGATCTACGCGGTGATCCGCGACGTCGCCCGCGAGCGCGGCCTCGCGATCCTGTTCGCCAGCAACGACCCGGACGAGGTGGTGGCGCTCGCCCACCGCTGCCTCGTGATGCGCGGGGGCCGCGTCGTCGAGGACATCAACGTCCGGGACACCGACGAGGAAGCCCTGCTGTCCCTGATCCACCGCGAGACGGAGCACGCCTGATGTCCTCTGCCGTTCCCACCCTGCCGCGCGCGGTGGCTGTCTCCCGGACACGAGCCACCGATTTCCTGGTCAAGAACCCGCTGCTGGTCCTGCTGGTCCTGCTGGTGACCTTCGTGCAGGCGAGCACCGGCGCCCAGCTGAACTGGGGCAACCTCCGAGGCGTCCTGCTCGACGGCTCGGTCATCGCGATCGTCGCCGTTCCGGTGGCGATGCTCGTCATCGCCGGGTACGTCGACCTCTCGGTGGGCTCCACCCTGGCGCTCGGCGGTGTCGTGGCGGGCACCGTCATGCACCACGGCGCGGCGCCCGCGCTGGCGGTGTGCGCCGCCGTCGCCGCCGGTGCCGCCATCGGCCTGGTGAACGCCGTGCTCACGACCGTGGCGGGCCTCTCGTCGTTCATCGTGACGCTGGGCATGCTGACGGCGGTGCGGGGGGCCACCCAGTTGCTCAGCCCGCTGCCGCTGAGCAGTTTCGGGGACGCGTTCGCGTTCCTCGGCATCGGGAACATCGCCGGCATCCCCCTCGCGGTGATCATCGCCGCCGCCGTGCTGGGGCTGGCCGGTGCGTTCCTCACGCTGACGCCCGCCGGACGGCACGTGTACGCGATCGGCGTCAACCGGGAGGCGGCGTACCTGTCCGGGGTGAAGATCCGCACGATCCCGTTCGTGCTGTACCTGTTCTCCGGCGCGGCCGCGGGGCTGGCCGGGACGATCACGGTCGCGCGCTTGAACAGCGCCCCGGCCGGGCAGTTGGGGCTCGGGTTCGAGCTCTCGGTGCTGACCGCGGTGCTGCTCGGGGGGATCGCGCTGACCGGCGGCGAGGGCTCGATGTTCGGGGTCCTCGTCGGGGTGCTGTTCCTCGGGTTGCTCGCGAACGGCCTGACGCTGCTCGGGGTGACGAACTTCTGGCAGAACGTGGCGAGCGGTCTCGCGCTGGTGGCGGCGATCGCGATCGCGGCCGGCACGCACGTGCTGCGGGGGCGGTTGCTGGCGCGGGAGGCCAGTCGCCTGGCCACCCCACCCTCGTAGGGGGCACGCCGCATATTGCTGTTTCGGGGCACCTGAAACAGCAATGTGCGGTGGCGCGTGCCTAGTTGGCGAACGCCTCGGTCAGGATGTCGAGGGCTTCGGTGAGCAACTCGTCGGAGATCGTCAGCGGGGGCAGGAAGCGCAGGACGTTGCCGTCGGTTCCGCACGTCAGCACGATCACCCCGGCGCGGTGCGCGGCGGCCGCCACCCCACGAGCGAGCGCGGCATCGGGCTCGGTGGTTCCCGGCTTCACGAGCTCGACGGCGATCATCGCGCCGCGCCCGCGGACGTCGCCCACCCGGGCGTCGTCCAACTGAAGGCGGTGCAGGCGCTCCTTCATCAGCCGTTCGATCTGCCGTGCGCGGTCGAGCAGGCCGTCCTCCTCGATCGTCGCGATCGCGGCGATCGCGGCCGCGCAGGCGATCGGGTTGCCCCCGTACGTGCCGCCGAGGCCGCCGGCGTGCGGGGCGTCCATGATCTCGGCGCGGCCGGTGACAGCGGACAACGGCAGCCCACCGGCGATGCCCTTCGCGGTGACGATCAGGTCGGGGACGACGCCCTCGTGGTCGCACGCGAACAGGTCACCGGTCCGGGCGAAACCGGTCTGGACCTCGTCCGCGACGAACACGACGCCGTTCGCGCGGCACCACTCGGCGAGCGCGGGCAGAAAGCCCGGCGCGGGCTCGACGAAGCCGCCCTCGCCCTGGATCGGCTCGATAACCAGGGCGGCCAGGTTCTCCGCGCCGACCTGCTTCTCGACGAGCGTGAGCGCGCGGCGGGCCGCGGTCGCCCCGTCGACCTCCTTGCCGTCCCGGAACGGGTACGACGTCGGCACCCGGTACACCTCGGGCGCGAACGGTCCGAAGCCGTGCTTGTACGGCATGTTCTTCGCGGTCAGCGCCATCGTGAGGTTCGTCCGGCCGTGGTAACCGTGGTCGAACGCGACCACGGCCTGGCGACCGGTGTAGCTGCGGGCGATCTTGACCGCGTTCTCCACCGCCTCGGCGCCGGAGTTGAACAGCGCGGTGCGCTTCTCGTGGTCACCCGGGGTCAGGCGGTTCAGCGCTTCGGCCACCGCGACGTACGACTCGTACGGCGTCACCATGAAGCAGGTGTGCGTGAACGCACCGGCCTGCGCCGCCACCGCGTCGACCACGCGCGGCGCGCTGTTGCCGACGGTGGTCACCGCGATGCCCGAGCCGAGGTCGATCAGCCGGTTACCGTCGACGTCCTCCACGATCCCGCCACCGGCGCGCACCGCGAACACCGGCATCGTCGTGCCGACACCGGCGGCGACCGCACCGGACTTGCGGGCCATCAGCTCCCGCGAGCGGGGCCCGGGGAGGGGGCCGACGAGGTGCCGGCTCTGCGGCAGAGAGTTCATGGGCCGAGCGTCGTTGACCGATCCAGCCGTTGTCCAATACTTCGAGGTCATCGCCGCGATGCCTCCGGGGCATACGGTGGCTTAAAGTCGTTTGGACCCGTACGATCTCGCCGTGGTCACGCCTCGAATGCTGATGATCCTGACCGAGAACGACACGACCTCCGGCGGGAGCGACCTTCCGACGCTGGTGCGCTGGGCGCGGGAGGCCGAAGACGCCGGTTTCGACGCGGTCATGGCCAGCGAACACGTCGTGCTGGGCCCGGACGCCGCCGCCGACGGGGTCCGGGGCAACCCGCGGGCCTACGCGCTGCCCGGCAACCAGGACCCGTTCACCCCGTGGCCGAACTCGATCGTGCTGCTGTCCGCGATCGCCTCGGTCACGACGACGCTGCGCCTGGTCGCCGGTGCGATCCTCGCGCCGCTGCGCCACCCGCTGCTGCTCGCCCGCGAGCTGGGCACGCTCGACCTGGTCAGCGAGGGGCGGCTGGTGGTGCAGCCGACCGTGAGCTGGAGCCGGGACGAGTACACCGCGCTCGGCGTCCCGTTCGACCGGCGCGGACGGATCCTCGACGAGCAGCTGGAGGTCTTCCGGCTGGCCTGGGGTCCGTCGCCGCTCAGCTTCCACGGTGTGTTCTTCGATTTCGACGACGTCTACTTCGAGCCCAAGGCGTACCGGCCGGACGGGCCGCGGATGTGGTTCGGCGGGCAGCGTCTGCACGCGCCGCTGCTGCGTCGGCTGGTCGAGCACGGCCACGGGTTCCACCCGCTGGGGACGCCGACCGCCGACGAGGTGGCGCAGCTGCGGTCGGAGATGCTGGCGGCCGGGCGGGACCCCGGCGCGCTGGAGCTGATCGGCGGCGTCCGGGCGATCTTCCCCGACGACACCCACTGCGCCGACCTGGGGCGCGCCATGGCGGCGATCCCGCCGCAGCTCGAGGCGGGCTACACGACGTTCTGCCTCAAGCCGTCCCAGTTCATCGACGACGGCGCGCAGATCGGCGCGTTCTGCGCGGACGTCATGCGGCGGGCCGAAGCGATGACCGCCTGAACCCGGAGCGGCAGGATGAGGTGCATGCCCGAACATCCCAGGGGGTCCTGAATGCTGGACGGTCACCGGCTCATCGACGCCCACGTCCACGTGCCGCTGCTCAGCTCGTTGAAGCCCGCCTGGGCCGAGTGGGCCCGGAATTTCGGACGGCCGGGTCTTCTCGAGGAGATCTGGGACGCCGACGGCCGACCGATTCCGGCGGCGCTCGACCGGCTCTTCGCCGACGAAGGCGTCGACACCGCGCTGCTGTTCTGCGAATACAGTCCGAAGGCGACCGGCTACCAGCACTTCGACGACCTGCTGCCGATCGTCGAGCACAACCCCCGCCGGTTCCGCCCGGTCGCCAACGTCAACCCGCACCTGCACTATCCGATCGCGCGCGAGCTCCGGCGCCAGCTCGACCTCGGCGGCGCCGCGCTGAAGCTCCACCCCGTCCACGGCGGCTTCCGGATCGACGACGCGGCGCTCTACCCCGCCTACGCGGTGCTGGTCGAGCGGGGCGTGCCGCTGATCGTGCACTGCGGCACCAGCAGCTTCCCCGGCTCGACCAACGCCAACGCCGACCCGGTCTACGCCGACACCGTCCTCCGCGACTTCCCCGACCTCACGGTCGTGCTCGCGCACGGCGGCCGCGGCTGGTGGTACGACGCCGCCGCGTTCCTCGCGCTCTCCCGCGACAACGTCTGGATCGAGCTGTCCGGGCTGCCGCCGAAGCGTCTTCCCGAGTACTACGCCCGGTTCGACGTCGGCCGCCTCTCCCGGAAGTGGATCTTCGGCACCGACTGGCCCGGCGTCCCCGGCCAGGCGATCAACGCCCGCGCGATCGCCGCGCTGGTTCCGGACGACGTCGTCCCGCTGGTGCTGGGCGGCAACGCGGAGCGGGTGTACGCGGGGCTCGGGCGCTGATCAGCCCGCGACGCCGAGCAGGCGGCGCGCGGTGTCGGGTTCGGACCGGAACTGCCGGGTCGGGACCTGGTGGACGATGCGGCCCTTCTCCATCACCGCGATGCGCTCGCCGACCGTGAACGCCAGCCGCAGGTTCTGCTCGACCAGCAGCACGGTCACGCCCTCCTGGCGGACGGTGCGGAGCACGGCGCCGACCTGCTCCACGATCGCGGGCGCCAGGCCGTCGGACGGTTCGTCGAGCAGCAGCAGGCTGGGGTTGGTCAGCAGCGCGCGGCCGATCACCAGCATCTGCTGTTCGCCGCCGGACAGGTGCGCGGCCGGATGGGACAGCCGTTCGCCCAGCTGGGGAAGCAGGTCGAGGACGGCGTCGACGGTCCAGGAGCCGCGGCGGCGCGATCCGGCCAGGTGCAGGTGCTCGCGCACGGTCAGCGGTGGCCAGACCCGGCGGCCCTGCGGCACCAGCGCGACGCCCGCGCGGGCGATGACGTCGGTCCGGCTGCCTGCCAGCTCCCGTTCGCCGAGCCGGATCGACCCCGACGTGACCGGCACCAGCCCCATCAGCGTGCTGATCAGCGTGGACTTGCCGACGCCGTTGCGGCCCAGCAACGCGAGCGCGCCGCCCTCGTCGACGTCCAGATCGACGCCGTTGAGCACCGCGCTGCGGGCGTAGCCGGAGACCAGGCCGCGCACGTGGAGAGCGGTCACGGCGTGAACAACTCCTCTCGGTGCTCGGTGCCGAGGTAGGCCTCGGCCACGGCGTCGCTGTTCCGGGCGTCGTCCGGGCTGCCGGACAGCAGCACCCGGCCCAGGTGCAGGACCGTCACCTGGTCGGCCAGGCCGAAGACCAGGTCGAGGTCGTGCTCGACGAACAGCACGGTGACCGACCCCGGCAGCGCGCGCAGCAACTCCAGCAGGCGTTCGCTCTCGGCCGGGGACATCCCGGCGGCGGGCTCGTCCAGCAGGAGGACCGACGGTTCGCACGCCAGCGCGAGTGCGACGTCCAGTTGCTTGCGCTCGCCGTGAGACAGCGCCGGGACGAGCACCGCGCCGCGTCCGGCCAGCCCGACCTGTTCGACGAGTGCGGCGGCGCGCGTCCGGACCGCCGTCCGGGACCGCTCGTGCCGCCGGACCGCCAACGCCACGGTGTCCTGCACGGTGAACGACGCGAACAGGCTGACGTGCTGGGTGGTCTGCCCCAGCCCGAGACGGCAGCGCCGGACCTCCGACAGCCGGGTCACGTCGCGTCCGCCCAGCGACACCGTGCCGCCGTCGGCGCGCAACCCCCCGGTCAGCAGCTTGAACAGCGTCGATTTGCCTGCGCCGTTCGGGCCGATGAGCGCGTGGCGGCTCCCGGCCGCGACCGTGAGGTCGACGCCGTCGACGGCGCGCAGCGCGCCGAACGCGATCCGCAGGTCGCGCGCCTCGAGTGCGATCATGGGCGCCTCCGGAGGCGTACGGTGGCGAGGCCTGCGGCGCCGCGCGGCAGAAGATAAACCACCACGATGAAGACGACGCCGAGCAGCAGCTCGCCGTGGCCGTCCAGCGCGGGGCCGAGCGCGTCCCGGACGAGGATCACCAGCGCCGCGCCCACCGCCGCACCCCAGAGCGAGCCCGCTCCCCCGATGACCACGGCGAGCAGCACGGTGGCGGCGGTGGTGAAGCCGAGTTCGGTCGGCGTGACCAGGCGCTGCTGCGCGGCCAGCAGCGCGCCGGCGACGCCGGCCACCGCACCGGCCACGACGAACGCCGCGTACTTGTAGAGGCGGGTCGGGTAGGCCAGCGACCGCATCCGCGGCTCGTTGTCGCGGATGCCCCGCAGCGCGGTACCGAACGACGAGCGGTAGATCGCCCACAGCACCGCGGCGCCGACCAGCGCGACCCCGAGCACGTACCAGTAGAGGTACGCGACGTTGAGCAGGGCCGTGCCGCCGAGCCGGGTGGCGGGGATCGCGCTCAGCCCGTTCGCGCCGCCGGTCACCGACTCCCAGACGTGCGCGAGCTGCGCGAGGAGCTCGCCGATGGCCAGCGTCAGCATCAGGAAGTACACACCGCCGACGCGGACGACGACCCAGCCGGTCGCGGCCGCGAACAACGCGCCCACCGCGGCGCCCGCCAGCACCGGGACCGGCGCGGCGGCGGTCCAGTGGATCGAGACCCAGCCCGCGGCGTACGCGCCCGCACCGAAGTACGCCGCGTGGCCCAGCGACGGGAGCCCGGTGCGTCCGACGAGCAGGTCGAGGCTCATCGCGAGCAGCGCGAACACCACGATCCGGGTCAGCGTCGTGGTGGCGAACGGCGCTAGGAACAGCGGCGCCACCGCCAGACCGGCGACCACCACGGCGGCGAGGATCCACCAGGGCGACGACCGGGCCGGAGCCGCCACCGCGGGCGGCGGCGTCTTCTCCACGGCCAGCTCCGTCATGCGGCGACCCCGGCCCGGGCGCCGAAGATCCCGTGCGGACGCACGACGAGCAGCAGCGCCAGCGCCCCGAACAGGATGAACGAGGCCAGATCCGGCACCAGAGCCCGTCCGGTCGACTCCACCTGGCCGATCACCAGGGCCCCGATCAACGCGCCCCGGACCGAGCCCAGGCCGCCGATGACCACGACGACCAGCGCGAGGATCAGCACGGTCGAGTCCAGCCCGACGCTCGCGCCGTAGACCGGGCCGGCCAGCACACCGGCGACGGTCGCCAGCAGCGATCCGGCGGCGAACATCGCCAGCTTCACCCGCCGGTTGTCGACGCCCAGCGCGGCGACCATCTCCCGGTCGGCGACCGTCGCCCGGACCAGCGCCCCCAACCGCGTCCGCTCGATGACCAGGTAGACGGTCGCGGCGAGCACGGCACCGACCCCGATCAGCGTCAGGCGGTAGGTCGGGTACGTCGCGCCGAGGATGCCCACCGACCCGTCGAGACCGGGCGGCGCCGGGACCGAGAGCGGATCGTCACCGAAGACCACCTGCAGCAGCTCGGCGACGACGAGCGCGACACCCAGCGTCAGCAGGGCCTGGTCGAGATGCGACCGGCGGCGCAGCGGCTCGGTCATCACCGAGAGCAACCCGCCACCGGCGGCACCGATCACCGCGGCGACCGCCAGCGCGGCGAGGAACGCACCCCAGGAGGCCTGCCCGTCGGTGAACGAGGCCACCAGATAGGCACCCACCAGGAACAGCGCGCCGTGCGCCAGGTTGAGGACGTCCATCATGCCGAAGATCAGCGAGAGCCCGACCGCGAGCACGAACAGCAGCGCGCTGATCGCCAGCCCGTTGAGGACGCTCACCAGTAGCACGTCCGCATCGGTCGTCATCGGGCGGTCACACCTGGCTCTGTTGTCCGAGGCTCGCCGACACGACGTTGCGCAGCTGGCCGTCCACCGGCTGCACCGTGCGCAGGTAGAACTCCTGCCTCGGGCTCTGCCCGTCGAACGACCAGGCGCCGCGCGGGCTGTCGCTGATCGTGCCGACGTCACCCAGCGCCTCGGACACCCGGTCGCCGTCCAGCCCGTCGGCCTTCCCGAGCGCCCGGTCCAGGACGGCCGCGGCGTCCCACGCGGACACCGAGTAGCAGGTGGGAGCGGCCTTGTAGGCCTTCTGGTAGGCGTCAACGAACTTCGTGTTCGCCGGGTTGTCCAGCTGGTCGGTGTAGAACAACGACGTCCGGACGCCGACCGCGGCGTCGCCCTGACCCTTGAGCACACCGCCCTCGGTGAGGAACCCGGAACCGTAGAGCGGTGTGGTGGCCTTGAGTCCGAACTGGGCGTACTGCTGGACGAACCGCACCGCCTCCGCGCCGGCGAAGAACGCGTAGACGGCCCCGGCCTTCGCCCGCTGGATCTGGGCGAGGAACGGTTGATAGTCCTGGGTGGTCCCGAACGGCGGTTTCGCCTCGCCGACGATCTTTCCGCCCGCCGCCTCGTAGGCCGTGCGGAAACCGGACCGGGCTTCGGTGCCCGCCGCGTAGTCCGACGCGATCAGGAAGACGCCGCCGGGAATCGCCTGCTTGCCGAGGTAGGTGCCTGCGGGGGCGGCGACCTGGGCGTTCTGGAACGACGTGCGCCACACGTACGGCGACCGCGCCTTGCCGGTGATGTCCGCGGCACCGGCGTTGATCACGACCAGCGTCTTCTTCGCCTCGGCCATCAGCGGGGCCGCGCCGAGTGCGGTCGCCGAGTTCACCAGCCCCACGACGATGTCGACCTGTTCGGACTGCAGAACCCGCTGCACGGCCGGGACACCCGTCTGCGGCGTCTCACCCTCGTCGCTCGTCACGGTCTTCACCGAGTACGAGCCGAGCTTGCCGCCGTTCTCCTTCAGCCACAGGTCCCAGCCCTGTCTGAGGTCGGTCCCCAGCGCGGCGTACACGCCGGACTGCGGGACGACCAGGCCGATCTTGACCTCACCGCTCTGTTCGCCGGAATCCTCGTCGAGGCTGTTCCCGCACGCGGCCAGGGCGGGCAGCGTGGCGGTCGCGCCGAGGAGGCCGAGCACTCGCCTCCGGGACATCATCGAACGAGTCATGGACGCTCCTCATCGAACGCGGACAGCGTGGACGGGGTTACCGGTCGCAGGGCCGGTGACGGAGCCGGCGGACAGACCTGTGGCAACGAGCGGAATGGCCGCCGGGCAGCAATCCCGTGGCCCCGTAGCGAGGCGTCAATAGTCGACGCGATCTCTGCTGTACGTCAAGCGTTTGTAGAATGTTGCCGCCGTACGCGGCTACTCGACGACGTCTCCGGCGTCGAGGTCTTCCAGGCGCACCGCGTCCCGGCCGTGGAAGACCACGAGCACGCCGTCGGGATCCGCGCCACCCTCGGCGAACCGCAGCACCCACTCGGCGCCCGGATAGAACGTGATCTCCGGCTGGGTCAGTTCGTCGGTGCGGCCGAGTGTGTCCCGCGCCAGCTTCGCCGCCGCGGCGACGAACTCGTCGGTGTCGAACAGCACGTCCGCGAGCAGGAGCAGATCGATCTGAGCGAGGTCCTGCCCGCGCTCGAGCAGAATGCCGAACCAGCCCTCGGTGACCAGGCGCCAGAGCACGATGCCCTGCGGGCCGTCCTCGGGTTCGACCAGGAACCGCAGCGCCTGCACCCCGGACGCGTCGATGCCTTCCCGTGCCGCGGCCCGGCGCGGGTCGGCATCGAAAGCATCGATCGACTCGCGGGACGGGAAGCTGAGAAGGTGGGCCTCCGTGCTGCCGTCCGCCGACAGCATCCGCCGTTCGACCAGCGCACCGTGGTCGGGCAGCAGCCCCAGCACGAGATCCTCGTACCGCTTCAGGTTCGGGGCCTGCTCGCGCGGAACTCGGATAAACGCCACCATCGTCAGGCCGGTCATGCCACGACCCTAACCGCTACGAACGGGCCGCTCTCCGACGGCGGACGGCCCGCCGGGCCGCGGCCCGGTACTGGGCGAGCACGAATCCACCATGACCCACCGGCCCCGAAGTAACCAACAGTCGTTGGTGAAATCCCGGGACACCAGGGCCTTCCTCTGGTTACTGTCCGGTAACCAGCCCGCAACGGCGCACCGCGTCGTTGGCGGGCTGTGTTCACCGCACAACGGAGGCCGCCACACATGTCCCTACGCGCCCGGCTCCTCGCCGCCGCGCTCGCCACCACGGTGGCGAGCGCGGGTTTCCTCCCCTCACCGACCGACGCCGCACAGGCCGCCGACCACACCTCGCGCGGCGTCACGATCCCGGCGTTCTACACCCCGCCGGCCACGCTGCCCGCCACCAACGGCGCGCTGATCCGCACCGAGCCGCTACCGCTGGCGCTGTCCCTGCCCGGCATCACCGGCCCGCTGCCCGGACGCGCGACCCGGATCATGTACCGGTCCACGGACTCCGACGGGCAGCCGGTCGCGGTCACCGGGGCGTATCTCGCACCGACCGCGGCGTGGAAGGGCCCGGGCTCGCGTCCGCTGGTGGTGCTGGCCCCCGGCACGATGGGCCAGGGCGACCAGTGCAGCACCTCGCTCGCGCTGCAGCGGGGCCTGATCCTCGGCATCGGCGGCGGCCGGAGCACGGTTTCGGTCGGCTACGAGGTGCTCGCGATCTACCGCCTGCTGTCGAAGGGGATCGCGGTCGTCCAGACCGACTACATCGGGCTCGGTACGCCGGACCGGCTGCACACCTACGTCGACCGGGTCGACGAGGGCCACGCCGTGCTGGACGCCGCGAGGGCCGCGCGGAACCTCACCGGGACCACCGCTGACGTCGGGTTCTACGGCTACAGCCAGGGCGGTGGCGCGGTGGCGTCGGCGGCCGAGCTCCAGTCGTCCTACGCCCCCGACGTCCCGCTCAAGGCGACCTACGCCGGCGCGCCGCCCGCCGACCTCGCGGCGGTCACCGCGGCGATCGACGGCACCGAGCTCGCGGGCGCGATCGGCTGGGCGGTCAACGGGTTCGTCCAGTCCGAGCCCGCCCTGCAGACGCTGCTCAATCGGTACCTCTCCGACGCCGGCCGGACCGCGCTGAAGGACCTGTCGACGATGTGCGTCGGCGACGCGATCTTCGCCTACGCGAACAAGAAGACCTCCGGCTGGACGACGACCGGGCAGTCGATCGCGGCGATCCTCCAGTCCGAGCCCACCGCCCGGGCGTTCATCGAGAGCCAGCGCATCGGAACCACGAAGCCGACCGGTGTCGTCCGCGTGGCCACCGGCGTCAGCGACAACCTCGTGCCGCACCCCCAGGCCCGCACGATGGCGGCCGACTGGTGCGGGCGCGGCGGTAACGTCGTCTACGCGCCGATCAGCAACACGAAGTCGCCGAGCCCGCTGCTCAACCACTTCGGCCCCCTGCTGAGCGACCAGGGTCCCGCGGTGAACTGGCTCACCGACCGCCTCGCCGGCCGTCCGGCCGCCACCACCTGCCCCTGACCACCCGTCGTGGTGCACACTTCGGAACCCACGAAGTGTGCACCACTTCATTCGAGCAGGCCGGCCTGGTGCGCGAGGATCGCGGCCTGCACCCGGTTGTTCAGGCTCAGCTTCGCCAGGATCCGGCTGACGTGGGTCTTCGCGGTCGCCTCGCTCATGTAGAGGGTGGCGGCGATCTCGGTGTTCGACAGCCCGCCCCCGACGGCGACCAGGACCTCGCGCTCCTTGCCGGTCAGGACGGTGAGCCGCCGGGCGGCGTCGCTGTGCCGATCCGGTGCCGGCTCGGCGAACTTCCGGAGCAACCGGCGGGTGACGCGCGGCGAGATCATCGCGTCGCCCCGCGCCGCGCTGCGCACCGCGGCGAGCATGTCGCCTGCCGACGCGTCCTTCAGCAGGAACCCGACGGCGCCGGAACGCAGCGCTGCCTGCACGTACTCGTCCAGGTCGAACGTCGTGAGCACGATGACGTGCGGCCTCGGGTCGAGCCGCGCCAGCTGTTCGGTCGCGGTCAGCCCGTCGCCCCGGGGCATCCGGATGTCCATCAGGACGACGTCGGGCCGGAGCGTCCGGGCGAGGTCGATGGCCGTCCCCGACCGTTGCGGACCGACAGGCGCAGCAGGTGTGACGCCTGCTCGACGCGGACCCGGGTCGGTGCTCCCGGTGCGTGTTTGTGCACGTTGGTCAGCGCCTCCCGGACGAATCGGTACGCGGTGTGCTCGACGAGCAGCGACGGGTGCTGCTCTGCCGGTTCCGTCTGTTCGAGCGTGACGGCGACGCCGCTCCGCCGGAACTCCGCGATGAGCGTGTCCAGGTCGGCGAGCCCCGGCTGCGGGGCGAGCGGGGCGTCGTCGTCGTAGCGCAGGATCTCCACCAGCGAGCGGAGTTCGGCGAGCGCCGCGCGGCCGGTCGCTCCGATCTGCTGTCCGATCGTGACCGCGTCCCGCCCCTCGGACACTTCGAGGGCGGTGGCCTGCAGCACCATCAGCGAGACCCGGTGGGTCACCACGTCGTGCATGTCGCGGGCGATCTGCAGCCCGGCGAACGCGGCGTCACGACGTCATCTACCCGTGCGTGTCGCGGGTGCGCGGTTCCCGCATCGTGCTCGATGTCTAGCGAATCGTTTGCCGGACTAACGATCACTCGCTATCGTTCGGAGCGCGAACGTTAGATGGCCTAACGTTTGGACAGGAGCTCTGACGATGATCACGCCGTTCCGCATCGCGATTCCGCAAGCCGACCTCGACGACCTCACCGACCGGCTCGCCCGCACCCGCTGGCCCAACGAGGTCGCCGACGCCGGGTGGGACTACGGGTTCCCGCTGGCCCGGCTCCAGGAGCTGGCCGAGTACTGGCGCACCGGTTACGACTGGCGCAAACACGAGGCCGAGCTCAACGACCTCCCCCACTTCACGACCGAGATCGACGGCCAGACCATCCACTTCGTCCACGTCCGCTCGCCGAAACCGGACGCGCTCGCGCTGATCCTCACCCACGGCTGGCCCGGTTCGTTCCTAGAGTTCCTGGACCTGATCGAGCCGCTGTCGCAGGACCACCACCTGGTGATCCCGTCGATCCCGGGTTACGGCTTCTCCGGGCCGACCCACGAACGCGGCTGGGACATCACCCGGATCGCACGGGCCTGGGCCGAGCTGATGCACCGTCTCGGCTACCAGCGCTACGGGGCGCAGGGCGGCGACTTCGGCGCCGGTATCTCGCTGGCGCTCGGCGCGGTGGCGCCCGACCACGTCGTCGGCGTGCACGTCAACTACATGCCGACCCGGCCGGACCCGAACGCTGACCTCGAACTGTCGGCGACCGACGAGGCGCGGCTGGACAAGATCCGGTACCTGATGGCGAACCGCCCGCCGTACCAGGCCCTGCTGGCCGCCACCCCGCAGACGATCGGCTACGCGCTGACCGACTCGCCGGTCGGCCAGCTGGCCTGGATCGCCGAGCGCTTCGCGCAGTGGACGGACCCCCGCTCGCCGGTCAGCGACGAGCGGATGCTCACCGACATCTCGCTGTACTGGCTGACCGCGACCGCGGCGTCCTCCTCGCGGCTGCACCACGACGCTCCGCGCGGGGCGGCCGTGGCGTGCGAGGTGCCGGTGGGTGTGGCGGTGCTAACCCACGACATCACCCAGTCGGTGCGACCGCTGGCCGAGCGGCTGTACGACATCCGGCACTGGTCGGAGTTCGAGCGCGGCGGCCACTTCGCCGCGATGGAGGTGCCGGAGCTGCTCGCCGCGGACGTCCATGCGTTCTTCCAGCACCTGGCTCACATCCGGTAGGTGCGGATCCTCGTGTAGAGCGCGGTTGACCCTCCCTCCGCATCGCTCATCGCGCGCCGGAGGGAGGGCCGGTGGGTCAGGCGTTCGTCGTCTTCTCCTGTTCGTACTTCTTGATCATGTGCTCCACCGCGGCGAGCTGGGTCCGCGCCAGTGCCTCGCGGCTGCCGGTCGCGCGGTCCTTCGCCGCGAGCGTGCTCTGCGCCTGCCCCTGGAACTCGGGGAACACCCGCTGGGCGATCAGTTCGAACGACCGCTTGGTGGCCTGCGGGTTGGCCCACTCGTGTCCGAGCAGCAGGAACGCGCCGAAGCCGCCGGACTGGTCGACGAGCTTCTGCACCTGCGCCTTGGCGTCCTCCACGGTGCCGATCGCGCCGATCCCCGCCTCGTTGATGAAGTCGATCATCCCCCTCACGTCGGCGCTGCCCCCGACGTCCATCTGCGGGAACGCGGCCACCTTCTGGAAGTAAGTGAACCAGTGCTCGATGCCGTACTCGACCTCGTGGTACGCCTGTTCCCTGGTCTCCGCGATGTGCATGAGCCCGACGAGCCGCCACCCGGCGCGGTCCGGTGTCGGCTGTCCGAAGTGGGCGGCCCGTTCCTCGACCACGTTCCAGTGATGTGCCAGCGCGTCGAACCCGTCCGGCGTCAGCGTCGCACCGATCGACAGCAGCCCGATGCCGTGCTGACCGGCCATCCGCGGGCCGGTCGGCGAGGCCACCGCGGCGACGGCGACGTCGAAGCACGGATCGGTGTAGGGGCGCAGCTGCAGTTGAGCGTCCACCAGGTTGTGGGTCTTGGTCCGGCGGGTCACCGACTCACCGCGCAGCAACCGCATGATGATGTCGAGGTTCTCCCCGAGCAGCTCCCGGGTCTCGGTCGGGTCGAGCCCGATCATCGAGGAGTCCGTCGGCAGCGACCCCGGCCCGCAGCCGAGCATCGCCCGGCCGCGGGTGAGGTGGTCGAGCATCACCATCCGGTCGGCCACCCAGAGCGGGTTGTGGTAGGCGATCGAGGTGACGCCGGTGCCCAGCTTGATCCGCCTGGTGCGCTCGGCAGCCGCCGCGATGAAGATCTCCGGCGACGCGATGATCTCCGACCCCGCCGAGTGGTGCTCACCGATCCACACCTCGTCGTAGTCGAGCGCGTCGAGGTGTTCGATCAGCTCCAGGTCGCGCCGGAGAGCCAGCGTCGGGTTCTGACCGGGCTTGTGGAAGGGTGCCAGGAAGACACCGAAACGTAGACGGCTCACGGAACCTCCCGCGGTCTCAGATGTGCGGCCGAACCACCAGCATGACCGGGATCACACCGCGCCGGCTGTGCGAAACCTGAACGGTCAGTCCCAGCTGGTTCCCGCCGGCACCCGGAACGTGGTGTTGATGCGGTTGAAGAAGTTGGTGATCGCGATCATCAACACCAGCGCACCGATCTGCCGCTCGTCGTAGTGTTTCGTGGCCTCCGCCCAGATCTCGTCGGTGACCGCGCCCGGCCGGTCGGCCAGCCGGGTCGCGGCCTCCGCGAGCGCCAGCGCGGCCCGCTCGGCGTCGTCGAAGAGCGGGTTCTCGTACCAGGCGGCCAGCGCGAGCAGCTTCTCGGTGCTGACCCCGGCCTTGGCCGCGCTGGTGGCGCCGGCGTCGACACACGCGCTGCAGCCGTTGATCTGGCTCGCGCGCAGGTGCACCAGCTCCAGCGTCTGGTGCGGCGCGCCGCCGGCGTACACCTGCTTGAACAGCTGCCGGACACCCGCGGTGATGTCGGGCTGGGTCGCGGCGTCCTGGATCCGTGCGGTCATTTCTCCTCCAAGAAACTCGGTGAACGGCACTACGACGTCCGGAGCCGGCGAGAGGTAACGCGTTACCTTCTCGGCGCGCCGCGCGTCGTAGTGCTGACACCGCCCCACGCCGAGGAGCACCGTGATCGAAGTGGATGAACTCGCCGCGCAGTTCGAGGCTCAGCGCGCCTACCTGCACGCGATCGCGTACCGCATGCTCGGTGTGCACGCCGACGCGGACGACGCCGTCCAGGAGGCGTGGCTGCGGCTGGCGCGGACCGGCAGCGGGGGCATCGAGGATCTGCGCGGCTGGCTCACGACGGTGACCAGCAGAATCTGCCTGGACGCGTTGCGCAGGCGCGGGGTGCGCGGCGAGCAGCCGCTCGAACTCGAGGTCGGCGCGCTGCCGCACGGCGAGGTCGCGAGCCCCGAGGAGGACGCGCTGCTCGCCGAGTCCGTCGGCCTCGCGCTGTACGTCGTCATGGAAGCCCTCACCCCGGCCGAACGTGTGTCGTTCGTGCTCCACGACGTCTTCGACGTGCCGTTCGACGCGATCGCGGCGATCCTCGGCCGCTCCTCCGCGGCCGCCAAGATGCTCGCCAGCCGGGCCCGCGGGCGGCTGCGGCTGGGGGTGCCCGCGGCCGACACTCACGCCGCGGCCCGGAACGTCGTCGACGCGTTCCTCGCCGCCGCCGGCCGGGGCGACGTTGCCGGGCTGCTCACCGTGCTCGCGCCCGACGCGGTTCTGCACGCGCAGGGTCCGGCCGGGACGCTCGTCACCCGTGGCGCCCGCGAGATCGCCGCGCGCGCGACGACGTTCGCGAACCCGGATGCCCGGGTGCACGCGGCGCTCGTGGACGGCGTCCCGGGCATTCTCGTCACCGTCGGCGGGCGGCCGATCTCGGTGATGGCGTTCGCGGTCACGGACGGGGTCGTCACCGCGATCCACGCGGTGACCGACCCAGCCCGCCTGGGCCGGGTCGTCCCGTCATGGGTCGCATGACCGGCTCAGCCTCACCGCTCCCGCACCCGCCGACGGATCGAGGTAACGGCGCCACCGGCGTCTCCCACGACTGCCCGCTCCGACGCCCCACCGTATGCAGGATCAGCAACCCCATGCCCATCATCGAGCCGCGACCACTGCGGATCTTGCGGTTCGGCCGTGCGTTCGCCCGGTGCTGAATCCACCGGTCTACCGATCCCGGCGCGGCACGCGCGGCCTCCTGAAATTGCCGCCGCGCGTGTTTCAGAATTGATCAGATCGACGTTAATAGTAATCGTGCGGACCCCACCCTCCGTTCGGAGGAGCGGCTGATCAGCGGATCGAGTCGCCTGCCCCACGGTCGGCCGAGCACGCCATGGCGAGAAGGACATGCACGCCATGACCGTCCGGGGGCAAAATTGCGCGGTCCCCGAGAATGCCCCCCGAAGAGTTGCCAAAGCGCCGGTTCTCCATTCGAATATGTCCGCCTAATGTGGCCGGTGATGCGGTGCGGGCGCGCGGAATTGATCGCGCCGATATCGCGGGGGGAAGGTATTTCTGTTGAGTGGTGCAGTGGGTGGTGTGATTTTTCTGCCCGCCGCCGCGGTCCTCGTCGGAGGGTTCGCGGTCGGGAGTGCGGCGGTGGCGGGCATTCGCCTGGCCGCCGACGCGTACGTCGAGCGGCAGCTGGCCCGGGAGGCCGCGGCCGCGCAGGTGAACGCCGCGGCGCAGCGCTATCGGGCGCTGGCCGAGCGGGTGGCGGCGGCGCGCGGCCGGTACGGCGACTCGATCACGGCCTTGCCGGAGGTGCCGCCGGTCAAGGCTCGAATGGATCCGCAGGAAGCGGCGGTGCTGGAAGCGCGCCTCCGGGCAGCGCTGGACGACGGGCTCTGTCGTTTCCAGTCCGAGTTCGCGGCGGCGACGACCGCCGAGCTGACGTCGGCGCTGGCCGCCACCGCCGCGCACGTCGCCGGCCTGCCGCGTGCACCGCGCGGTCCGGCGCCGGAGCTCGTGCAGAGCGTGGAGCGGATACTCGGGCGGATCGACCCGAGCGTCGGCGCGGTCTTGATCGAACGGATCCGGGGGTACGCCACTGACGCGCTGGCTGCGTCGAAGTCCGCCGCGGGCAGGCTGGTGGAGGACCTCCGGTACCTGGTGGACACCGCGAACCGGGGTGTGGCCGAGCGGCGTCGTCGGCTTCGCGAGCTGGCCGAGCGGCTGGTCGGCTGCCCGGGTGAAGCGGCCGACGCAGTGCGCCGCGCGCTGGTCGGCGCGGAGGACGATCCGGATCCGGACTGGCCGGCCCTGGAGGCGGCCGTGGACCGGGTGGTCGAAGCCGCGATCGCCGCGGCGTTGCAGGACTACGCGACGCGCGCGTTGCGGGAGTCGCTGGAGGCCGCGGGCTGCTTCGTCGAGGAGGACTTCGACCTCCTGCTCGCCCAGGAGCGCATGGCCCACATTCGCCGTCCGGGCTGGGACGACGTCGCGGTGCGGGTGCGGCTGCGTCCGGACGCGGACGACCAGCGCACCGTGCACTTCAACCTGGTCGGGCCGAAGGACGGGAACACCGAGGCGTCCGCGGTGGAGCACGAGTGGTGCTCCACGTTCGACACCGTCGTCGAGGAACTCGCCCGGCGGCAGGTCGGGCTGAGCATCACGGCCAGGGCCGAGGAGGGGGCGACCGAGCTGCAACGCGTCGACGCCTCCCGGTTCCCGTTCGAACGCGCCGAGCCGTCGGCCGAGGCCCGCCCGTCGCGGTCCCGGCGCGCGGACGCCCCGCAGATCGAGCAGCGACGGACGGAGCGCCCATGACCATGCCCACGGTGACCGGAAACGCCGTGACCGGCCCGGCACCGGCCGGCCCCGCGCTGGCCGGGTCCACCGGGCCGGAGACGCGCTCGCCCGTCGGCGGGCGGAGCATGCCCGCCTGGCTGCGCGAGGTCAGCACGTCGCTCTCGATCAACGCGCAACTCGTCCTCTACGGCAACATCCACGACCGGTTCCTGCTGCCGGGCCAGGCGTCCGGCTGGGAGCTGTGCACGCTGCCGGAGGCGCTCCGCCGGGCACTGCGCCCGGCCGGGTTCGAGTTCCTCATCGTCGCCGACGCGGTGAGCGGCCTGTCGGTGTATCCGGAGACCCCGGAGAACACGCGGCTGGCCAACGAAGCGCTCCACGGCACCAAGGCGGCGTTCGGACGCCGCCCCGAGCTCGGCGAGCTGGCCGGCGTCCTCGAGCGCGCGACGGCGGCGTCGATCCGCTGCGCCGTGCTGGTCAACTACGCCTCGCACCTGGTGCCCGACGTCGCCCGCCTGGAGACCGCCGAGTACGACTTCTTCGCGCGGTGCGACCGGCTCTCGCACGAGACCCACCCGCGCATCCTTGCCGGGCATTCCGCGCCGCTGTTCAACCCGATCATCTGGGCGATCAGCCACGAACGCGACCTGCCGACGTGGCTGACGGCCGGGAACGAGGACATCCGCACGGTCGCGGTCCCGCTGCCCGACCTGGCCGCACGGCAGTCCGCGGCCGAGTGGCTCAGCCGCCAGCTCGTCGACGCCGAGGCGGGCGACGACCGCCGCAGGCAGGCCGCCGCACAGCTGGCGGACCAGACCCAGGGCATGACGATGCGCAGCATGGTGGCGATCACCCGGCTGGCGCGCCGCCTCGGTACCGGCCCGAACGAGATCGACGAGGCGGTGCGCTGCTACCGGGTCGGCGTCCACGACAACCCGTGGCGCCAGGAGGTGCTCCGCAACCGGCTCAACGGGGCCCCGGAGATCATCGCCGAGCGGGTCCGCGGCCAGGACGAGGCGATCCGGCACTCGGTCGACATCCTCGTGCGCGCCGTGCTCGGGCTCTCCGGCGCGCACACCGGCGGCGGCGCGCGCCCGCGTGGCGTCCTGTTCTTCGCCGGGCCCACCGGGGTGGGCAAGACCGAGCTGGCCAAGGAGATCACCCGGCTGGTCTTCGGCGACGAGACCGCCTACACCCGCTTCGACATGAGCGAGTTCTCCGCCGAGCACGCCGCCGACCGTCTCATCGGCGCGCCGCCCGGTTACGTCGGCCACGACGCGGGCGGCGAGCTGACCAACGCGGTCCGGCAGCGTCCGTTCAGCCTGTTGCTGTTCGACGAGGTGGAGAAGGCGCACCCGCGGATCCTGGACAAGTTCCTGCAGATCCTCGACGACGGCCGCCTGACCGAGGCGACCGGTTCGACCGTCTACTTCTCGGAGACGATCCTGGTCTTCACCTCGAACCTCGGCATCAGCGCCGAGGAGTACGCCGCCCAGGCCAGCGGCACCGCGTTACCCCGCACCGAGCTGGAGCGGCGGGTGCGCGGCGAGGTCGAACACCACTTCTCCAACGTGCTCGGCCGGCCGGAACTGCTGAACCGGCTCGGCGACAACATCGTCGTCTTCAACTTCATCGACGACCGGGTGGCGGCCGAGATCCTCGACCTGCTGCTCCAGCACGTCAAGGACCGGCTCCGGCACGAGCACCATCTGGAGCTGCGGCTGCACCCCGCAGTGCGGGAGCGGCTGCTGGACGAGGCGCGCAAACAGCTGGGTTTCGGTGGCCGCGGCATCGGCTCGCTGATCGAGAGCGCGCTGGTCAACCCGGTCTCACGCATCCTGTTCGAGCAGCCGCCCGCGGCCGGCACCGTGCTCGCGATCGCCGACCTGGAGCTGAGCCGCGGCACCTGGCGGGTGGTGCTGGGATGACAGTGCGCCTGAGCCGTGCCCACTACCCGATCACCGTGCTGGGTCCCGGACGTCGACTCGGACTGTGGTTCCAGGGCTGCTCGATCGGCTGCCACGGCTGCATCGCGCAGGACACCTGGGCTCCCGACGCCGGTGTGGATGTCGAGCTCAGCGACGTCGAGCGCTGGCTGCGGGACCTGCCGGCCGGTGCGGTGGACGGCGTCACGATCAGCGGCGGTGAACCGTTCGACCAGCCCGAGGCGCTGGCGGCGCTGCTCGAGAGGCTGGACGCATGGCGGTCCGAGCGACCCGAACAGATCGACCTGCTCTGCTACACCGGCCGCAGCACCGCCGTGGTCCGGCGTCGCTGGCCGGAGGTGCTCGCCCGGCTCGACGCGGTCATCACCGGCCCGTTCGTGGCCGCGGCGGCTCCCGGGCGCCGCTGGCGCGGTTCGGCGAACCAGGAACTGCTCCCGCTGAGCCCGCTCGGCCGCGCCCGCTACGAGGCCGATATCGACGCCGAGCCCGGCCGCACCCGGATGCAGCTGATCAACGACGGCAGCACCGTCTACTACGTCGGCATTCCGGCGCCGGGGCAGCTCGAACGCTTCGAAGCCGCGCTCGCTGAGCGCGGGCTGGCCCACCGGGAGGCGTCGTGGCGGAGCTGATGTGTCCCCAGTGCCAACGGTCGATGCAGCCCGGTGAGGTCTGCGAGACCTGCTTCATCAGCCCCGTGCCCCGGCCGGAGCCGGTGGCCGGAAACGCCCCCGCTCCGGCGAGCGCCGGTCCCTGTGCGGACCCGGACTGCGTCAACGGCGGGTCGGTGCCTGCCTCCGGGTGCGGCGCGTGCGGGGCCTCGGCGCGGGCCGCGGGCGGCGCCAAGCTGCTCTTCCCGTGGGGTGTCGAGGAGCTCTCCGCGGGCGGCGGCGCGCTGCGGATCGGCCGGGAGGACTCACCGCTCGCGATCCGGCTGGCCGACTACGGCAACGTCTCCCGGCGCCACGCCGAGCTGATGATCTCCGCGGGCATGCCGGTCGTCGTCGATCTGGGCTCGGCGAACGGGACGTTCGTCAACGGGGAGCGGATCGTCCCGCGCGAGCCCCGGGTGCTGCGGCACGGCGACAACCTCCAGTTCGCCCGCGACCTGCAGGCGACCATCGACCTGGGATCGACGCGATGACCACTGTGGATGTCGTTGCCGTGACGCACCGCGGCCGGGTCCGGACGAACAACGAGGACACCATCCTCGTGGGCCCATATCTGTCCAATGCGCTGGAGGGCGAACCGGTCCGGGTCGTGCTCAGCTCGCCGCGGCCGCAGCCCTGCGTGGTCGCCGACGGGTTGGGCGGACACGCCGAGGGGGGCCGGGCCAGTCTGCTGGCCGCCCGGCTGCTCGGCGACGCCTGGGTGGCCGGCGTCGACGAAGCGGCGGTGCAACGCGCGGTGCAGGCCGCCGACGCCGCGATCCACGAGGAGGCCGGCTGGGCCCGGGCGTGGAAGGAGATGGGCACCACGATCGCCGGGCTGGTGTTCCACGACGGCCGGGTGCTCTGCGTCAACGTCGGGGACAGCCGGTGCTACCAGTACGACGACGGCGTCCTCGTGCAGCTCTCGCAGGACGACTCGCCACCGCCACCGGCGGGCGCGTCGCCGGACTGGAGTCCGACCGTCGTCACCCAGACCCTCGGCGGCGGAGCGGCACCCGGATCGGTCCGGGCTCACGTGCACAACCAGCGGGTAGAGCCCGGCGATCGGTTCCTGATCTGCAGCGACGGGCTGACCGACTGCCTCACGGCCGACGCCATCGAAAAGGTGCTCGGCGCGACCACGGACCCCACCGGCGCGGTCCGTGCACTGCTGGCCGAAGTGCTCCGCGCCGGTGCTCCCGACAACGTTTCGATCGTGCTGGCCACGGTCGCCCAGGAGGAGGGCCACCATGGCCGCTGACGACGACCGGCCGACGGCGAACAACGGAGCGCCCCGGACCACCCGCGACGCGGGCCCGGCGGCGCCACGCACCACCCTCGACGCCGGTTCGGCCACACCGCGCACGACGCGGGACGCCGGGCCGAGCGCGCCCAGGACCACCCGCGACGCCGCGCCCCACGCACCGCGCACAACCCGCGACGCCGTACCCGAGACACCGCGCACGACCCGCGACGCCGCGCCTGAGACCCCGCGCACGACCCTCGACGACGCGCCCGACACACCACGCTCCACCCGGGATCTGGGGCTGGCGGCGCCGTCCACCCGAACAGGAAACGGCTCGGCCACCGGCGGTTCCGGCACCGGCGCGTTCCGCCGCGTCAACCTGCCGCCCGACCTCGACGAACTCGTCGTCGCCGAACGGGATCTCGACGCGGGCGGCGAAGCCGACATCGTGCTGGCCCGGCGCCGCGACAACGGCGAGCACGTGGTGATCCGGCTCTACCGACGCTTGGACACCCCGGTCGACGCGGCCAAGCTCGACCGGCTCCGCGCCGCCGACCCGCGGCACCTCATCCGCCTCCTGGAGTGGCGATCCGGTGAGCACGGCATCTGGGAGATGCTCGAGTACGCCGAGCACGGGTCACTCGCCGACCTCATGCAGCGCACACCGGGACGCTGGTCACCCGCCCAGGTGCGGGTGGTGCTGGAACAGACCGCGGCGGCCCTCGAGTACGCCCACTCCCTGCAGTTCGTCCACCGCGACATCAAGCCGCAGAACCTGCTGGTCCGCAGCCTCGACCCGCTCGACCTGGTGATCGCCGACTTCGGCCTGGCCACCGTCGTCGCGCAGACCAGGGAGATGCGCCAGACCACCTCGCGCACGTCGGCCTACGCCGCGCCGGAGGCGGCGACCGGCGAGGCGTCCCGCGCGCTGGACTGGTGGTCGCTGGGCATGGTGCTGGTGGAGCTGCTCACCGGCCAGCACCCGTTCCAGCGGCGGGACCGCACCTGGATGAGCGACGTGATGATCGTCCGCGAGCTGACCGTCCACGACATCGACGTCAGCGACATCCACGACGACTCCTGGGAGCTGTTGTGCCGCGGGCTGCTCACGCGGTCGCCGGAGCACCGCTGGGGAGCCGAGCAGGTCCGGCAGTGGCTCGGCGGCGCCCGGCCGCGGGTCGTCTCCGGCCGGCAGGGTCCCCAGTTCGCGTTCGCCAACGCGCTCTACTCCGACCCGGTCGAGTTGGGACGGGCCTTCCGCGAGCACTGGCCTGCCGCGCGTCGGCTGCTCAAGGGCCAGGCCAATCGGGCACCCGCGTTCCTGAACTTCCGCGAGTGGGCCGAGAAGCTGGGGCTCGACGCGCTCACCCGCACCCTCGACCGGCCGAACCGGGAGAACCGGCTGGTCGCGCAGGTCATCCGGGTGCTCGATCCGGAGGGACCGGCCGTGTTCGCCGGGTACGAGGTCACCTCGGACCGGCTGGCCGGGATGGTTCAGCGGGCCGGCCAGGAAGACATCAACGCGTTCTTCCGCATGCTGTTCGACGACGGCGCGCTGGCCGTGTACGACGGGCTGCCCGGTTGTGACGGTT
Source organism: Cryptosporangium aurantiacum (assembly GCF_900143005.1). NCBI lineage: Bacteria > Bacillati > Actinomycetota > Actinomycetes > Cryptosporangiales > Cryptosporangiaceae > Cryptosporangium > Cryptosporangium aurantiacum. Next base: position 41,043 of record NZ_FRCS01000006.1, read on the forward strand.
ACGCGCTGGTGGACGAGCGCTGGCACCAGTCGGTCGATCACTTCGACCAGCAGCTCGCCGTCGCCCCCGGTTACGCCTCGGATTCGCCGCCGGCCCGGCTGGCCAGGGCGCAGTTGCTGCTGACCTCGTTCCCCGGTCAGGAGGGGGCGCTGCGGCAGCAGGCCACGGCGGCCGGCGCCGACCCGGAGGCGAGACACCAGCCCTGGTTCCGCGGACTCTGCCAGGCACAGGTCCCGCCGCACCTGCGGGCGGCACAGGATCTGGTGATCACGCTGCTGCGTCCGTATGCCGCTGACCTGACCGCGCGGCAGCGGGCGGAAGCGCATCGGCAGGCCCAGATCGCCGAACAGCGCCGGCTGGCCGAGCGTCGCAATTCGTTGGACCGGGCCAGCGGCCCGATCGGCCTCGCGTTGGCCCTGGGCGGTTGTTTCGTGCCTTTCGTCGGGATATTCGCCGGCCCGGCGGCGGTCTACTTCGGAGTTCGTGGCCGACGGGTGATGGCGACGGGTTCGACGGCGGCCATCGTGATCGGTGTCATTTCCACGATCGTCTGGGTGATCTACCTGATGACGGTGGTGGCCGGTACGGCCGCGAGCAACTCGTGACGAACTCCGAGACGATCGCGCTGATCGAACGGCTCTCGGCGATGTCCGACGAACGCCGCGCCGGACTCCTCGAGGGCCTGTCCCTACCGGACCGGACCCTGGGTGCGCAGGAGCTGCTCACCCGCTCGATCTGCCACTCGCTGGACTACTCGCGAACCCGCGAACCCCACGCGCTGGTCCGGGCCCTGGCCGATCTCCACGAGGTGAGCAGGCACGGCACCGTCGACTACGCGGCCACGCTGTGGACGCTCAACCGCCAGGTCGAAGGCGCGATGAGCGGCGCCCCGATGGACGTCGCGCAGGCCGAGGCGATCCTCGACGCGTCCGGCCCCGACCCCACCGGCGCCGGTTCGGAGGCCGGGCTGCGGGCCCTGCTGCTGGCCGCCGCGGCGCTGACCGAGGACTCGCAGCGCCCGCCCGATGAGGCACTGCGCGCGCTCGACCGGATGCAGCAGAAGCTCCCGCCGGGTAACCAGTTCGCGGGGATCCTCGAGAACGTGCGGATCGCCCTGGTCGTCAAGGTCGCCGAGCAGCGCGGCGAGTACGGACCCGCCGAGGAGGTGGCGGGGCGGTTCGCCGGGCCGCAGCCCCCGCCACCGGACTTCGTCAGCGGCCAGGACGACGACCTGCACCGGCTCGGGACGCGGATCAACGCGCTGATGGGCCAGATGATGGCCGCCTCGCAGCGGGGCGACTTCGTCACCGCGGCCCGGCTACTCGACCAGATCAAGCCGCTCATGGCCCAGGTGCCGGACGACACGCCGGCCATCGCGCACTCCCGGGCGCTGATGGGCATGGCCGACCGGATGCTGGACTTCTACCGGACCGGCGGGCACAGCGGGGACACCGGGTTGGGCACTCCCCCGACGCTCAAGATCCCGGCGGACGCCCCGGACCCGTTCGAGGCGGTCAGCCAGCTGAGCGGGCTCCGCGACTCCGAGCGTCGGCTGGCGCTGCACGCCCAGGGCATGAACCTCGCCCACCAGGCGCTGCGGGCCGGTGACCTGGCGGGCCTCCGCCGCGGTATCGAGCGGATGCGTGAGTCGATCACCGGTGCGCCCGCGGACAACCCCCACCTGGTCGACTACCGGGCGCACCTCGGTGCCGTGCTGCTCGCGCTGTACACCCGCACACACGACCGCGCGGCGCTGACCGAAGCGACGGGCGAACTCGAGTGGGCCGCCCGGACGGCCGCCCGGCCCACCCACCCGAGCTGGGCGTCGATCTGCCTGGGCTTGTTCAAGGCCTACCGCGCGGCCGGGCAGGAGGCCGCGGCCCGGAGCTGGGGACGGCGCGGGTTGCAGGGCCACGCCTGGAGCGTGCTCCTGCAGGCCGGAACGTCCGACGCGACGACCGCCGCCGAGCGCGGCGCGATCGACGACGCCGTCGAGGTCACCAGGGCCTTCCTGGACGCCGACGACACGGACACCGCCGCGCTGACGCTGGACGCCGGCCGCGGGCTCCTCCTGCACTCCGCCGCCACGAACACCGGTGTGCCGCAGCGACTCCGCAGGCTCGGTGCCGACGACCTCGCGCTGGAATGGGAGAAGACCGGCGGTGTGCAGAGCGACTTCGGCTCGGGCCTGCGCTACCGGGTGCTGGCGCGGCTGGCGGGCGTCGACTCGCTGGACGACGTCGAGGCGCCCGGCGGGCTGCTGACACCGCCGGAGCTGGCCGAGACCAGGGCCGCGCTGGCCACGCTCGGCGCGGACGCGCTGGTCTACCTGCTGCCCGCCGACCGGTACGGGTCCGGTGTGGCCCTGGTGGTGCCCCGCGGCGAGGCCACCTACCAGGTCGCGCTGCCCGGTTTGACGACGCCGCCGGGTGGCTGGCTGGACACCACCGCCACCCGCGCGCCGGAGCAGCTCACCCGGGACGCCGTTCCGGTGGGGGAACCGGCTGCCGACGGTCTCACCGAGCTCTGCCGCTGGGCCTGGTCGGCCGCGATGGAACCGCTGCTGGACACGCTGCGGACCAGCGGCCCGGCCCGGCTGGTGCTGGCACCGGTCGGCGCGCTGGCCACCGTGCCCTGGCACGCGGCGCGCAGCCCGGAGGGCGGCTACGCGGTCGAGCGCGCGGTGATCTCCTATGCGGCTTCGGCCCGGCTGCTCTGTCACGCCGCCTGGCGTCCGGTGCCCGAACCGGACCGGGGCGGACTGGTCGTCGCCGACCCGACCGGCGATCTCGCGCAGGCCCGCGCCGAGGCCGTCGCGGTGCGGGACGTGTTCTATCCGGACGCCCGGACGCTCGGCGGAATCGACAGCCAGGACGTCGCCACGCCGGAGGCGCTGCGGAACTGGCTCAAACGCCCCTCTCCGGGCCGGTCCAGCCTCCACCTCGCCTGTCACGGTGTGGTCGGCGCGGGCGGCGGGCAGGGCTCCTACCTCGTCCTCGCCGCCGGTCGCCGGCTCTCGGCCCAGGACATCCTGGAGCTGCGCGAGCCGGCGCCGGTCGACGTCGTGACGCTGGCCGCGTGCACCACCGCGGTCGCGTCCGGTGACTACGACGAGGCCTTCAGCCTCGCGACCGCGTTTCTCGCGAGCGCGGCCTCCACGGTCTTCGGCTCGCTGTGGAAGGTGCCCGACCACGCGACGAAGCTGCTGATCTTCATGACCCATCACTACCTGCGCCACGAGCGGCTGCGACCGGCCGAGGCGCTGCGCGCCGCGCAGCTCTGGATGCTGGATCCCGATCGGAAGGTCCCCGACACGATGCCCGACGAATTGGCGGACGCCACCTCGCTGACCGGCGCCGCGAAGGTCGAGAGCTGGGCCGGCTTCACCCACTACGGCCGATGAGCGCGACCGTCTACGCGCTCCTGGTCGGGATCGACGCCTACCAGGGGCCGCGCGTGCGTCCGCTCCACGGCTGCAAGAACGACATCGCGTCCGCGCAGGAGTTCCTGGCGCGGTCGACGTCCTCGCTGCGGGTGGAGACGCTCCGCGACGGAGAGGCGACCCGCGACGCGGTCGTCGACGGGATCCGGACCCACCTGGGCGCCGCGGGTGCCGGGGACACCGCCGTGTTCTGGTTCAGCGGGCACGGTTCGCTGGCCCCCGTCCCGGCCGCGCTGCGCCACCTGGAGCCCAGCGGAACGAGCCAGACGCTGGTCTGCGCGGACAGCCGGCTGCCCGGCGTGCCCGACCTGCAGGACTACGAGCTGGCGACGCTTCTCGACCGCATCGCGGGAAACGGCGTCCACGTCGTCGTGATCCTCGACAGCTGTCACTCCGGTGGGGCCACCCGCGGTGAGGCGGTGTCCGAGCGGTTCGCGCCGCCCGCCACCGAGCCACCCGCCCCGGAGACGCTGCTGGACGAGGTGCTGGCCGGGACGTCCCGCGACGGAAGCGCCGAGGTCGCAGAGCGTCGGCGGGGTAACCACGTGGCACTGACCGCGTGCCAGATCCACCAGACCGCAGCGGAGTACCGACGCGACGGCGAGTTCCGCGGGGCGTTCACGACCGCGCTGCTGAACGCGGCCAACGCGCAGGGAGCCGACGCCACCTACCGCGAGCTGATGGTTGCCGCGCGCTGTGCGATCGAGGACCTGGTTCCGAACCAGCACCCGCTGCTGTACCCGCACGAGCATCCGATCGCCGACCGGATGTTCCTGGGCGGCGCCGGGCGGAGCCCTCGCTCGGCGATCGTGATGCGTTACCTCCGCGGCCGGTGGGAGATCGACGCGGGGTCCTGCCATGGCCTGACCCCACCGGAGGCGGACGACCCGCTGCTGGTCGGGGTGGTCGGCGTCCCCGCTCACGAGGCCAGGGTGACCCGCGTCGGCGTGGTGTCGAGCGACGTCGAGCCGGTCGGCTGGCAGCCGGACCGCGGCAGGCAGTACCCGATGGCGCTGACCCGGATGCCCACACCCCCGGCGGAGGTGACGGTGGACGGCGCGCGGGAGTTCACCGACCGGCTCGCCGCCGCGATCCGCACCGGCGGTCCGGGCGGTGGGGCCTCGCCGTACGTCCGGATCGCGCCGGGTGGGACGCTCCACGTGCGGGACGATCCGCCGCGGATCCTGGGTCAGGACGGTGAGCTGCTCGCCCCGCCGGTGGTCACCGGGGACCCGGTTCCGACGGTGCTCCGCGAGCTGGAACACATCGCGCGCTGGCGTCAGATCAAGAAGCTCGTCAACGTGGGCTCTCCGCTCGCGGGCACGGTCGACGTGGAGCTGATCGCCGCCGCGCCGGGCGTCGCGACGGCTCCGCTGGAGGGCCCGGCGCTCCGCCCCGACGCGGACGGGGTGATCCGGCTGCGGTACGCCCCGGACCCGCCGGTGGTCTTCATCCGGTTGCGGAATCGCAGCGACCGGCGTCTGTACTGTGCGCTGCTCGACCTCACCGACCGGTACCAGATCCACCCCGACCTGTTCCCCGGTGACTACCTCGGACCGGGCCAGGTGGGCACGGCGGTCGACGGCAGGCGGGTCCAGTTCTCGCTCCCGCCGGGCCGAGCGGCCACGCGCACGGCGCAGGGCCGGGACTGGCTCCTCCTCCTCGTCTCGGACCAGGAGTTCTCGTCCGCCGCGTTCCGGTTGGGGCGGCTCGGGGAGCCCGCGCCGGACCGCAGCCGCGGACTGCCCGGGCTGTCCGGTGTGCTGGAGCGGCTCGCGTTGACCGCGCTGCACCGTGATGCGCGCCGCGAGTCGCCGGTGGCGCACGACTGGACGACATCGATCGTCGAGGTAGTGACCCAAGCCTGACCGCGCGGCGCTAGTTCGTCGCGGAGGCCCGCTTCTCCAGGTCGATCGCGGTGTCGCCGGCCCAGTCCCGCAGCAAGCGTGCGCTGCGGATCCCGAGGTCCAGCGCGTAGGCCCCGAAGGCCGGGTTCTCCGAGCCCTGGGATGCCGCGATGGCCTCCTTGAGCGCGGTCAGGTCACGGAGCAGCGCGGCGTGCTGGGCGGCTTCGGCCCGCATGATCGACGCCGCTTCCCGGGGGTCGAGGACCGGGATCAGGAACGCGCGGAGTGCCGTCTCGTTGCGGACGCTCCGCGGGCTCGCGTCGGCGCTCAGCCATCGCACGACCTCGTCCCGCCCGGCCTGCGTGACCGTGTAGATCTTGCGTCCCCGCCCGTCTCCGGCGTCCTCGACGACCGCCGCTCCGGTCTCGACCAGCTTGGCCAACTCGGGATAGATCTGGCTGTGCTTGGCCTGCCACACGCGATTGATCGAGCTGTCGAACAGTTTGGTGAGTTCGTAACCCGAGGCGGGGCCGTTGGCCGCCAGCATCCCGATGAGGGCCATCCGCAACGACATGCTCAGAGCATAGGGCTCGAACGATGTGTCAACTCTTACCTGTCGCGTCGTACATATGGGAGGGTGCAGTGCACCCGCTCCACGCCTGACTCCGTCGAGCGAAGGAAGCATCATGGCCAACCCCTATCTGCAGGGCGCGCACGCTCCGGTCGCCCGGGAAATCACGCTCACCGACCTGCGGGTCACCGGTGCTCTGCCGGAGAGCCTCGACGGGCGGTACCTCCGCAACGGGCCGAACCCGATCGGAGAGGTGGATCCGGCCACCTACCACTGGTTCACCGGCACCGGCATGATCCACGGGATCCGGCTGCGCGAGGGCCGGGCCGAGTGGTACCGCAACCGCTGGGTCCGGGGCCCCGCCGCGGCCGCCCAGCTCGGCGAGCCGGAGCGCCCGTCGTCCGGTGACGCCGGGATGGACCTGACCGGACCCAACACCAACGTCCTCGGGCACGCGGGCAAGACGCTCGCGCTCACCGAGGGCGGCATCGCCAACATGGAGCTCGACTACGAGCTCGGCACCGTCGGACCCTGTGACTTCGGCGGGACGATCAGCGGCGGCTACACCGCGCACCCCAAGCGTGACCCCGCCACCGGCGAACTCCACGCGGTCTCGTACTCGTTCGCGCGCGGCAACCAGGTGCAGTACTCGGTGATCGGAGTGGATGGTCGCGCGCGCCGCACCGTCGACGTCACGGTCGGCGGCAGCACGATGATGCACGACTTCTCGCTCACCGAGAACTATGTCGTCTTCTACGATCTACCGGTCACGTTCGACCTGGAGAAGGTCCTCGGCCCGCCGGTGGTCACGACTCCCCTCCCGCTGTCCGACCAGGCGACGCTGGTGGCCGGCGCCGCGATCGGCGGGGTGACGGTCCCGGACCCGATCACCGCCGCGGCGGCCCCGACGCCGACCGACTCCGGCATCCCCTACAGCTGGAAACCCGGCTACCGGACCCGCGTGGGGGTGATGCCCCGGGACGGCGGCGACGCCGACGTGCGGTGGTTCGACATCGATCCCTGTTTTGTGTTCCATCCGCTCAATGCCTACGAGGTCGACGACACGATCGTGCTGGATCTCGCCCGGCACCCCAAGGCCTTCGACGCCGACGACGAGCGCGACGGCGCGATCAGCACGCTCGAGCGCTGGACGGTGAAACTCGGCGGCGGCGACGTCACCCAGACCCTCCTCGACGACCTGCACCAGGAGTTCCCGCGCATCGACGAGCGCTTCACCGGCCGCAGGCACCGGTACGGCTACACGGTCGGGCTCACCCCCGGCGCCGCGTCGGTCAACCACACGCTCGTCAAACACGACCTGGTCGCGGCCACCTCGCAGATCCGCGACTTCGGCCCGGCGACTGCGATCGGCGAGTTCGTCTTCGAGCCCGCCGCCCCGGACTCTCCCGAGGGCCACGGCTACCTCATGGGCCTGGTCTCCCACCTGGCCGACGACACGACCGACCTGACGATCCTCGACGCTGCGACCTTGGAGACGCTCGCCACGGTCCACCTGCCGGTCCGGGTGCCCACCGGCTTCCACGGCAACTGGATCCCGGACTGATCCCGGCTCAGCGGGCGTTGGGCGGGCCCGCGCCGTTGAGGTAGGCGAGCACGGCGAGCACCCGGCGGTGACCGCTGTCGGTCACCGCGAGGCCGAGCTTGGCGAAGATGTTGCCGATGTGCTTGTGCACCGCGTTGTCGGTGATCACGAGCTGGCCGGCGATCGTCTGGTTGTCGTGCCCCTGCGCCATCAACGCGAGCACCTCACGTTCACGCGGGGTCAGCGCGGCGATCGGGTCGCCTGCGCGTTGGACGAGCTGCGCGATGACCTCGGGGTCCATCGCGGTGCCACCCGCGGCGACGCGGCGCAACGCGTCGACGAACTCGTCCACCCGGCTGACGCGGTCCTTCAGGAGGTAGCCGACGCCGCCGCCGGCGGTGGAGAGCAGTTCGGCGGCGTACTGCTGCTCGACGTACTGCGACAGCACCAGCACCGGCAGGCCGGGGTGCTCGCGCCGGGCCTGCAGCGCGGCCCGGATGCCCTCGTCGCGAAAGGACGGCGGCAGCCGGACGTCGACGATCGTGACGTCGGGCCGGTGGTCCCGCACGGCGGTGAGGAAGCCCTCCGCGTCACCGGCGAGGGCGGCGACCTCGAATCCCACGTGCTTGAGCAACATCTCCAGGCCGGTGGACAACAACACGTTGTCCTCGACGATCACCACCCGCACGGCAGCTCCATCCGAAGTGTCGTCGGCCCGCCTGCCGGGCTGTCGACGCCGAGGGTGCCGTCCAGCGCGAGTACCCGGCGGCGGATCCCGGCGAGGCCGGTGCCCTGCCGGGGGTCCGCGCCGCCGCTGCCGTTGTCGGTGATCACGGCCGACAGCCGCTCACCGGTGCGGCTGACCCGGACGTCGGCCTCGGTCGCCCCGCTGTGTTTGACGACGTTCGTCAGCGCCTCGGCGACCGCGAAGTAGACGACGGCCTCGACCGCCGCCGGTACCCGTTCCAGGTCATCGACGTGCAGCCGCGTCGGCACACCGCACCGGGCGGTCACTGCGGTCAGGGCGCCGGTGAGGCCCCGGTCCGCGAGGATCGGCGGATAGACGGTTCGGATCACGTCGCGTAACTCGGTCATCGCCTCTTCGGCTCCTTCGTGGGCGTCCCGGAGAAGTTCTTCCAGGAACTCCTCGTTCCGGGGAGTGCCGGACAACGCCTGCCGGGCGACGGCCAGCCGCATCGCGATGGCCACCAGCCGGGCCTGGGTGCCGTCGTGCAGGTCACGTTCGATCCGGCGGAGCTCCGCGCCGTGGGCGTCGAGGACGTCCGCGCGGGTGCGGGTCAACACTTCGACGCGGTCGGCGAGTTGCTCCGCGGTCGAGTACGACAGCACCGCCAGGCAGATCCGGGCGTGCGCGCGAGCGATCGGTGGGAAGGCCACGTACGCCAGCGCGGCGAGCAGCAGGATCTGCAGCGGACCGAGCGTCAGCGCGGTCCCCCAGCCGGTCACCGGGACGTCGATGAACAGCCGTGGCCGATCCTCGTAGTCGAACGCCCACCACAGCGGCGTTGCGACCGTGGCGAGGAAGACGTTGCCCACGCAGAGCAGCGCGGGCAGTCCGAACGCTATCCCGGTCAGCGCGTGCACCGGCAGCCACAGCAGGTCGCGGGGGGTGGCCGGATCGGCAGACGCCCGGCGTCCCGGCGCGCCCAGGGCAGGACGTGGCGCCAGCGGCGTCTCGAGCAGGCGGCCCGCGCGGTCGCGGTGCCGGTTCGCCCACCGCCGGGCGAGCCACGGAACGCACAGCAGCGGCAGCGCGAACACGGTGGCGATCCCCGAGGCGAGCGACCCCAGGAGGTAGATCCCGCTGCGCCCCACCCGCACCCACCGTCGCGCCACGGGCCCCAGTCTGCCCGGTGACCGCCGGCCGCGGCACTACAGCAGGCTGTAGCTCATTTCCGGTGGTGCGAGGTAGCGGTTCGCGCCGGCGAAACTCCTAGCGTCGGACGCCATGAGATACGCGGTGCACCTGGATTCGGTGTCGAAGGAGTACGGGTCGGGGAGGAACGCGGTCCGGGCTCTCGACGCGGTGACGGCCGGATTTCCGCGCGGTACGTTCACCGCCGTCATGGGCCCGTCCGGCTCGGGCAAGAGCACGTTCCTGAACTGCGCAGCCGGGCTGGACCGGCCGACGTCGGGCCGGGTCGTGCTGGGCGACACCGAGCTGTCCGGCCGGTCGGAGACCGAGTTGACCACGCTCCGGCGGGACCGGATCGGGTTCGTCTTCCAGGCGTACAACCTGCTGGGGGCGCTGACCGTGGCCGAGAACGTCACGCTGCCGCTCCGGCTGGCCGAGAAGCCGGTCGACCGCGAGCGGCTGGCGAGCGTGCTCGCCGCGGTCGGGCTCGCCGACCATGCCGATCGACGCCCGAGCCAGCTCTCCGGGGGCCAGCAGCAGCGGGTGGCGATCGCCAGGGCGCTGATCAACCAGCCCGACCTGGTGTGCGCCGACGAACCGACGGGCGCACTGGACAGCCGCAGCGGCCGGCAGGTCCTGGCGCTGCTCAGGTCCATCGTCGACGACCTGGGACAGACCGTGCTGATGGTCACGCACGATCCGGTCGCGGCCGCGCAGGCCGACACCGTGATGTTCCTCGCGGACGGCCGGCTGGCCGGCGCGATGACCCGGCCGTCCGCCGAGCAGATCGCCGAGCGCATGACGCACCTCGGGGACGCTGCGTGAACCGCCGCATGCTGGCGCTGGCCTGGACCACGATCAAGGGACGGAAGGGTGGGTTCGTCGCCGCGTTCGTCGCGGTGCTGTTCGGCTCGGCGGTGATCACGGCCTGCGGGATCCTGCTGGAGAGCAGCGCGCGCTCGGGCGTACCGGCCGAGCGTTACCGCGCCGCCGACGTCGTGGTCGGCGCTCCGCAGGCGCTACCGGTGGCCGACGACGTGGATCCCCGGTTCGCCGAACGGACCACGATGCCCGCCGGGCGGGTGGGCGAGATCGCACGAGTGCCCGGCGTCCGGGCGGCGATCGCCGACGTCAGCGTCCCGGTGAGCGTCACGCCGGGCGGCGCCCCGGCTCTCGGGCACGGCTGGCAGTCGACCGCGCTCGGCCCGTTCACCCTGCACGCGGGCCGGGCGCCGACCGGACCGAACGACGTGGTGCTGGACTCCGCGCTGGCCGACCGGATCGGCACCACCGTCGGGGCGTCGTTCCGGCTCGCGGTCGGTTCGCACCCGTCGACCTACCGGGTGACCGGCATCGCGAGCCTGCCGGGCGACCGGCTCGCCCGGCAGCCCGCGCTGTTCTTCACCGACGACCGGGCCCGAAGGCTGACCGGCCAACCGGACCGGGTCGACACGATCGGCGTGCTGGCCGCGCCCGGCGTCCAGGCCGACGAACTGGCGCGCGCCATCGACGCGGCGGTCTCCGATGTGGTCGTTTACACCGGCAGCGCCCGCAGCGAAGCCGAGTTCCTCGACATCGGCGCCACACGTTCGTTCCTCAACGAGGTGTCGCTGGCGTTCGGCGGCAGCATGGTCCTGATCATCATGGTCGTCGTGGCGAGCACGCTCGCCCTGTCCGTCCGCCAGCGGCTGCGGGAGCTGGCGCTGCTGAGGGCGATCGGCGCGACGCCGAAACAGGTGCTCGGCATGATCCGGGCCGAGAGCACGGTGGTGGGCGCGCTCGGCGCGGTGCTCGGGGTGATCCCGGGCATCGGGCTGAGCGTCCTCTTCCGCGAGACGTTCGCGCTGGTCGGTGCGGTACCGCCGGACTTCGCGCTGTCGATCGGCCCGCTGCCGATGCTCGCGGCGCTCGTGCTGTGCCTGGTCGGCGCGCGGCTGGGCGGCCGGATCGCCGCCCGGCGCGCGGCCGGGCTCCGGCCGGTGGATGCGCTCGGCGAGGCCGCGGTGGAACCCGGCCGCCTCGGGTGGTTCCGGGTGACCGTCGGCGTGCTGCTGGTTCCGGCCGCGCTCGCGATGGCGATCTGGCTGCCGCTGACGCTGCCCGGCGAAGGAGCGGCCGAGAGCGCGGCCTTCTCCGCGTTCCTCCTCGTCTTCGCCGTCGCGCTGCTGGGGCCGCGGCTGCTCGGCGGTTCGGTGACCGTGCTGGGCCCGTGGCTGAACCGCAAGTCGGGCGTCAGCGGGTTCCTCGCGACCGCGAACGCCCGCGCCAACGCGCGGCGGCTGGCCGCCGCGACCACCCCGCTGATCATGGGCATCACGCTGGCCGCCGGGCAGCTGTTCAGCGGGACGATCACGAGCGGGGCCGCTCAGGATCAAGCCGAGGCCGGGCTGCGCGCGGACTACGTCGCCACCTCCCCGTCCGGCGGCGTGTCACCGGAGGTCGCGGACGCGCTCCGGGACGTGCCCGGCGTCTCGGCGGTGACCCCGATCGTGCGCACGCGGACGCTGGCGACCTTCGGCACGCAGTACCGCAACTACGCGACCCAGGGCGTCCTCGGCGACCGGCTCGCCGAAACGATGGATCTCGACGTTCTGCACGGCGACGTCGCGGAGCTGCGGGGCAACACGGTGGCGTTGAGCCGGATCGCGGCGGGCACGCTCGGCGTCGGCCTCGGCGACACCGTCGACCTCCGGCTCGGCGACGGCACGCCGAGCACACCCCGGGTGGTGGCGCTCTACGAGCGGGGTCTCGGCCTCGGCGACGTCACGCTGCCGCACGACGTCGTCCTGGAGCACACGACCGACCGCCTCGACTACGCGGTGCTGATCGGGGCCGCCGCGGGAACCGACGTCGAGGCACTCGGCGACGCGTTACGATCCGCCGTCCGGCACCTCCCGACCGTCCAGGTCGACCACCGCGAAGCGTTCGTCGCCACCCAGCGCGACGCCTCGGCGGGCGACTCGGCGGTCGGCCTCATCCTCAACGCGGTTCTGCTCGGGTACCTCGCGATCGCCGTGGTGAACACGTTCGTGATGGCCACCACCGCGCGCTTCCGCGAGTTCGCGCTGCTCCAGCTCGTCGGCGCGACCCGTCGGCAGGTGCGCGCGATGATGCGGAGCGAGGCGCGGATCATCGTCGTCGCCGCGGTTCTGCTCGGCACGCTGGCCGCGATCCCGTCGTTGATCGGCACCAGCCTCGGGCTGACCAGGACGCTGGTGCCGTCCATCCCACCGCTCGTCTACCTGGGCATCGTCGGGGTGGCCACGCTGCTCGGCTGGGGCGCGATCATGACGTCGACCCGGATCGCGATGCGCCCACCGCCGGTCGACGCGATCGGCGCGCGCGAGTGACGCCCGGACCGCGCCTACGCCGGGCCGAGCGGGCCCGGTCCGTCCGAGCCGTCCGCCGCCGACCGCGGGGGCCGGCCCTGAGCAGCGACGCCGCGGGCCAGCACGTCGTCGGCCTCGGCCGCGGTCAGCCCCGCCTCGAGCAGCAACGCCCGGGTGTGCTGCCCGAGCGCCGGGACATCGCCCATCCTGGCCTCGACGTCCGCGAACGTCGCCGGCGGCAGCAGCGCGGGAACGCGTGCGTGCTCGGTGCCGATCGTCCGCCAGCGGTCCCGCTCGCGCAGTTGTGGATGCGCCAGGACCTCGCCCATCTCCCGCACCTCCGCGGCCGGGACACCGGCCGCCGCCAGCCGGGCGTCCAATTCGACGGTGGACCAGCGCGCGGTCTGTTCCGCCACCAGCGCGTCGCACTCCGCGCGGTTCCGCACCCGGTCCAGGTTCGTGACAAAACGCGGGTCGTCGGCCAGGTCCGGAACTCCCAGCACGCCGGTGACCAGCGCCCGCCAGCCGGAGTCGTTCTGAACCCCGATCAGGATCTGACCGTCCCGCGTCGGATACGCGTCGTAGGGTGCGATCGCGCCGTGGCTCAGGCCCATCCGTGCGGGCTGCTCCCCGGTGTGCATCGACGTGTACAGCGGATAGCCCATCCACTCGACGGTCGCCTCCAGCATCGACACGTCGACCGTGGCGCCCTCGCCGGTCCTGGCGCGACGCAGCAACGCGGCGAGGACCGACTGCGCGCAGTACATCCCCGCCGCGATGTCCGCGGTCGGGATGCCGGTCTTCACCGGCGTCGCGGGCGTGCCGGTGATCGACACCAGGCCGGCCTCGGCCTGGACCAGCATGTCGTAGGCCTTGCGGTGCTCGTACGGACCGCCGGCCCCGTACCCGGAGAGGTTGACCACGACCAGCTCCGGACGCTCCGCGCGGAGTTCGGCGGCGTCCAGACCGAGCCGCGCGGCCGCACCCGGCGCCAGGTTCTGCACGAACACGTCCGCACGGTCCACCAGACGCCGGACGATCCGCCGGCCCTCGTCCGTTTTCAGGTCGACGGCGAGCGACTCCTTGCCGCGGTTGAGCCAGACGAAGTGCGCCCCGGTGCCGTGGACGACGTGGTCGTAGTCCCGGGCGAAGTCCCCCCGTCCCACCCGCTCCACCTTGATCACCCTGGCGCCGAGGTCGGCGAGGTTCCGGGTGGCCAGCGGCGCGGCCACGGCCTGCTCCAGTGCGACGACGGTCACGCCGTCCAGTGGTCGGTTCATGGCTCCGATGATCTCCGCACGGGAACGGCGTCCACGACGCCGGGCGACGCTACGCCGATCCTTTGGCGGTCTGCGGCACCGACATGCGCCGGATCGTGGCCCGGAACGGCGCCGTGTACTCGTCCAGGTCGCGCACCAGCCCCTGGTACGCCGCCATCAAGGCGTCCTCGGCGTCGTAGTCGAACGGATCGGTCGTCCCGGCCCGGCGCAGCTGTGCCTCGTTGTCGATCATCCACTCGACGGTGTCCCGCAGCCCGTCCCGCAGCGAGACGACGTCGCGGTACCCCAGGTCGGTACGGAGCCGGGACGTGTCGAGAACACAGCTCGCGGTCTCCCGGCCACCGAACGCCGACATCGCCCACCCGGGGCCGGCGAGTTCGCTCGGCAGCGAACGGATCTCCAGGTCGGCTCCGGCCGCGCGGGCGACCAGCTCGGCCCACTGCCGGACGGTGACCAGCTCGTCGTCGGCGACGTGGTACGCACGCCCGGCGGCCACCTCGGGCCGGTCCACGGCCAGCAGGACGGCTTCGGCGGCGTTGCGGGCGGCGGCGCGGGAGTGCACACCGTGGCCGCCGTCGGCGAGGATCATCCACGGCCGTCCGTCCAGAACCCGCCGCACGACGTTCCACTCCCAGGCGTACGGGTTCCGCGGCCCGTAGATGATCGGGTATCGCACGTACGTCGCGCCGAACGCGCCCGCGGCGTCGAGTGCGAAGACGACGTCCTCGGCGGCCCGGATCGGCCCGACGTCGTACCCGGCGAACCGTGGCGCGTCGACCCGGACGCGCGGGTGGTCCTCACCGACCGGCAGCCGCACACCGGCCGGGGACAGCTCCGCCGGATTGACGTAACCCCGGTAGACGGGAGTGCCGCCGATCGCGACGAAGTGCTCGCAGCGGTGCGCGAAATGACGGGCCAGCAGCCGGACCCGCCCGTAGGTCGCGACGACGGTGTCGAACGTGCGCGCGCCGACGGCCTCGGCGATCCCCGTCTCGTCGAACGGGTTGCCGTGGAGGTGGGGTACGTCCGGAGCGCCGGCGATCTCGTGGCGTCCGGTGTGGAACACGGTCACCGCGTGACCGCGGGCGATGAGCCCCTCGACGAGCGGCAGACCGGTCGGGCCGGTCCCCCCGACGACCAGGACGTTCCGCACCGCCATCACTCCCTCCGCCGTCGCGGGCCCGGGGCGGAGGGACGAACTCCTAGTCCGCCACGAGGCCGCGGAGAATCAGGTCGGCGAACTGTTCGCCGATGTGCCGGGGGGTGAACTCCCCGCCGGGCCGGAACCAGCGGTAGACCCAGTTCACCGAGCCGAGAATGGCCAGGCTGGCCAGCTTGGGGTCGATGTCGTCGCGCACCAAGCCGTCGGCCTTGGCCTTGCTGACCAGGTCGAGGAAGACCGAGCGGTAGGCGTGCTCGCCGCCGAGGATCTCGGCCTGCCGTTCCGGCGGCAACGACTCCATCTCGTGCAGGAACACGGTGGTGCCGGTCAGGTGGCGGCACATGTGCTCGATGTGCCCGACGATGACGTTGCGGAGCTTCTGCAGCGGATCGCCGGGCTGGCTCGCCAGCGCGACGATGTTCTCCAGGCCCTGCCGGTGCACCTCGTTGATGACCTCGAAGAGAAGATCTTCCTTCGAGTGGATGTAGTAGTACAGGCTGCCCTTCAGCATCCCGAGCCGGTCGGCGATGTCCTGAAGCGACGCTCCCTCGTACCCCTTCTCGTGGAAGATGTCGGTGGCGACCGCGAACAGCTCCGCCCACCGCTCCTCGCGAGGTTTGCGCGAGCCGCCTCCCCGACGCTGTGCTCGGCCTGCCGGCTGCGGCACCGCACCTCACCCCTTTTCTCGGTACTCTCGGCCACCAAACTACCAAACGGCCGATTTGTAGCGTGTTCATACCGTGAGCCCGGCGTCGGCACCCGCGTTCACCGCGCGCACGAAGTCCGCAGGGATCTCGGCGTCACCCAGCACCCGGACGTCGACGCCCAGCAGCGCCAGCTCGGTGGTGATCGCCGTTCCGGAGGCGCGCCACCCGATCGCCAGCGCGACCAGATCAGTGTCGAGGGTCTCCTCCTCGCCGCCTGCGCCTGCCGGGCGCCACCGCACCAGCCCGGGCTCGAAGCCGACCACGACCGCGCCGGTCAGGATGCGGACGCCGTCGCGGCGGAGTTGTTTGACCAGCTGCCTGCGGGTGATCGCCTCCACGCCCCGGCCGATGCTCCCGGCCATCTCGACGATCGTGACCTCGGCGCCCCGGGCGCACATCAGCTCGGCGGTCTCGCAGCCGGTGGCGCTTCCCCCGACCACCACCAGCCGGGTGCCCGGCTCGACCGTGACCTCGCCGAGGAGCAGACGCTGGGCGTCGTGCACGGCCGGCCCGTCGATGCCGGGGATCGGCGGCACTAGCGGTTCCGCGCCGGTGGCGACGACCACGACGTCCGGGTGGTGCCGTTCGACCGTGCGCGCCGAGACCGGCGCGGAGGTGTGGACCTCGACGCCCAGCTCCACGAGCAGACGCGCCTGGAAGTCGCGGAAGCGGAGGACCTCCTGTTTGCTCGGGGCCGCTCCGGCCACCGTGAGTTTCCCGCCGAGCGTGCGGTCCCGCTCCCAGATCGACACCCGGTGCCCGCGCAGCCGGGCGATCCGGGCCGCCTCCAGTCCGGACGGCCCGGAGCCGACGACCATCACCCGGCGCGGCGTCGCGGCCGGTTTGACCGCCCAGGTCAGCTCCCGGCCCACCTCGGGGTTGACCGCGCACCGCGCGCGCTCGCCGCGTCCGACCAGGTCCACGCAGGCGTTGCACGCGATGCACGGCCGGACGTCGCCCAGCCGGCCCGCGCGGACGAGGTTCGGCCAGTCCGGCTCGGCGATCAGCCCGCGGCCGAGCAGGATCAGGTCGGCGTCCCCGGAGGCGACGACGTCCGCGGCCAGGTTCGGGGAGTCCAGGCGCCCGACCGCCATCACCGGCACCGACACGGCCTGCCGGACCGCGCGCGCCAGCGGACGCATGTGTCCGCGCGGTACCGCCATCGGCGCCAGCGTCTGGTGCAGCGTTAGCCAGGTCCCGGAGGACACCGAGATCGACGCGACGCCGGCGTCCTCCAGCATCCGCGCGACGGCCACCGCCGACTCCACGTCGAACCCGCCGGGCTCGGCGTCGGTGCCGTTGAGCCGCCAGACGAGCGGCAGATCGCACGCCGCGCCGATGGCCTGCGCCACCTCGATCGAGAACCGGGCCCGGTTCGCGAGCGTCCCGCCGTAGGCGTCGGTACGGACGTTGTGCCGGGCCGACAGGAAGTTCGACGGCAGGTAACCGTGCGCGCCGTGCACCTCGACGAAGTCGAAGCCGGCGTCCGCCGCGAACCGCGCCGCCTGCGCGTAGTCGGCGACGATCCGCTTGATCTCCGGGACGGTCAACGCGTGCGGGGTCGGCGCGACCGAGTTCAGCGGAACCGGTGACGGCGCGACCGACGGACCGTCGGTCACCTGCCGGCCCGGGTGCATGAGTTGGACGCCGACCTTCGTGCCGTGCGGCCGCACCGCCTCGACGATCCGGCGGAGGCCCGGCACGTACTGCGGTCCGCACAGACGTGGCTCCGGTCCGCGGCTGTCCGGCGAGACCAGACAGCCCTCGACCGTGATCGCGCCGACGCCGCCCTCGGCGCGCCGCCGGTAGTAGGCGACCGTGTCCTCGGTGACGAACCCGTCCCGGTCCAGGCAGGTTCCCATCGGCGCCATGACCAGCCGGTTGGGAAGCGTGAGCCGGCCCAGGCGGAGCGGCGTGAACAGCACCCCGGTGTTCACGGCAGCACCTGGAGGGCCCGGACCGGGCAGGCGCTGACGCCGAGTTCGGCGGTGGCCTCCTCCCCCGGCGGCACCGGCCGGTCCGGGCCCACGCCCGAGTAGCCGTCGTCGTCGAGCGGGAAGAGGTCGGGGTCGACGACGTAACACTGGGCGTGCCCCTCGCACACGCCGGGCACCAGACCGACCCTCACGGCGAGCACCTCACCGGCAGCGCCTCCAGCGACCGGGACGCCAGGCTCGCCTTCCACTGCGGCTCCCCGGCCAGGGCGAGTCCCGGCATCCGCGCGACGACGCGCGCCAGCGCGATCCGGGTCTCCATCCGCGCGAGCTGCGCGCCGATGCAGGCGTGGATGCCTTTTCCGAAGGCCACGTGCGGGTTGGGGCTGCGGCCCAGGTCCAGGACGTCCGGGTCGGTGAACTTCTCCGGATCGCGGTTGGCCGCGGCGAGGACAAGATGGACCCGCTGCCCCGGAGCGATCGTCCGGCCCTGAATCTGGGTTTCGCTCACCACCCAGCGGTTCAGCACCTTGATCGGGCCGTCGAAGCGCAGGAGTTCCTCGACCGCGGGGCCGATCAGCTCCGGTTCCTGCCGCAGCCGGTCGAGGTGGTCGGGGTGGCGGAGCAGCGCCAGCACGGAGTTCGCGATCGAGTTCGTCGTCGTCTCGTGCCCCGCGAACAGCAGCAGGGCGCACATCGCGACGAGTTCGTCGTCGGACAGGCCGTCGGAGCCGTCGCGCGCCATCAGCGCCGACAGCATGTCGTCGCCCGGGTCGCGGCGCCGCTGCTCGACCAGCGCACCGAAGTAGGTCTGCATCTCGATCAGGCCGCGCAGCGCCCGCTCGTGCCGTTCGGCCCTGGCCGCGCCGCCGGTGCCGAACGCGACGAGCGCCAGCTCGTCGGACCAGTCGCGGAAGCGGTCCCGGTCTTCCGGCGGGGCGCCGAGCATCGTCGCGATCACGATCGCGGGCAGCGGATACGCGACCCGCTCGATCAGGTCCTGCGGACCGGGCTCGGTCAGGAACGCATCGATGTGCTCGTCGACGATCCGCGTGATCATCTCGGTCATGCCGGCGATCCGCTGGCCCTTGAACGCTCCGGCGGCGAGCTTGCGCAGCCGGGTGTGGGCGGGCGGATCCGAAACGACCATCCAGTCCGACATCAGCGAGAGCACGGTGGTCGTCGCCGGTCGGCCGGCGCGCGCGGCCAGCAGCGGCCGGACCCGGTCGCTGGACAGCGCCTTGTTCTGGAACGCCGCCGAGACGTCGTCGTAGCGGGTGATCAGCCACGCGCGGTGCGGCTCGCTCCAGTGCACGGGGTCGGAGTCGCGGAGGTCGCGCAGCAGCGGGTACGGGTCGGTGTTCGCCGGGAGCGCGAGCAGATCATCGGTGACGGCAGGCATGCGCGTCCTCTCAGCTGCTGGAGACCGTGGGCTGCCGGGTGCGGCTGCGGGCGAGTCCGAGGCGGTCCCGCACGATCCAGCCGCCGCTGACCCGGCCCGCTCCGACGGTGACCAGACCGACGAGGTGCAGGGTCGCCGGAGTGTCGAGGTCGCCGGCGTACGCGCCGGAGGCGGTGACCCGGAAGGCGACGTACGCGCCCGCCGAGAACAGCTCGTCGACGTCCGACGTCGCGTCGGTGAGCAGGGCGGGACCGGCCTCGCCGTCGTCGAAGCGGACCGGGCCCGGTGGCTCAGTGGGCTGCACGGCCGCGCCGGAGGCGATCCAGTCGCGCACGACGGCCTCGGCCGCGGGATCGGCCGGTTCGGCGGGCGTGTCCCACGGTGCGAGCGCGGGCGGCTCGACCGCGGCCGGGATCCCGGACTCCAGCTGACGACGACGCGACAGGTAGTCCTGCTCCACGGCGTTGGCCACCAGGCGACGGCCGTTCCAGCGGTACAGCCCGAGCCCTGTCCACACCGCGATCCGGCCGTTCCGGGCGGATCGCCCGTGCTCGGAGAACCGCATCGCCAGCCGTTCACCGTTGCCCACGATCGTGTGCACGGTCAGGCACAGCCCGGGAAACTGCGTGAACTGCCGCTGGGCCGCGGGGATGTACTGCTCGTCCCGGCCGGCGACCTCGTGCGGCCCCATCCGCAGGACGTACTCCGGCTCCATGATCTCCGCGCACACCGAGACGTCGTGGCGGTTGGTGTAGTCGTTGACGTACCGCCGCATCAGCGCCACGAACGGGTCTGCCGCCGGGCCCATCAGCGGCCCCCGAAGCGCGGCGGCCGCTTGGCGAGGAACGCGGCGATGCCCTCCGCCGCGTCCGCGGTGGCGTGCAGGCTGGTGAGCGCGCCGGTCGAGTGGTCGAACTCCCCGCGATCGACGCCACGGTTGACCAGGCTCTTGCCGGTGGCCACGGCCAGCGGCGCCCTCGTGGCGATGCGGGCGGCGAGTTCGCGGGCGGCGTCCAACAGGTGTTCGGCGGGAACCACTTTCTGCGCGAGCCCGATCCGCAACGCGGTGGCCGCGTCGACCCGCTCGCCGGTGAACATCATCAGCTTGGTCCAGTGCCTGCCGATCACGGCGGGCGCGCGCAGCGCGCCGAACCCGGGGACCAGCCCGACCGCGGTCTCCGGCATCGCGAACGTCGCGGTGTCGGCGGCGACGACGACGTCGCAGGCCAGTGCGAGCTCACACCCGCCGCCCATCGCGTAGCCGTTCACCGCGGCGATGATCGGCAGCGGCGACTCCTCGACCGCGGCGAACGTGCGCATGCAGTCCTGCTGGAACTCGCGTTTGGAGGCAACGTCGGTCAGCGCGGCGAAGCTGCCGATGTCACCGCCGGCCGAGAAGGCCTTGTCTCCGGCGCCGGTGAGGATCACCGCCCGGGTGGAGCCGTCGGCCGCGAGCCGGGCCAGGGCATCCCGGAGCTCGGCCCAGAACGTGCGGCCCATCGTGTTGAGCGTGGCCGGATCGCCGATCGTGAGCAGCGCGACCGCGTTCCCGGCTTCGACCTGGAGGCTCACGCGAGGCCTCCGAGGGCGATGGTGATGCTCGCCGCCACGACGTCTCTGGTTCGGCCGGGTTCGATGACGTCGTCCAGCGACAGGTGCGCGGCGGCCTCCCACGGCTCGGACTCGCTGACCCACTCGGCGGTCAGTTCGGCGACCAGCGCGTCGTGCGCCGCCTGTCCCTGCTCGTCCAGCACGCGTTGCAGGCGCCGCCGGTGGATCGTGCGGATGCCGGTCTCGGGCGCCATGAAGCCCAGTTCGGCGCTGGGCCAGGCGTAGAGGAAGTCCGGTTCGGTCGGCCGCCCACCCATCGCGAAGTGGCCGCCGCCGTACGCCTTGCGGAGGACCACGCCGATCTTCGGCACGGTCGCTTCGGCGATCGCGGAGACCACCGCCTCGTAGCCGTGCAGGATGCCGCCGCGTTCGGCTTGGGTGCCGATCATCAGACCGGGGACGTCCTGCAGGAACACCAGCGGCAGTCCGAACGTGTCGCAGAGCTCCACGAACGCGCGTTCCTTCGCCAGCGCGGCCGGGTCGAGCGCACCGGCCCGCGCGATCGGCTGGTTGCCGATCAGCCCGACCGGCCGACCCTCGATCCGGGCGAGCGCGCACAGCAGGCTGGGGCCCCAGCCGTCGCCCCAGGGCAGGATGCTGGCCTCGTCCGCGAGGCACGCGAAGACGTCGCGCATGTCGTAACCGGACCGCGCGCCGAGCGGCACGATCGTCTCCAGCTCACCGGGGTCCCGCGCGGGCGGCAGCGGCGGCGCGAGCGGAGGGCGCTGGGTCGAATTCTGCGGTAGGTAGGACAGGAACGCGGCGATCGCGTCCAGCGCGTCGGCCTCGGTCTCGACGACGAGGTGCACGTTCCCGGCCTCGGTCGCCGCCGCGGGGCCGCCGAGTTCGGTGTCGGTGACCTTCTCGCCGATCGCCGGTTCGACCACGGACGGCCCGGACAGCGCGATCGATCCGCTGCGGACCATCACGACGAAGTGCGCGGTGGAGGCGTGCAGCGCGGAGTCCCCGTAGGACGGACCGAGCACCGCGGCGGCCCGCGGGATGCGCGGTGCGCCGGGCGGCGGCTTGAGGAACGTCGTGAAGTCCAGCGGCAGGCTGGAGAAGCGCCAGCCCGAGACGTCCGGCATCCGGCCACCGTCGGCGTCACAGAGCAGCACGAGGGGGAAACCGTGCCGCTGGGCGTGCTCGATCAGCCGTCCCTGCTTGCGCATGCTGATCGGTGCGGTGGTGCCGGCGACGACGCTGGAGTCGATGCCGATCACGCCGATCCGCCTGCCGTCGAGCAGCCCGAACCCGGTGACGACGGCGTCACCGGGGATCGGCTTGTCGCGGCGCAGCTCAGGCAGTGCGAGGGCGCCGATCTCGAACCAGGTTCCGGGGTCGACGAGCAGGTCGATGCGCTCCCGGACGGGCAGGCGGCCGGATTCGCGGTGCCTTTTGAGTCCTTCCGGCCCGCCGCTGGCGAGCGCGGCTTCGCGCTTGTCGCGCAGCACGGCGAGCCGGTCAGCCATCGTGACTTCGTCCGCGTTCCCGTTCGCGTTGATGGTCTTGGTCGTCACCGGACCTCCGCTCTCCGTCCAGCGCCGCTAGACTACCAGACGTCCGGTTGGTAGATAGTTTCTCGAACGCCTGCCCGCTGAGCCGAGGAGCCCCGATGCCGGGAACGACCGTCCTGGTGGCGAACCGCGGCGAGATCGCGGTGCGCGTCATCCGCGCCTGCCACGAGCTCGGCCTGCGTGCGGCCGCCGTCTACAGCGACGCCGACGCCGACGCTTTGCACGTGCGGCTGGCCGACGAGTCTCACCGGATCGGCCCGGCTCCGGCCCGCGCGTCCTATCTCGACCGGGACGCCGTGCTGCGTGCCGCGTCGGCGTCCGGCGCTGACCTCGTCCACCCGGGGTACGGGCTGCTCAGCGAGGACGCCGAGTTCGCGCGGGCGGTGACCGCGGCCGGGCTGGCGTTCGTCGGCCCTCCGGCGGAGGTCATCGCCGGGATGGGCGACAAGGTCGCCGCCCGCGCGGTCGCGGAGAAGTGCGGCATCCCGGTGCCGCCGGGCACCGGTGCGCTGACTCCGGAGCAGGCGCTCGGCGAGGCCGCGCGGATCGGCTTCCCGCTCGTCGTCAAGGCCTCGTTCGGCGGTGGCGGGCGCGGCCTGCGGGTCGTGACGTCGGCCTCCGGCCTGGCCGGCGCGATGGCCGCGGCCGGGCGCGAGGCCGGTGCCGCGTTCGGGCGGTCCGACGTCCACCTCGAGCGGTACCTCCAGCCGGCGCGGCACGTCGAGGTGCAGGTGTTCGGCGACGCCTACGGCGCCGTCGTCCACCTCGCCGACCGGGACTGTTCGGTGCAGCGGCGGCACCAGAAGCTGATCGAGGAGGCCCCGGCGTTCGGGCTGTCGGCGTCGCTGCGTGCGGCGGTGCGCGAGGCTGCGGTGGCGCTCGCCCGGGAGGTCGGTTACGTCGGCGCCGGGACCGTCGAGTTTCTCGTCGTGCCGGGGACGGACGAGTTCTTCTTCCTGGAGATGAACACCCGGCTGCAGGTGGAGCACGGGGTGACTGAGCTGGTCACCGGCGTCGACCTCGTCGCCGCGCAGCTGCGGGTCGCGCGGGGTGAGCCGTTGCCGTTCACCCAGGACGAGATCGTGGTGCGGGGGCACGCGATCCAGGCGCGGATCGCCGCCGAGGACCCGTGGGCGGACTTCCGGCCCGCGCCCGGAACCCTGACGGCGCTGTCCGTGCCGCTCGGGCCGGGTATTCGCAACGACTTCGGCGTCGAGGCCGGGGACAGCGTGCCGGCGGCGTACGACTCGCTGTTCGGCAAGGTGCTGGCGCTGGGTGCGGACCGGGAGGCGGCGCGGCGTCGGCTCGGGGTGGCGCTCGACGCGTTGCGGGTCGACGGGGTGCCGACGACCGCACCGTACCTCCGGTCGATTCTCGACTCCGAGTCGTTCACCGCGGGGACGCACGACACGAGTTCGGTGGCCCGGGAGTGGGCACCATCGGCGCTCGGCCTTCAGGTGGCCGCGCCACCGTCCGGGGTGGCGCCACCGTCCGGGGTGGCACCACCGTCCGGGCCGGCAACGCCGTCCGGGCCGGCGCCGTCCGGCGGGGTGGCTGCTCGGCGCGTCCGGATCGCCACCGACCGGGGGCCGGTCGAGATCGCGATCTACGGTTCCGCGCCTCGCGCGTCTCGGACCACCGCCACCGCCGCCGGCACCGCGGGAAGCGCGGTGGGTGGCCCGCCGACGGCGCCGATGGACGCCACCGTCGTCGCGATCCACGTCGAGCCGGGTCAGCAGGTGGCCGCGGGCGACGTCGTCGCCGTGCTCGAAGCGATGAAGATGGAAATGCCGATCCGCACCGAGGCCGCAGGCACCGTCGCCGAGATCCTCGTCGCCCCCGGCACCGCCGTCCCGGCCGGCACCGCCCTACTCGCCCTCAGCTGAGGTGCGAGGAACGCGGATTAGTCCTGCTATGACGACACCGATCCGCTTTTCATCAGAGCGCGACGATCGGGGTGTCCGGGCCACCGCCGTCGACCGTGATGCGCTGGCCGGTCACGTACCCGGCGGCGGACGAGGCCAGAAACGCCACGACGCCCGCCACGTCCTCCGGCCGGGCCACCCGGCCGAACGGATAGCGCCCGTCCAGCTCCGCGATCGTCGCACCACCCGACGCCGCCACCAGCCGTTCCCCCATGTCGGTCGCGACCAGCCCCGGCGCGACGACGTTGACGCGCACGCCGTGCGCACGCTCCTCGAACGCCAGGGTCCGCGCCGCGGCCTCCATCGCCGCCTTCGCCATCGTGTACGCCGCTCCCCCGCGCGGCGTCGACTGCACGATCGAGCTGGACACCACGATGACGTCGCCGCGCCCGGCGGCCCGCAGCCCGGGCAGCGCCGCCCGGATCAACGCGAGCGGCCCGAGCGTGTGGACCCGGAGCAGCCGCAGATACTCCTCGTCGCCGGTGTCGGCGATCGACGTCCCGCGGCTCGCCGTGCCCGCGTTGCTGACCAGCAGGTCGACCGGCCCGTAGTCGGCCCGGACCTGCTCGACCAGCCCCGCGGCCGCGGCCGGGTCGTCGATCGACGCCCGGTAGGCCCGCGCGGTCCCGCCCGCCTCCGTGACGAGCCCGACGACCTCCTCGGCCGCCGCAGCGTCCCGCCGGTAGTTGACGGCGACCACCGCCCCGCCGGCCGCCAGCCGCAGCGCCACCGCCCGGCCGACGCCACGCGAGCCGCCGGTCACGAGCGCGATCCGACCGGCGAGATCACCCGTCACTTGACCGCGGCTCCGGCGTCGACGGGCAGCGTCGCCCCGGTGATGTAGCGCGCCTCGTCGCTGGCCAGGAACAGCACCGCGTTGGCGATGTCGACCGAATCGATCCACGGGACCTCCAGCGCGTTGAGCGACATGAAGCCCGGCATCGCCTTCTCCTGGGTCGGCTCCGGGTCGTCGGGCGCGAACATCCCCCAGGTGCCGGGGTTCTGGATCATGTGCGTGTCGACGTTCGTGGGGTGCACGGTGTTGACGCGGATCCGGTGCGGCGCGAGTTCGTTGGCCATCGTGCGCATCAGCCCGACGATCCCGTGCTTCGCCGCGACGTAGTGCGCGACCTGCATGATCCCCTTCAGACCGCCGATCGAGCTGGTGAAGACCATCGACCCGCCACCTCGGCGCATCAGGTGCGGCACGGCTGCCTTGGCGGTGTGCCACACCCCGGTGAGGTTGACGTCGAGCATGTCCTTCCACATCTCGTCGGTCAGTTCCCAGGAGAGCCCGTAGCTGGCGATACCGGCGTTGGCGACCACGATGTCCAGGCCACCGAGCTGGGCGGCTCCCGCGTCGAGCGCGGCCTGCAGCGCCGCCGGGTCGCGGACGTCGGCCTTCCTGGCGACGATCCGGCGATCCAGCTTCTCGACAATGGCGACGGTCTCGGCCAGGTCTTCCTCGGTGGCGAGCGGATACTTGTCCACCGTGGCGATCGGCGCGCAGGAGTCGACCGCGATGATGTCGGCGCCCTCCTCCGCGAGCCGCACCGCGTGCGCCCGGCCCTGGCCGCGCGCCGCACCGGTGATGAACGCGACCTTTCCGGAAACCCGTCCCGTCATGCTCGCCTCCTTCAGATGGAGCGCTCGCGGTCGGCCCAGTACCGGGCACGGAGCTCACGCTTGAGGATCTTTCCGGTGGGTGCCTTGGGCAGAGCGTCGACGAACTCGACCGAGCGCGGCTTCTGGTACGACGCGAGGTGCAGCTTCGCCGTCTCGACGATGTCGGCCTCGGTCGCGCTGGTCTCCGGCTTGAGCACGACGAACGCCTTCACGGCCTCGCCCCACTCGTCGTCCGGGACGCCGATCACCGCGCACTCCAGCACCGAGGGGTGGCGGTTGACGGCTTCCTCGACCTGGATCGAGTAGATGTTCTCGCCGCCGGAGATGATCATGTCCTTGGCGCGGTCGACGATGTAGACGTAGGACTCGGAGTCCCAGGTCGCGATGTCGCCGGTCCACATCCAGCCGTCGCGGATCGTCGCCGCGGTGAGGTCGGGCCGGTTGTAGTAGCCGAGCATGTTCGCCTCGGAGCGGACAACGATCTGCCCCGCGGTGGCTCCGTCCCTCGGCACCTCGTTGCCGGCCGGATCCACGATCCGGACCGTGGTGACAAAACCCTCGCGCCCGCACGACATCAGCCGCTCGGGGTGGATCCCGCGGATCGCGTCGCGGTGGTCCTCCTGGGACAGGAAGCACATCGTGGTGCCCTCGGTCTGCCCGTATCCCTGGATCAGCGTGCACGGGAAGTTCTCCAGCGCGGCCTTCACCACCGAGGACGGCATCGGGCCGCCGCCGTACTGGATGTTGCGCAGCGACGAAATGTCGTAGGACGAGAAGCCGGGCACCGCCATCATCCAGTTCAGCATCGTGGTGATGCCGAGGAAGGCCGAGACCTTCTCCTCCTGAATCAGCTCCAGCGCCGTCCGCGCCTCGAAGTTCATCAACACCAGCGGGCAGCCGTGGCGCATGTAGTTCATCGAGAGCACGACCGGGATGTGGTACATCTGCCCGGTCAGCATGTAGACGTCGGTCGCGACGATCCGCTCGGCGACGGTCTGGTTGAGCATCCCGTACGACACGCTGGTGTGGCTGTGCAGCGCGCCCTTGGACTCGCCGGTCGTGCCGCCGGTGTAGAGGATGAAGAACGGATCCGCATCTCCGGTCGATGCCGACCGCGCCGGCTCGTCGTCGGAGGATCGGGCCTGCAGCTCCGCGTAGCTCCCGTCGCTCGCGTCGCCGAACTGCAGCCAGTGCGGAACGTCGACGATCGCCTGTAACTGTTTCGCGGCGTCCAGCCACTCGTCGGAGACGATCACCGCCTTCGGGGCCCCGTCGGCGACGATCTTGGCGAGTTCGGGCACGTTCAGGCGCCAGTTCAGCGGTTGTGCGACCAGCCCCGCGCGCCCGGCGGCGTAGTAGATCTCCTGGTACTCGATCGAGTTCTTGGCCAGGACCGCGACCCGGTCCCCCTTGGCCAGCCCGAGGCCGTCGACCAGGCCGTTGGCGAGCCGGCGGACCCGCTCGTCCAGCGTCCGCCAGTCCAGCCGCCGCCCGCTCGGGGCGTCGACGATCGCGTCACGGGTGGGCGTCAGCGCGGCCCACTTCTCCGGGATCCGTCCGATGTTGACCATGCGGCGTCCCGGGGGATCAGTAGGGCAGGTCGAGGTAGATGTGCCGGGTGGCGATCAGCCACCCGCTCCCCTGCTTGACCAGGTCGTCGCGGTACCAGCCGCTGGAGATGACCTTCAGCGCGCCGTTCTCGATCGACAGCAGGGTGAGGTTCGACGTCACCGAGGCGGTGTCCGCCGTCTCCTTGACGATCACCAGGTTCGAGATGTTGTGCCGGCGCTGGTCGGTCTGCGCCGCGAGCGAGTCGGCGTGCAGCTTGTGGATGGCGGCCCGGCCTTCGAACGGGCCGACCACGTCGCCGTCGCGACCGATCTGCAGGGTCAGCGTCGCCGTCTCGGTGAACTGCTCGGCGAGGAGGTCGACGTCGTTCTCGTCGTAGCCCCAGGCGGCTCTGTTCAGGACGTTTTCGATTTCGGCACGAGCGGTCATGAGCGGCCCTCCGAAGTGAGCATCGCAGCGAGCGCTAGCGAGCAAGGAGCGGAGCGGAGGAGGGGCGCGGGACACACAGTCATGACGGCCTCCTCGGGCGAGGGTGGAGGTGAGGTGTCGACGTTGACTAACGGCCGTTTGGTAGCGATGAGGCTAGCATTACGCCGGAACCCCAACAAGGAGTTACGCGAGCCGCTGCTTCAGCTCCGCCATGGCCCCGAACGACCACTTCGCCAGCGACGGATCGCCGAACGCGGTGATGTTCCACATCACGAGGTGACGCAGGCCGTTCGCGCGGTACTCGGCCAGTTCCTCGGCGACCTGCGCCGGCGTGCCGCAGAACGCGTAGTGCCGTACGACCTGGGGCGGGATCGCCGCGATGATCCGCAGCGACTCGGCGCGGTCGATCGTCGTCGGAATGAAATCGTGGAACCCGGAGCCGTGCGGGCCACCCTCGAGTGGCGGAGCCACTCCCAGGTCGCGGAAGACCTGCGCGGGCAACAGGACGCAGAGGGCCCGCACGAGCGGGGCCTCGGTGAGCCGGCGCACGGTCTCGGCGTCCGGGCCCATCAGCACGTAGCCGAGCATGCCGGGCGTGAGGCCGGCCGGGTCGCGCCCGGCGTCCTGTGCCGCCTGGTTGATGACGGTCAGCGACTTGCCGTACTCCGGCGCGGTCATCTTCGTCGGCAGCCAGCCGTCGGCCTTGGTGCCGGTGAGCCGCAGCATCCGCGGTCCGTGGGCGGCCGTCCAGATCTCCGGCGGCCGGTCGCCGTAGGGCCGTAAGCCGAGCACCGCCTTCTCCAGCGTGTGGAACGTCCCCCGGTAGTCGACCGGGCCGTCGGAGTCCCAGAGCAGGCGCATCACGTCGATGCCCTCGGAGAGCCGCGCGACGGGCTTGTCGAACTCCATCCCGTACGGGGTGACGTTCAGCTTCTCGCCGCTCCCCAGGCCGAGGATCGCCCGGCCCTTGGTGACGTGGTCGAGCGTGAGCGCGCTGGCCGCGGCCATCGCCGGGTTGCGGCGGATGAGGTCGGTGACGACGACCCCGACCTTGATCCGCTCGGTCTGCGCACCGACGACGCCCATCATGATCAGCGGGTCGAAGTACGTGTGCGGGTTGTCCTGCACGCGCGCCAGCGGCGTCAGGTCCGGCGTCCACATCGTGTCGGGGTGCCAGCCCATCAGGTGGTCGGGCCACCACACCGCGTCGAACCCGTCGGCCTCGGCGCGCCGCGCGAACCGGACGGCCGCGTCGGCGGGCGGCATGATCTGCCCGGGAACCCCGAGCTGGAGGCGTTCCATCAGTATCGCCATCCGTCGCCGAAGGTGGTGAGACGTCGGCCCAGGTAGTCCTCGACGCAGGTCAGCGCGGCACGGGCCGCGCGGTCGGTGCCGACGCCACGGCTGCGGAACGTCTCGCTGGCGAACCACAGGCCGTCGACGTTCGGGGCGCGCCAGTGCGGCCGGTAGCGCCCGACCAGCCCGGGCATCTGGATCACGCCGAACGACGGCTCGAAGACGAGGTGGCGACGCCGCCAGACCGCGTTCGCGAACCCCGGCCACATCGTCGTGAGGTCGCGCTCGAACGCCTCCATCGTGGCCCGGCACCACTCCCGGTCCCGGCCCTTGGCGCCGGGGATGATCGCCCCCATGACGTGCAGGTGGGTCCCGGGCGGCGAGCACGACGGGTCCATCGCGGACTGGTCGAACATGAACCCGGAGCAGGACGTCGACGGCGTGGCGGTCCACGTCGCCAGCTCGCGCGGATCGAACCGGGTGACCGGCTCCTCGGTCGCGAGGTAGAGGCCGAGCCAGGCGATGCGGAACTTGTCCTGCGCGAGGAACTCGATCTGCGACGCGTACCACTCGGGTAACGCGCTGCGCGGCACGACGTTCAGGACGGTCCAGACCGGCAGCGTGGAGATGACCGCCGGCGCCTCCAGGATCTCCTCCTCGAAGAACTCGTTCGGCATCACCCGCGGCTGCCGGCCGATCGCGACGCCCTTGACCTCGCCGTTCTCGATCACGACGCGCTCGACCGAGGTCCCGAGCCGCAGTTCACCGCCGTGCTCGACGAGCGCGTCGGCGAGGTCGCGCCACAGGCCGTCCCAGCCCTGCCCCGGCCAGAACGAGTACGCGGCGGTGTTGCGCTCCTCGAAGTGCATCTTGCGGACGTAGAGGTTGTCGCTCGCGGAGTGGTCGTACCAGTTGTCGGTCATGCATTCGAGGACGGAGATGAACTCGAACAGGTCGACCACACCCTGGTCGTCGGTGTACTGCCGGATCCACTCCCGCAGCGAACGGTCGTCCCAGTCGTCGAGCGCCTCGTACGGGGTGTTGACCAGGGCCTTGATGACCTTTTTGAGCTCGGTCCGGTCGGTGTAGCGGTCCCGGATCGAGCCCCAGCCGGCCCCGTTCTGCCAGATCGGCATGTCGTTGCTGACCTCGCCGTGGACCAGTTCCTTGCCCACGTGCTCGAAGACCTTGGTCAGGCCGGAGCCGCCGTCCTCCACGAGGTGCCCGCCGAGGTTGACGGTGAACCCCTCGTCCGGCACGGCCATCGCGCGTCCCCCGAGGTGCGGGCTGCGGTCGAGGACCACCACCCGCCGCCCCTCCTTGGCCAGCAGCGCGCCCGCGGTCAGCCCGGCGGCGCCCGCTCCGATCACCACCACGTCGTAGGTCGGCATGGGATCACGATCGACCACCCACGCTATTTCGTCAAACGGTTGTTAGATAGATTTGTCCAAGCGCGCACGGAGGGCTGCGGCGACGTCGCGGGCCGCGTCGAGTTGCTCCGGCGTGAGCGCGTCGACGAACAGTTCCCGGATGACCTTGAAGTGCGGGACCGTGGCCGCCCGGAACGCGTCGGCGCCGACGCGTTCCAGCACGACGTCGGCGCCACGGTTGTCGGTCGGAGACGATTCGCGCCGGATCAGCCCGCGACGCTCCATCCGGCCGAGGTGGTGCGAGAGCCGGCTCCGCTCCCAGCCGACGGCGGTGGCCAGGTCGGACGAGCGGAGCCGGTTGCCGTCGGCCTCGCTCAGCGCCAGCAGCACGCCGTAGTCACCCGGCGAGAGTCCGGTGTCGCGGTGGAGCCGGGCACCGACGGCCGTGCGCAGCGCCTCGGTGGTCTCGAGAAAATCCCGCCAGACGGCCAGCTCCTCGCGCGTCGGCAATCGTCTGGGCATAACCGTGACCCCTTCCGCGTTTGATTGACACGTCAATCATAGCGACGCAGGGAGAACCACAGCCATGACCGAGTTCGAGATGGGCCTCGACACGTTCGGCGACGTTCCGGCGGACGACGACGGCCTGCTGGTTTCCCACGGCCGGGCGATCCGGCAGGTGGTCGACGAGGCCGTGCTCGCCGACGAGCTGGGCGTGGACGTGATCGCGCTCGGCGAGCACCACCGGCCGGAGTACTCGATCTCCACCCCGGAGACCGTCCTCGCCGGGATCGCCACCCGCACGCAGCGCATCAAGCTCGCGTCCGGCGTGACCGTGCTCAGCTCCGACGACCCGGTCCGCGTGTTCCAGCGCTTCGCCACCGTCGACGCGCTCTCGCAGGGCCGCGCCCAGGTGATCCTGGGGCGCGGGTCGTTCACCGAGTCGTTCCCGCTGTTCGGCTACGACCTGAGCGACTACGACGTGCTGTTCGAGGAGAAACTCGACCTGTTCGCGAAACTCCTGGACGAGGAGCCGGTCACCTGGGACGGCACCACCCGCGCGGCGCTGACCGACGCGGACGTGTTCCCCAAGACCGAGTCCGGGCACCTGGACACGTGGGTCGGCGTCGGTGGTTCGCCGCAGTCGGTCGTGCGCACGGCCCGGTACGGGCTGCCGCTGATGCTCGCGATCATCGGCGGGCCCGCCGCCCGGTTCGCCCCGTACATCGAGCTGTACCGCCGGGCCGCCGAGCAGCTCGGCACGGTCGCGCACCCCGTCGGCATGCACTCCCCCGGCTTCGTCGCCGACACCGACGAGGAGGCGAAGGAGCTGTTCTACCCGGCCTACAAGGTGCAGCGCGACCGGATCGGCGCCCTGCGCGGCTGGCCGCCGCTGCAGCGCGCCGAGTACGACGCCGAGGTCGAGAACGGTTCGCTCTACATCGGAGCGCCCGAGACCGTCGCCCGCCGGATCGCGGCCGCGGTGAAGACGCTCGGCGTCGGACGCTTCGACATGATCTACACCGCCGGTGCGCAGACGATCAGCGCCCGGACGCGAGCCGTCGAGCTCTACGGCGCGAAGGTCATGCCGATGGTTCGCGAGCTGGTGGCGGAGTGACCACCATCGGCATCCTCGGAGCCGGCAAGGTCGGCACCGTCCTGGCCCGGCTGGCCCTCGCCGCCGGCTACGACGTGCTGATCGCCGGCTCCGGCGATCCGTCGAAGATCGCGTTGATCGTCGACGTCCTGGTGCCCGGCGCTACGGTCGTGCGCGCCGCCGAAGCGGCGGAGCGTGCGGACGTGGTCATCCTGGCGCTGCCGCTCGGTAAGTACCGGACCGTTCCGGTGGACGCCCTGCGCGGCAAGCTCGTCGTCGACGCGATGAACTACTGGTGGGAGATCGACGGCGTCCGCGAGGACCTCACCGACCCGCGGACGTCGTCCAGCGAGATCGTGCAGGCGTATCTGCCGGACTCGCGGGTCGTGAAGGCGTTCAACCACATGGGCTACCACGACCTCGACGGGGAGGCGCGGACCGCGGGCGCGCCCGGGCGCAAGGCGATCGCGATCGCCGGTGATTCGGACGCCGACGTGGCCGCGGTCGCCGCGCTGGTCGACGCGCTGGGCTTCGATCCGGTGGTGGCCGGGCCACTCGCGGGGGGGGTGCGGATGCAGCCCGGTACCGAGGTGTTCGGCGCCAACGTCGACGCGGACCGAGTTCGGGCGATGCTCTCCCGCGTCACAGTGAACAAAGTATATTAGATACGGTGGAGACTGCCGCGTTTCAGTTCGCCGGCCAGGACATCCCCTGGCTGCTCGCCGGATGGGCCGCACGTCAGCCGGACAAGACGTTCCTGATCTGGGCACCGCACTCCGGCCCCGGCCGGAGCTGGACCTACGCCGAGTTCTGGGCCGACGTCCGCCGGGTAGCGGCCGGGCTGGCGGAGCGCGGCATCACCCCCGGCGACAAGGTCCTGCTGCACGCGGACAACTGCCCGGAGGGTCTGCTCACCTGGTACGCCTGCGCGACGCTCGGCGCGGTGACCGTCACGACGAACACCCGCAGCGCGCCGGACGAGGTCACTTACTTCGCGGAGAAGACCGGCTGCGTCGCGGCGGTCACCCAGCCCGAGTACGCGGACCTGGTCACCGCGGCCGCACCGGACCTGAAGTGGATCGCGGTCACCGACGCGTTCGAGGCCCTGTACGGCGACCCGGACACGCTGCCGGCCCGGGAGGCGGACCCGCTCGCGCCCGCCGGGATCCTGTTCACCTCGGGGACGACGTCGCGCCCGAAGGCCGTCGTGCACACCCACGCCAACGCACTCTGGGCCGCCCGCATCGCCCCCAGCACCCTACGGATGACGGCGGCCGACACCTACCTCGTCTACCTGCCGTTCTTCCATGTCAACGCGCAGAGCTGGTCGATCTGGACGACGCTCGGCGCCGGCGGGACGATCGTGCTGCAGCCGAAGTTCTCCACGTCCCGGTTCTGGGACGTCGTCACCGCCCACCGCGTCACGCACATCTCGCTGCTGCCGTTCGTGCTCAACGCGATCCTCGGGCAGCAGCCCCCGGCCGCCCACACGCTCAAGGCCGGGGTGTTCGGCGCGGTGATCCCCGAGCTCGACGCCGCGCTGGGGTTCTCGGTGCTGCCCGCGTTCGGCATGACCGAGACCGTCACGCCGGCGATCACGGCCGGTCCGGGGCTGCCGCCCGCGCCGCGGTCGATGGGCCGGTCGACGCCCGGCTACGAGACGCTGATCGTCGATCCGGAGACCGGTGAGGTGTGCGCCGACGGGCGCCCCGGTGAGCTGCGCATCCGCGGCACCCGGGGCGTCGCGCTGTTCGCCGAGTACTACGACGATCCGGCGGCCACCGCGAAGAGTTTCACCGACGACGGCTGGTTCCGCACCGGCGACATCGTCCGGCTCGGTGAGACCGGCGACCTCGTCTACTGCGAGCGTGACTCCGACCTGCTCAAGGTCGGTGGGGAGAACGTCTCCGCGCGCGAGGTCGAGGACGTCTGCCGCCAGGTGCCCGGCGTCGCCGACGTGGCGGTCGTCGGCGGCCCGCACCCGATGCTCGACGAGGTGCCCGTCGCGTTCGTCATCCTGCGGCCGGACGCGGCCGACTCGGGTGACATCGGAGCCGCCGTGATCGACCGCTGCCGGGAGGCTCTCGCCGACTTCAAGGTGCCCCGCGCCGTGCACGTCGTCGATGAGTTTCCCCGCGCCACGCTCGACAAGGTCGCCAAGAACCAGCTCCGTGACCGGGCCAGGGAGCTCGCCGCGCACTAGCCCTCGGGAGGACCGGATGCTCGATTCGAAGATCGTCGGCGGACCACGGCCGGGCCGCCTGCTGCGCGGAGCGCGTTAGCTTTGGGTCACGACCACCTTGCCGAGGGCCCGGCCCTCGCCCACCTCGGCCAGCGCTTCCGGCACCTCGTCCAGGCCGAACGTCCGGCCGATGTGGATGCGGAGGTCACCCGCGACGCAGAGGTCGGCCACCGGGGTGAAGTGCGCCGGTCCCTCCTTGACGGCGAGCACGCCCAGCCGCCGCCGAGTGAGGCGGCCGGCCACAAACCCGACGGTCAGGACGCGCAGCAGCGTCGGCACCGACCCGCCGACGCACCGATACCTGCCGCCGGGGGCCAGCGCCCGGCGGTAGGCGAACACCGACTTGGTCGCGACCAGGTCGAGGATGAGGTCGTACGGGCCGCGGCGGGTGAAGTCCTCCCGGCGGTAGTCGAGCACCTCGTCCGCGCCGACCGACCGCATGAAGTCCAGCTTGTGAGCGTTGTCGACGCCGGTCACGTGCGCGCCCGCGCGCTTGGCGAGCTGGATCGCCCACGCTCCCGAACCACCGCCCGCGCCGTTGATCAGGACGCGGGCTCCGGCGGCGGCGCCGTCGGTGCCCTGCAGTGCGATCACGCCCGCCTGCGGAATCGTCGACGCTTCGGCGAACGTCAGCGCCGCGGGCTTGGGCGCCAGCGCCGACTCGGGAGCGATCGCATACTCGGCGAAGCCGCCCTTGAGCGCCAGGTTGTCGCCATACACCTCGTCGCCGTGCCGGAACGCGGTGACGTCCGGCCCGACCGCCTCGACCCGGCCGGCGATGTCCGAGCCGAGTACGCGCCGGGCCGGAGCGCGCAGCCCGCCGATCCGGGAGTACAGCGGCGAGCCGCGCAGCGTCTCCCAGTCGCTCAGGTTGAGCGAGGTGGCGGCCACCTTGACGAGCACCTGCCCGGCGCCGGGAACCGGCTCGGGAATCTCCTCGATCCGCAGCTCGTCCGGGAGCCCGTACCTGTCGTAGACGACCGCGCGCATGTCCCCATCATGGTGCTGCCGTAAAGGAGCGGAACCCGTGACCGACCTGACGACGAAGTACGGCAGCTGGGTCCTGGTGGCCGGCGCGTCCGCGGGCCTGGGCGCCGCGTTCGCGGAGAGCGCGGCGAAACGCGGGCTGAACCTCGTGCTCGCCGCGCGCCGCGCGACCGTGCTGGAGGAGCGCGCGCGGGAGTTCGGAGCACGGTACGGCGTGCGAACCCGCGTCGTTCCGGTCGACTTGGGCGACGAGGACGCGGCGGACCGGCTGCTGGTCGCGACCGACGACCTCGACCTGGGCATCGTGATCTACAACGCGGCCGCCGAACCGGCCGGTCTGTTCCTGGACGCCGACCGCGAGGACCTCCGGACGAACCTCGCGGTCAACTGCTGGACGCCGACGCTGCTCGCCCAGGGGCTGGGGCGGCGGTTCCGCGATCGGCGCCGGGGCGCGCTCGCACTGGTCAGCTCGATGGCCGCGCAGCAGGGCATCGCCCGGTTCGCCGCCTACGGTGCCGCGAAGTCGTACGAGCTGATCCTCGCCGAGAGCCTGTGGGACGAGTGGCGCGAGTTCGGCGTCGACGCGCTGGCGTACATCGTCGGCGCCACCGCCAGCACCGGCTTCCGGGGCGCTGCCCCGGGGGCCTACCGCGACAACCCCGACCTGTCCGAGGGCGCGTCGCGGATCCTCGTCCCGGCCTCTCCGGAGGACGTCGCCGAACGCCTCTACGACCGGTTCCACCTCGGTCCCCGGCAGTACTCGCACGACGCGGACGAGGAGAAGACCCGCGCCGACGCGACGAAGAGCCGCGCCGACGTCGTCACCGCGATGGGCCTGGTGACCGCCGGGCTGGCCCGCTTCCACCCCGGCGCCTCCCGGCTCAGCCGTTGAACAGCTCCCGCAGCTGCTGGTTGAAGGTCAGCACGGACAACACGCCGAACAGCAGGAACGCCCAGATCAGCGCCGCGACCCGCACCGCGCCCGGACGGATCTCCACCGGCAGCACCCGTCGGTTGATCACGAGCAGCAGCGCCGAGTACATGAACATCATCAGCCCGCCGGTGACCGCCGAGATGACGAGCAGGATCAGCGGCTGGGTGAGCCCGGACAGCAGGACGATGACACCGATCGTCACCAGGCCCCAGACCAGCGCGAAGTAGATCCTGCTCTCGTTCGTCGTCTTCAGGTACGCGGTCCGCAGGACGTCGGCGCCCAGCCGGCTGGTGTAGTCGACGATTCCGAGCGCCGCGGCGAACAGCGAGAAGGCACCGATGATCCAGAAGAACGTGCCGAACCAGCCGCCGACGGACTCGTTGAGGACGTCACCCTCCGCTTCCAGGAACGAGATGTCGCTGCTCAGCCCTTCCCGGCCGTAGACGGTGGCGTAGGCCAGCAGCGAGGTGAAGAAGATCGTGAGGAAGCTGATCAGCACGAACGTGCTGAGCTGCTCGAGGTTGGCGAACCGCCACCAGCGCCGCCACCGGTCGAGGTGCTCGGGTGTGGGCTCGAAGACGTAGCCGGTCGACGGCGCGGCCTCCGGGTGGCCGGTGACCGGGCTGACGATCCGCGGGACGTACGAGCCCATGCCGAAGCCCTTGTCCCGGATCCAGTTGCTCTGGCACAGGTTCTGGCCGCCTCCGGCGCCGGCGAACGCCAGCGCCCCGAGCAGCAGCGCGAACCCGAGCTCCTCGTGGGGCACCCCCGCCTCGGTGATGATCTGGTAGCTGTCGGCCCAGGCCGTGGCCCCGATCGCGGCGAACGCGGCGACGACGATGAGCAGCAGGACGGCCGCGACCTTGACCATCTCGATCTTCTCGAGCGCCTGGTAGACGACCGGAGCCATGGTCAGGACGGCGCCGATCAGGACCAGGATGCCGATCGCGATCGCGGTCGAACTGCCACCGACGAGGTACGTGATCAGGGTGGCCGAGCTGGTGGCCCAGCCCGGCCAGATGTTGGCGAAGTAGGCCATGATCGCGAAGACCAGACCCCAGTGCCGCCAGTACCGGCTGAAGCCGGTGAGCGCGGTCTCCCCCGTCGCGAGCGTGTACCGCTCGATCTCCATGTTGAGGAAGTACTGGGTGGCCAGGCCCACGAACGCTGCCCAGACGAACACCAGCCCGACCTGGGACGCGATGTACGGATAGAGGATGAACTCACCGCTGGCCATGCCGACGCCGGCGGCGATGATCCCCGGCCCGATGACCCGCCGGAAGTTCGCCGGTGGCTCGGGCAGCTCCCGGACCTCGGGGGCGGCCAGGTACTTGGTCGGGAACCGGTCCACCACCGAGGTGCGGCTTCCTCCGGTCGAAGGGACGCTGACCATGGGTCCTCCTTCATCCGTGCGCTGTCGGTCAGACCGCGACGTGCGGGTGGTCGCCTGCTCCCTGCGGGGTAAAGGCCACGTGCCGGCCGGAGAGGTCCTCGCTGCGCCGCACGCCGAGCAGCTGCATCGACCGCTGGTACTCCTCGGCGAGGAGCTCGTAGGCCCGGAGCACGCCGTCCCGGCCGCCGGCCATGAGCCCGTAGAGGTAGGCGCGGCCGATCATCACCGCGTCCGCTCCGAGCGCCCGGGCGGCGACGATGTCCTGTCCGTGCAGGACACCGCCGTCGATGAGCACGGTCGCCTCCGGCCCGACCTCGGCCCGGATGGCCGGCAGCACGTCGAGGGTCGCCGCCGTGCGGTCCAGCTGCCGCCCGCCGTGGTTCGAGACCACGACGCCGTTCGCGCCGTGCTCCATCACCTCGCGCGCCGAGGCGGGTGTCGTCACGCCCTTGACGACGAGGTCGCCCCGCCAGCGCCGGCGTAACCAGGCCAACGAGTCCAGGTCCAGGCCCGGGTCGAACATCAGGCTCGCGACCTCGGCCGGTGTCGGGTTGCCCGGGACGACCTCGGCGAGCGAGGCGAACGTCATCCCTCCGGTGGTCAGCTTGTTGAACCACCACGCCGGAAAGCGGGACATGTTCAGCACGGTTCGGGCCGTCAGCGTCGGCGGGATCGTGAGGCCGTTGACGACGTCCCGCAGGCGCATCCCGGACACCGTCGTATCGACGGTCAGCAGGATCGTCGAGTACCCCGCTGCCTCGGCCCGCACGATCAGGTCCTCGTTCACCCGCGGGTCGGCGGTGAGGAACAGCTGGAACCACAGGTCGCCGTCGGGCGCTGCGGCGCGCACGTCCTCGATCGACGTCGTGCCCACCGTGGACAGCGCGTAGGGCACGCCGACGTGCTGGGCCACCGCGGCGACGGCCGCCTCACCGTGGTGGTGCATCATCCGCGTGTAGCCGGTGGGAGCGAACACCAGCGGTAAGGCGATGCGCCGTCCCCGGAGTACGACGCTCGGATCAGGCTCGGCGACCGAGCGCAGGGCGTCCGGGGAAAACGTGACCCGCCGGTACGCGGCGACGTTCCGCGCCGCGGTGATCTCTTCCTCCGCCGCGCCGTCCACGTAGTCGAAGACCGCCCGCGGGGTCGTGCGCCGAGCCACCTCGCGCAGTTCGCGGACCGAGTGCGCGTGCTCCAGCCTGCGCTTCACCCGGTTCAGTCGCGGCT
Organism: Cryptosporangium aurantiacum; assembly: GCF_900143005.1. Classification (NCBI taxonomy): domain Bacteria; kingdom Bacillati; phylum Actinomycetota; class Actinomycetes; order Cryptosporangiales; family Cryptosporangiaceae; genus Cryptosporangium; species Cryptosporangium aurantiacum. Next base: position 79,859 of record NZ_FRCS01000006.1, read on the forward strand.
TGCGGAACTGCGCGACCGCACGCAGCTCCGACCAGGTCGGTGACCGTCGGACGGTCCTGACCGGCGGGAGTGGTGCCCGGTTGCTCACCGTCTCTCCTCCCGTCGGGCGGGGCGGACGCGGAGCTGCTCGGCAAGGGGTGAGTTGAGTTCCACTTCCCCCTCGGGGGCGGTCCGAAACGGGACGGCACAGGCGTCCGGCGAACGCCTGTGCCGATCGTCTACAGCGTGCCCAGCACCCGCACCGCGTCGGCCTCGGCTGCGTGCACCGCACGCAGCCGTTCGGCCAGCGCACCGAGGTCCGGCGCCACGGGTGGCCGCCGGTCCAGCTCGGCCCGGAGCGCCCACAGCTCGGCCGCGGCGTCCGCCCGGAGGCCCGCGCCGTCGTCGCCCAGTGCCACGCCCTCGGCGACCGCGGCTTCCAGGTCGCGCAGGCGCGCGTACTCCGGAACGTCGGCGGGCAGCGCGGCGTCCGCGAACGCGTGCCACCGCCGGCCGGACTCCCGGAACGCCTCCGCCGCCTCTGCTGCCCGCTCGCCGAGCAGCGGCGTCGCCTCGTCGAGGAAGTCCGCGTACAAGCCGCGCAGGTGACCACCGGTCATGCCGACCGGCTCGACCGCCTCCCACACGGTGAGCAGCGCGGTGGCCAGGCCACGGCCGTCGGCGAAGACGGTCGGCCAGCCCTTGGCGTTGCGCCGGTCGGTGAGCAGCTTGGCCCACTTCTGCCAGGCCGGGATCGCAAACGACGTGGAGGTACCGCCCAGCTGCTCGGCGCACTGCCGCACCGCCTCGCCCACCAGGTCGGCGAGCTTCTCCGGCGCGGTCGCCCCCTCGACGACGACCATGCGGTTCCGGTACGAGCTGACCCGCGCCCTCGCCCGGTGCAGCACGTCGGCCGGGACAGTCAGCGGGCGGGTGTTGCGATCGTCGAGGCGGATTCCCGCCTCGGTCGCCGCGTAGGCGACCACCGAGTGCCCGCCGTGCGCCTCGAGGTGCGCGGGCAGCTGCCAGTAGCCGACCAGGTGCCGGTCGGGGACGACGATGGCCGGTTCACCGGCCGCGAGCGCCGCGTCCAAGGCGGCTGCCGCGCCCTTCGCTCCGGCCGTGGTGTGTACCCGGTATTCGGCGCCGAGCCGGTCGAGCACCCGGTCGGTCCAGTCGAGGTAGTTCCACCGGTGCCGGAACCCCAGCGTGAGATGGGTGGTGTCGTGCGCGGCGAACTCCCAGAGAATGTACCCGGCGCCGAGGCCGCCACCGAGGCCGAGGACCATGGCCTCGGACAGCTCCACGCCCCGGCGGGCGAGCACGTGCGCCACCGCGGCGGTGTCCGGGTGCAGCCCGCCCCGCAGCGTCCAGCCGTGGTCGGTGCCGGGTCGCTCGGCGTCACCCACCACGTGGCGGCGCGCCACGGAGTACCGCTCGCCGGTCCGGGCCATCCGCGCGCGGATGCGGGCCTTGAGGTGCTTCTGCTCGGTCATCGCTATCCCGTCCGGTCACGCGCACGCCGACCAGCCCACGCTGCGGCGTTGCGCACAACCGTCGGTTCGTGTCAGCGATGGACGGTCGCTCTCCCGAGGCCGGACACCCCTTTGCCTCCGCGGTGCCGGGCGGCGTGGGCGCCCGGGAGGAGGTTGGGCACGGGAGCGTGCCAGCCGTCACGGTAGCGCCCCGGCGCGGCGCCGTCGAGGCCGCGGCCCGGGGTCACGACGGGTCGCCGTGCCGGCCGAGGGTCTCCACGGGGCCCGCGCCGGGGCGGGTCCACTGCGGCACGGGGCGGCTGGTCGGGCCCCAGGTGGCGTTCCCCTCGGCGTCCGAGCGCCAGTACCAGCACGGCTCCTGCCCCTCGGGCCAGCCGTCCGGGTGGTCCTCCCAGGCCTCGCCGCGGCCGTACGGAGTCATGTCGAGCAGGCCGAACGACCCGTTGGCCGGCTCGATGCCACGGCCCGTCGTGGCGTAGGTGAGGAACACGCGGTCGCCGTCACGGAGGAAGCTCGACAGGTAGCCCATGCCGCCGCCGACCGGTGTGTCCAGGTCGCGCACCGAGTACCAGGGCTGGGTGTAGCCCATGAACTCGACGAACGGGGTTACCTCGTCCCACCGGCCCGTGGTCAGGATCGCGAACGAGACGCCGCGGGCGTTGAGGTAGACGGCGTCCTTGAGGTGCCAGGCCGCGTCGGTGCAGCCCTCGCGGGTGTGGGTCTTCTCGCGGACGAGCAGCTCGTCCCGGGCGGCCTGCCAGGTGCCGAGGTCGACGACGGGCGGCCGGCCGGGCAGCGTGGTGGTCATGGGGCCCTCCTTCTTCTGATGACGACGTCGAGCGCGCCGACGATCGCGAGTCCCAGCAGCCCGGCGGTGACCAGCAGCACGGTCGGGAGCACCGGCCAGCCGGGGCCGGTGAGCGAGAGGTGGCCGGTGGGGTACTCGAGCAGCCGGGCGTTGAAGCGGGTGAGCGGTACGTTCTCGTGTTCGGCCAGGTCGCGCAGCGTCGCGTCGAACGGGAAGCCGTCCGAGCCCACGTGCACGTAGTACGGCCGGATGCCGGTGTCCTCCACCTGGGAGCGCACGCGGGGCGGCACCGTGCGGCCGGGCACCACGAGACGGTCGAGCTCCGGAGGGTCGTCGAGCGCGTAGCGGGGGACGAACGTCAGCCCATGTGCGGACCGCACCGAGGAGGGCCCCAGCGACGTCGTCCGCGACGTGAACGCCGGCCCGGGGTAGGCGTCGAACGCGGAGGCGAGCTCGATCTCGGACGCGCCCTCGGTGACGACCACCCCGATCTGCGGTTTATGCGGTGTCCAGGCGCCGCGCAGGACGTAGAGGGCACGGTCGGCGGGGCTCAGCGCGTCGACCGGGATCCGGGGCTCGTCGCCGAGCCGGGTGTCGGGGTAGCCGATGCGCTCGGCCAGCGCGGTCGCGGCCGGTTCCCCCAACCGGTCCCGGACGACGTGCAACGCCGCGACGACGCCGGACGTGACACCGGCGCTGGTGAGCACGGTGCCGTCCTGGACGTAGCGGCTGCCCCGCACCCACTTCACGTCCGGGTGCCGCTTCTCCCACTTCGCCAGGTTGGCCCAGCTCGCGGTCGCGCGCCTGCCCTCCAGGAGCCCGGCGTCGGCCAGGACCTCGGCGCCGTCGCACACCGACATCAGCGTGCCGATGCTCGGAGCGTGTTTCCGCAGCCAGTCGGCGACCGGCCGCTGTCCGGCGGACCCGACCCGCCACATCGCGGGCACCACGACGACGTCCGGCGACCGGCCGCCGAGCCTGCGGTCCAGTTCGGCGAGCGAGAGCTGGGGCAGCACGTCGAGTCCGCCGCTGAGCGTCACCTGCCGCTTCGTGGGCGCGGCCAGGTAGACGTTGAACGCCCCCGACTCGGCGAACACCTGGAACGGGGCCAGCGCGTCGGTGACCTCGGTACCACCGTGGTTGAGGAGCACGACCGCGGTCGGCTTCGCCGGGTCGTGGGCGGGGACCGCCACCTGCGCGCTTCGTTCGCCCGGCGGTGGTTCGTAGCGGTCGGCCAGCGCCGCCCGCACCCCGACGACGCTGATCAGCACCGGTGGCACGACGAACGCGACCAGGTAGACGGCGATCCGCGCAGCCCTGGTGAGGATTCGCCTCATCGGACGGCGCTGTGATGGTGGGCCTTCGTATACTGGTCACGCCGGACGAGCATGTAGGCGACCATCCCGCCGATCATCGCCACGTGGGTCAGCACCATCAGCGTGCCCTCGTCCGCGAGCCAGGCCGGGGCGACGTCCAGCGCGACGGGAATCACCAGCACGAACATCGGCACGAGCATCGCCGCGGTCATCTGCCCGCCCTCGGACCAGGAGTGACCGCGGTACCGCATCCACCCGACCATCGGCACCGCCATCGCGACACCCATGGCGGTGTAGGTGACCAGCGGACGGTCGTAGCCGGGCGGCTCACCGGCGACCATCAGTCCGATGCCGAGGACCGCCATCCCGACGAACATCGCGAGCAACATCTCACCGAGGTGGCGAAGGAACCGCAGCACGTCGTACTCCCTTCCTGGCGGATGATCGCCAGGAAGCTATCGATCGGCGTCCCCGGACGGCTTCTACCGAAAGGTAGAGATCGACGGCAGATTCAGCGCTCGGGCCCGCGCGAGCGCCTGCGTCCGGCTGTGCGCGCCCAGCTTGCGGTACAGGTTGTTCAGATGCGTCTTGACGGTGCCGACGCTGACGAACAGCTCCGCTGCGATCTCCCGGTTCGTCTTGCCGGCGGCGAGCAGCCGCAGGACGTCCGACTCGCGATCGGTCATCGGCTCGGCGAGCGCCGGTTCCGGTGGGACGGCCTGCTGCCGCTCGAAGGCAGCCCGGAGCTCCTCCGCGCCGTCGACCCGCGGGAGAAGCGCGGCCAGCGCCGGGCCCTCGTCGACGAACGTCCGGACGTAGTGCTCCGGCGCCGCGCGCGCGAGCGCGTCGGCCAGCGTCGCGGCGGCCTCGTCCGGCTCCGACGCCAGCGCCTGCACCACCAGGATCTCCAGCAGATCCCGCCCCCGGCCGGCGGCCTGCGCGGCGTCGCGGAGCGGCCGCAGCAGACGCAACGCGTCGCGCGAGCGGCCGCGCGCCAGCGACAGCCGCGCCGCGGCGAGCCTGCCGGGGATCTCGGCGCCCGGCGTTCCGGCCTCGGCGTGCCGGGCCAGCGTCTGTTCGGCGGCGGCGGCCTCCGGGAGCTCATCGCGCAGCAGGCGGAGCCGCACCATCCAGGCCGCGGCGACCACGGCCTCCGGGTTGGCCCCGTAGTCCCGGGCGACCCGCTCCGCCCGCAGCGCGGTGGCGAGCGCCGCGTCGGGGCGGTGGCGGGCCTGTTCGAGCCGGGACAGTCCGACGAGGCCCCAGGTCAGATCGGTGACGTTGCCGGTTCGTTCGGCCGACTCGACGCCGGTGCGGAACGCCACCTCGGCGGCGTCCAGGTCGTCGCGCTCGTACTGCAGCGCCGCCAGCCCCAGGTGAAGCGCGGCCGTGGCCGAGGACGCGCCCATGTCCTGCTGCAGCGCGTACCGCTCGGCGCGCAGCAGCGTGGCGTGTGCCCGGCCGAGCCGCCCGCGTTCGGATTGGACTCGCGCGAGCAGCGTCAGGGCCGACAGCGTCCCGTAGACGTGGCCGGCGTCGGTGCCGATGGCGGCGGCGTCGGTGAGGGCCGTCTCCGCCGCCGGGAGATCGCCGAGTGACCACAGCGAATCGCCGAGGGAATCCGCGGCGAAGACGCGCAGCCCGCCCCGATCGGCGGGCAGGAGCGTGAGCGCCTGCCGGGCCAGGTCGATGGCGGGGTGCAGATCGCCGCGGAGCCGGGCGCACCACGACCGGACGGCGGCCGAGAACCCCGCCAGCAGCGGCTCCTCGCCACGGACGGACTCGGCGAGCCGCTGTGCCCGGTCCGGCTTGCCGGTCAGCGCCAGGGCCAGCGCCTGCTGAAGGACCAGCCTGGGCTGCTGCTCCCGCACGTCGGCGGGCAGCGCCTCGATCCAGCCGAGGACGGTCGGCACCTCGCCCCGGCTCCAGGCCGCGTCGGCGCCCGCCAGGATCAGGCCGATCGCGCGGTCGTGGTCGGCCGCCGAGATCGCGTGCCCGATCGCGTCGGGCAGGGCGCCGTTCGCCTCACACCACCGGGACGCCCGCGCGTGAAGCTCGCCGCGATCCGGCCCCGGCCGGGCACGATCCGGCTCCAGCCGGAGGAAGTCCGCGAACAGGTGGTGGTATCGGTACCAGCGGCGTTCGTCGTCCAGCGCGACCACGAACAGGTTCTCCCGCTCCAGCCGCTCCAGCGTCTCCTGCCCGTCGGTGCGGCCGGTGACCGCGTCGCACAGCGGCCCGCTCAGCTGGTCGAGGATCGACGTCTCGACGAGGAACCGCCGCACTTCCGCGGGCTGCCGGTCGAGGACCTCCTCGCCCAGGAAGTCGAAGACGTCGCGGTGCCGGCCGGAGAACGACGCGACGAACTCCGCGGGGCTCGTGCGGCCACGCAGCGAGAGTGCGGCGATCTGCAGCCCGGCGACCCAGCCCTCGGTCTTCTCGTGCAGCCGCACCAGGTCCTGCCGGGCCAGCTCCAGCCGCATCACGTCCCGCACGAACGCCGCGGCCTCCGGCACCGTGAACGCCAGGTCGTCGGCGCCCAGCCGGACCAGCTCGCCGCGGACCCGCCACCGGGCCAGCGGCAGCGGCGGATCCACCCGGCCGGACACGATCAGGTGCAGGTGCTCCGGTGCGTGCTCCACCAGGAACACACACGCCCGGTGCACCGCGTCGCCGGTGATCACGTGGTAGTCGTCGAGGACGACGTCCACCGGCTCGGGCAACCGTTCGAGATCGGCGAGCAGCGCGCCGATCAGCGCGTCCGGATGACGGAGGTCAGGCGAGCGCAGCGCGGCCAGCACGCCCTTCCCCAGTTCGTCGTCGCCGGAGCCCTGGCGCAGCGCACCGATCAGCGAGGTGAGGAACCGGTTCTCTTCGTTGTCCCGCTCGTCCAGCGTCAGCCAGCCCACGCGCTCCCGGGTCCCGGCCCACGTGCCGAGCAGCGTCGTCTTGCCGTAGCCGGCGGGAGCCACGACGACGGTGAGCCGGCGACCGGGGCCGGGGTCCAACCGGTCGGCGAGGCGGGCGCGGCGGACCACGGACGCCCGCCGCGTGTTCGGGCGGAGTGCCTGGCCCGAGCCGTCCATGGCGCACCAGCGTAGCGGGACGATCCTCTAGTCCGGCACGTCCTCGAAGCCCGCACGGGTCATCACGCCCCAGTCCGCGCGGGTGCGCCGGATCGCCTGGTAGGTGCCCTGGACGCGCCACCAGGCGGTCAGCTGCCGGAACCCGAAGTTCTCGACGACCGCGGCGAGGACGAGCACGCCCAGGTCCCGCCAGCGCTTGTAGCGGTGGAACGCGAACTCCTCCACCGCGATCGCCGCGAACGTCACCAGGATCGCGTAGCCGTAGGCGACCAGCAGGAGCTGGAACGCGAACCCGGGATCGACGACCCCGAGCGCCAGCCCGAGCGGAACCAGGATCACCCCGGCCAGCTCCAGCAGCGGAGCGAGCGCTTCGAACAGCAGGAAGTAGGGCAGCGCGACGGTGCCGATCCGGCCGTAGCGGGGGTTGCCGATCATCGTCACGTGTTTGGTCAGCAGCTCGATCAAGCCGCGCTGCCAGCGTCGCCGCTGCCGCGCCAGGACGTCCCGGGTGCTGGGCACCTCGGTCCAGGACACCGGTTCGCCCACGAACAGGATCCGGTAGCGCTCCCGCCGCCTCCGTAGCTGCCGGTGCAGACGGACGACCAGCTCGGCGTCCTCCCCGATCGACGCGGCGTCCAGACCACCGGCGGCGACCACGACGTCCCGCCGGAAGAGACCGAACGCGCCGGAGATGACGAGCAGCCCGTCGAGCTTCGACCAGCCGGTTCGTCCGAGGAGGAACGCCCGCAGGTACTCGGCGACCTGGATCCGCGGCAGCCACTGGCGGGGCGCGCGGACCTCGGTGATACGGCCGGCCCGGACCGCGCACCCGTTGACCACCCGGATGACGCCGCCGGTCGCGACGACCCGCAGCGGGTCGTCGCCGAACGGCTGCGCGACCGCGAGCAGCGCGTCGGGGTCGAGCAGCGAGTCCGCGTCGACCATGCAGACCAGCGGATGCCGGGAGGCGTTGAGCGCGGTGTTCAGCGCGTCGGCGCGGCCGCCGTTGACCTTGTGGATGACGGTCAGCGCCGGGGTTCCCGCGCGGGGCGCGTAGCTGGCCAGGATCGGTGACCGGGTCGGAACATCGTCGGGAATCACGCGGATCGTGCGCACGAGGTCGAACGCCTCGGTCAGCCGCGCCAGGGTCCGGTCGGTGGAGCCGTCGATCACGACGACGACCTCGAACGCCGGGTAGCGCAGCGCGAGCATGGCCCGCACCGACTCGACGATCGTCAGCTCCTCGTTGTACGCGGGCACGAGCACCGAGACCGGCGGGGTCAGCGGGCTGACGTAGGTCTCCTCACGACCGGCGTACGACTGCCGCCGCAGGTACTGGGTGAACTCGATCGAGGCGAGCAGGATCAGCAGCAGGTAGCTGCTGTTGATCGCCAGGAAGTACCAGAACACGAGGTCGCCGATCGTGTCGAGGACGGCGACCAGCGCGGCTCGGAGCGTTGGCAGGTCGGGCAGCCAATCGGTCATTCGGGCTGGACCCGTCGGTCGGCGTCGAGGGCGGCGGCCGCGTAACAGGCCGCGGTGCTCACCGAGCGGACGTCGGCGGCCAGCGCTACCAGCGCTTCTTCCGAGCCCCAGTCCGCGTGCAGATCGGTGACGGTCCGGCCGAAGACCGGTCCGGGCCGTGCGGTGGAGAGCACGGTGGTCAGCGCGGTGCGCCCCGGTGCGCCGAGCTGGAGCAGCGAGGTCGCCGCCGCGTCGGCCACCACGTGAACCCGCTCATAGAGCAGCGGGATCAGGACCCGGACCGCCCGCTCCGACCCCAGTTCGCCCAGCCCACGGGCGGCGGCCGCGCGCAGCGTCGAGTGCTCGGCGGACCGGATCACGCCGACGAGCGCGTCGACGCCCGCCGGATGGCCGATCGCTCCGAGCGCCTTCGCGGCTCGGACACGGACGTCCAGCGACGGGTCCTCGGTCACCGACGCGACCAGTGCCTGGGTGGCGGCAACCGCGCGCAGGAGACCGAAGATCTCGGCGACGGCGGCGCGCACGGTCTCGCTCTCGTCGTGCAGCGCGGGCAGGAGCGGCGGTGCCGCTCGCGTCCCCAACCGCAGAACCGCTTGGATGACGCTCTGGGCAGGCACCGTTCTGGCGCCGTCGAGCGCGCCGATCAGCGCCGGGGCCACGCTCGGGTCACCGATGCGTCCGAGGGCCCGCACCGCGACCCGCCGGACGTCCGGCGAACGGTCGGCCAGCCGCTCGCGGAGAACCTCGATCGACGACTCGTCGCCCAGCAGCCCGAGCGTCTCGGCGGCCCTGGCGCGCCGGACGGCACTGCGGCGGTGGATGTCGCGGCGGGCTCGCTGGGCAGCGCCGCGGGACTCCAGCAACCCGGTGAGCACCCCGCGGGCCTCACCACGAACCTTGCCCAGCACCCGGACGACGAGCGGCTCGACCGCGACCCAGGTGGCCGTGGGCACCGCCGCCAGCGTCCGCAACGCGTCCCCGTCCTCGTCGGCGTCGGCCGCCAACGTCAGCACCAGCGGGCGGACCGGGTCCTCGAGTGCCGCGCGCCGACGGGTCGACACCTCGACCCACAACCGGCGAACCGCCGTGACCACGACGAGTGCCGCACAGAGGCCCAGCACGGCCGCGACGGACCAGCCGAGGATCCCGGACCCGGCCAATGCGTCGGACACGCCCAGACCATAACACTAGTGCGCATAGCTCACATTTAGCCGTGAGCCGTCGGGTGGTGAGCGACGGTGTCACAGTGCACGCATGGACCAGACGACGCGCGCGAACCGGCAGGCGTGGGAGACCGCTTCCGAGAAGCACGTGCGGGAGTACTCGGACTTGCTGGCGGTGGCCGCGGCCGGCTCGTCGCTCATCGACCTGGAGCGCGAGCTACTGCGCGAGATTTTGCAGCGCGCCCCGGAGGTCGTCCATCTGCAGAGCGGCAACGGCACCGACGACGTCGCGCTGGCGCAGGCGGGCGCGCGGTCCGTGGTCGGCGTCGACTTCAGCGAGGTGGCCGTCCGCGCGGCACAACAGCGCGCCGACGAACTCGGCGCTCCCTGCCGGTACGTCGTCGGCGTGCTGCCCGGCGCTCCGCTACCCGACGCGAGCGCCGACCTCGTCTACACCGGCAAGGGCGCGGTGATCTGGATGCGGGACCTGGACGCGTGGGCAGCGGACATCGCCCGGCTGCTGCGCCCGTCCGGGCACCTGTTCGTGTACGACGAGCACCCGGCCTTCTCGCTGTGGACGTGGGACGAGGACGAGCCCCGCATCCGGCCGGACCGCAGCTACTTCGCCGAGAGCCACGTCGACGACACGTATCCGGCCAACGGCGCGGTCCAGTTCCAGGCGACGCTCGGCCGGATCGTCACCGCGGTGGCGGCGGCCGGGCTGGAGATCCGGCACCTCGCGGAGTACCCGGAGCCGTTCTGGCGGATGGGCGGTGTCTCGGCGGCGTCGTGGAACGGACGCCTGCCGAACTCGTTCTCGCTGCTCGCCCGCCGCCCGGCGGCCTGAGCCCTCAATGGTTGCTGCGCTTTCCGCCTACCCCACCCCGTCGTTGTGGCACCTCCCGTGCCATAGCACGGAAAGCGCCACTTTCACGCGCCGCCGCAGGCGGAGAGCGCCACATCCATTCCGGCGCGCTCTGTCCACAGATTGCCGACTCCGTCCACAGATCGCCGAGCGGCCTGGCGTCGCTGACTGCCCGCCCGTCAGCGTGAGGCGATGGGCGATCTTCTCCGGCAACTCCTCGCCGCGCAGCAGGGACTCATCCTCCGCCGCCAGGCGCTGGAACTCGGGCTCACCGACGAGGCGATTGCGTGGCGGATCCACCGGGGTCTCTGGCGGCGCGTCGTCCGCGGCCTGTACGCCACGTTCCCCGGCCCGCCCTCCGACCGACAGCGGCTCGTCGCCGCGAATCTGCTCGCCGGAGAAGGGGCACAGATCACCGGCGTGGCCGCATTGCGCTGGCACGGACTGCGCTATCTCCCCGACGACCAGCGCGTCCACGTGCTGACACCGCTCAGCCCTCGCCGACTCACCCGCAGCATCGTCGTCCTCATCCGCACCACACGACCGGATCCGCATGCGATCCACCGGCCCCAGTTTGATGTGTGCTCCGTCGCGCGCGCCGGTGCCGACGCGGCCCGGTCGGGTTATTCAGAACGTGACGTACATGCGTTCCTTTGCGAGATGGTGCAACGCCGCCGCACGACCGTCGACCGACTGGACGCCGAATGGCGCGCGGGCCCTGTTGGCGGCAGCAAGCTGCTCGGCACCGTGCTCAGCGCGTTGCGGGACGGTGTCCTCTCTGCGCCGGAGGCCGAACTACGAATGCTGACCGGGGCCAGCCTGGTCCTTCCGGAAATCTGCTGGAATCCGGTACTCGTCGGCGCCGACGGCCGCACGCTCCCGATCCCGGACGGCTGGATCCAAGACGTCGGCATGGCACTCGAGTCCGACTCCGACGAGTTCCACACCACCGTCGAGGACCACCGCCGCACTCGGGACCGGCACAATCTGCTCGCTACCTACGGCATCCTCACGCTGCACTTCTCACCACGAGAGATCCGAGACCGACCGCGGCACGTGCTGGCCACTCTCGAGAACGCCTACCTCCAGCGCCCTCACGGCTTTACCGGAGCCCACGCGGGGGCCGTCGACTCTTCCGAGTGACCGACCAAACGGGTGTCGCGCTTCCCCGAGCAAGTACCCCAGATCAATGTGGCGCTTTCCGCCTGCGGCGGCGCGGAATGTGGCACCTCCCGTGCCCTGGCACGGAAAGCGCCACAACCATCCCCAACGCTACGCGGAAACGGGCGCAACCATGCGTCGACCCGCACGAGAAATGCGCACCGCGCGGGCGGCCGGGACCTGGCACGATCTGGGGATCACCGTGGACCGCGGCGGTGCCACGGTAAACCCGTGACCACTGACGATGCGGACGAGCTGCGCCGACTCCGAGCCGCGGCACCCGCCGCCGAAGACGAGATCAGCAACGACCCGGCCGGCTGGCCGTGGTGGGCCGAATCGTTAACCCGCGTCCTCGAGGTGGCCGGCCGTGTCCTCGACGCCCGATCGGCGAGCGACGACGACCACCGCGCGGCGTCCTGGCTGTTGAACCAGGCCTGCGCGTATCTGGTCGAGGTCGAGCGTCCGGAGCAGGCAGTGACGGTCGCCGAGACCGTGGTGAACGCCGGCAACGAACGCTTCGGCCCCGCCCACCCGGACACCCTCACCAGCCAGGAGTTCCTCGCAGCGGCGCTGTCGGAAGCCGACCGGTTCTCCGAGTCGCAGCAGCTGACCGAGCAGATCGTCGCCGACCGGACCGCGGTGCTGGGCCCCGACCACCCCGCGACGCTGCGCATCCGGGACACCGCGGCCCTCGGCATCCTCGAGGACGGCCGGACCGGGGAGGCGATCGCGCTGTTCGACGAGGTCCTGGCCGACCGGCGCCGGCTCCTCGGCGAGGAGCACCGGGACACGCTGGTCTCGATGCACAACCTGGCCTACGCCTACCAGGAGGACGGCCGCGCCGAGGACGCGATCACGCTCTACACCCGGGTCCACGAGGCCTCGGTGCGGGTCCTCGGAGCCGACCACCCGGAGACGCTGTTCACGCTGAAGGCTCTCGCCGACGCCTACGTGGACGCCGACCGCCCGGACGAGGCCGCGGTCCACTTCGAGCAGGCCTACCAGGGATGCCGCCGGGTGCTCGGCGACGACCACGCCGAGACCCTGGTCAGCCTGCACGGCCTGGCCGACGCCTGCTTCGGCGTCGACCGGCTCTCCGACGCCATCACCCATCTGGAGGCGGTGGTCGCGCGCTGGCGTGCGCGCGGTCGTCCGGACGATGCCCGGCTGCTCAACGCGGCGCACGACCTCGGATTCCTCTACGCGCAGTCCGACCGGGACGCCGAGGCCGTCGCGATCTTCGCGGAGTGCCTCCCCCGCTTCCGCGCGGTGCTCGGCGAGGACACGCCGCGAACCATCTACGCCTCGCTCGGCCTCGCGGCCGCCTACGTGGACGACGACCGGACCGAGGAGGCGGTCGCGCTCTACGAGCGCACGCTCGCCGCCTGCGAGCGGGCCTACGGCCCGGACCATCAGCGCACGGTGCAGGTGTGCTACGAGCTGGCCAACCTGCATGCGGACGAAGGGCGCGACGACACCGCGATCGCGCTGTTCCAGCAGGTGCTGGCCGCCGAGCGGACGCTGCACGGCGCCGATCACGAGGACACCGAGCAGACTCGCGTCGACCTGCTGCTGGCCTACCAGCGCGCCGGGCGCCACGACGAGGCCGCGCAGCTGCTCGACGAGACGCTGGCCGAGCGCACCGCGCGGCTGGGCGCCGACGCTCCCGACACGCTGCTCGTCGCCCGCCAATTGGCCGACGCGCTCGCGGACGCCGAGCGTTACGACGAGGCGGTCGCGGCGTACGAGCAGGTCGCCGACGGCTACCGCCGGACCGCGGGCGCCGACGCCCCGGTGACGCTGAACACGGTCCGCCTGTTTGCGCGCACCCACCGCCGCGCCGGGCGTCCGCACCGGGCGATCACGATGTTCGAGGAGCTCGTCGCGCGGCAGCGGACGGCCCTCGGCGAACGGCACGAGGAGACCCTGGACACGCTCCACGAGCTCGCCGACACGTGCCTGCGGGCGGAGCGCCCCGACGACAGCGTGTTCTGGTACGCGTGGGCCGTCCGGGGTTACCGGGAGACGCTCGGCGACGACGACGCGGTGACCCACGACGTATCGTGCGGCCTCGCGGACGCCTATCTCGCCGCCGACCGCCCGGACGACGCCGTGGAGGTCTACATCCGCGTCCTCACCGGACGGCGTCTGCTCTGGGGCGAGGACCACTCGTTGACGCTGGTCACCGCCCACAACCTGGCCCACGCCCACCAGAGCGCCGGACGCCTGACCACGGCGATCACGCTCTACGAGGGCGTGCTGGACGATCGGCGCCGGATCCAGGGCGAGGAGCACGAGGGCACGCTGATCACCGCCCACAACCTGGCGTCGGCGTACCTGGCGACCGGCCAGCTCGAGCGGGCGATCCGCCTGCACGAGCACGTGCAGGCGACCGCGCGCCGCGCGTTCGGTGCGGACAACCCGCTCGCGCTGGAGGCCGGCCTCTTCCTCGACGAAGCGCACCGAGCCCGCGACGAGGGCTGACGCGAACCGCCGTCGCTTCGGCCCGCGCGCCGTTGAGCAGATTGCATTTGGAAGACCTATGGCCCTCCCAAATGCAATCCGCTTCGGGCGGCGACACGGTCACGGCCGTTGCAGGCGCTCGGTGGGGATGACGGCGACGCCGAGGATCTCGATCAGGGCCTCGGGCTGCCACAGCGCCGTCGTCCCGATCCCGGCCATCGCCGGGTAGGCCGGCCCGGCCAGTTCGCGCCACACCTGTCCGATCTCGCGGCCGTGGGCCTGGTAGTCGGGGATGTCGGTGAGGTAGAGCGTGATGCTCACCAGGTCCGACGGCACACCACCGGCCTCGCTCAGCGTCGTGAGCACGTTGCTGAACGCCTGCCGGAACTGGTCGACGATCGTGCCGGGGACGATCCGCATGTCCTTGTCCAGGGCGGTCTGGCCACCCAGGTAGAGCGTGTTGCCCGACAGCGTGCCGTGGGAGTAGCCGCGCGGCACGGGCAGCGCCGCGGGGTTGACCGGGATCGGGGTGAGGTCGGTGCTCATCGAGCCTTCCCTGGAAGCTTATTGACAACTTCTTGACGGTCGTGACGATACTGTCATCCCGACGGTCCAGGAAGGAGCTGACCGTGGTTGAGTCCGCGAGTTACGCGCTCGAGGGTGACAACTCCGCGTATGCGAACGAACAGGGCCTGGTCGTCCCGGTCGTCACGCGAGCCGGCGCGGAGCCGGACAGCACCGAACAGTCAGCCGGAGCGACCCGCGTGTCGGGGGTGAGCGTCCAGCACACGCCGGCCACCAAGCTGTGGTTCGGTCAGGTGCACAACCTGGCCGGATACCGCTCGGTGCCGCACCACCACGGCGAGGCGGAGACCGGAGGGTTCGTGCTCGCCGGCCGGGCCAGGATCTACTTCGGCGCCGAGTTCGAGGACTACTACGACTTCCGCGAAGGCGACTGGGTGTTCGTCCCCCCGTTCATGCCGCACATCGAGTGCAATCTGGACCGGAACTCCCCGCTGACCTGGATGACGTGCCGTACGCCGGAGAACATCGTGGTCAACCTCCCCGATGTTCCCGACGCGGCGCTGCGCGACTGGAACACCCGGCCGTGAGCGCGCCCGAGCCGAGCTACACGTCGGCCGTCTTCACCGACGCGGTGACGCTGAGCGCGGTGCCCCCGGAGACGTTCGACCTGGCCTTCACCGCCCGTACCCAGGACTGTCCCTGGCCGAAGGCCTACGGCGGTGACCTGGTCGCCCAGGCCGCCGCCGCGGCGCTCCGATCGGTGACCGACGGCAAGACGCTGCACTCGATGCACTCGTACTTCATGCGCCCCGCGGAGATCGGCGCCGAGGTCCGCTACGAGGTCGAGCTCCTCCGGGACGGCCGCGGTTACAGCACCCGCCAGGTTCGCGGTTACCAGGCGGGCAAGGTGCTGTACGTCTGCCTGGCGAGCTTCGCGGCCGGTGAGCCCGGCGACAGCTTCGCGCCGCCGCTGCCGACCGAACTGGACGACGTTCCCGAGCCGGAGACGTTACCCAGCTCGGCCGCGTACCTGCGCGACCGCTCCGGCGGCACGATGACCGCGCGGTCCAAGGCGTACTGGTCCGGCGGTCGTTCGTTCGACATGCGGCACGTCCCCGGCCCGGTGTACCTCACGGTCGAGGGCGAGCGGGTTCCCCACCAGGCCATCTGGGTCCGGCCGTTCGACGCGTTGAAACCGGTCCCCGGGCTCACCGACACGCAGCGCGACCTCGCCGCTCTCGCGTACGTCTGCGACTACACGATCCTCGAGCCGGTGCTTCGCGTCCACGGGCTGAGCTGGGCCGACGACGGCCTGGTCACGGCCAGCCTCGACCACGCGATGTGGTTCCACCGCGTTCCCGGCCCCGGCGTCGTCGACGGGTGGCTGCTCTACGCGCAACAAGCGCTCTCCGCGGACGCCGGTCGCGGCGCGAGCATCGGCCGCTTCTTCACCCCCGACCACACCCACGTGGCCACCGCCGTCCAGGAAGGCCTGATCCGCCCCCACCTCGGAGGCTAACGATGCCCCTCTCCCCCAGCGGGCACATCGACACGTTCGCCCGCGACCACCTCCCGCCGGCCGAACAGTGGCCGGTGCTGGAGTTCACCACCGAGACCCTGCAGTACGCCGAACACCTCAACGCCGCCGAGGAGCTCATCGACGTCCCGGCGCGGACGTGGCCGGACCGGCCGGCGCTGCGGACCCCCGACGGAACCACGTGGACCTACGCCGAACTCCGCACCAGGGCCGACCAGGTCGCCCAGGTACTGACCGAGGACCTCGGTCTCGTGCCGGGGAACCGGGTGCTGCTGCGGTCCCCGAACAACCCCTGGACCGTCGCGGCCTGGCTGGGCGTCCTCAAAGCCGGTGGTATCGCGGTCACGACGTTCGCGGCCCTCCGGGTCCGCGAACTGACCCGGATCGCCGAGAAGACGCGCCCGAGCATCGCGTTGGTCGACCACCGGTGGGTCGCCGACGTCGAAACGCTGCGCGACACGGCCTTTCCCGACCTCACGATCGTGCCGTACGGCGGCGCGGGCACCGACGACCTGGTGGCGAGGGCCGGCACCAAGTCCGGGGCGTTCACCAACGTCGTGACCGCGGCGGACGATGTCGCGCTGTTCTGCCCCACCTCGGGCAGCACCGGAGTGCCGAAGATCTGCACGCACTTCCACCGGGACGTGTTGTCGATCGACAACACGTTCGGCCGTACCGTGCTGGCGCTGCGGCCCGACGACGTCGTGGCGTGCACCGCCCCGTTCGCGTTCACGTTCGGGCTCGGCATGCTCGTCGTGTTCACGCTGCGCGCCGGAGCGAGCTCGCTGTTGCTGGAAGCGGCGACCCCGGTGCAGCTGGCCGACCATGTGGCGGCTCACGGCGTCACCGTGCTCGCGACGGCACCGACCGCCTACCGGCAGATTCTGACCGGCGGCAAGCTCGACCGGCTGCGCGGGCTGCGCCTCGCGGTCAGCGCGGGAGAGCACATCCCGCAGCAGCTCTGGGAACGGATCCGGGACGAGATCGGGCTGAAGATCGTCGACGGCATCGGGGCCACCGAGCTGCTGCACATCTTCCTCACCGCCGCCGGCGACGACATCCGTCCCGGGGCGACCGGCAAGCCGGTGCCCGGGTTCCGCGCGGCCGTGCTGGGTGAGGACGGTACGGAACTGGGCCCGGGGCTGAAAGGGCGGCTGGCGGTCATCGGCCCGATCGGCTGTCGCTACCTCGCCGACGACCGCCAGCGCGACTACGTCCTCGACGGCTGGAACATCACCGGCGACACCTTCGTCCGCGACGGCGACGGGTACTTCTACTACCAGTCCCGCACCGACAACCTCATCATCTCGTCCGGCTACAACATCGCCGGTCCCGAGGTCGATGCCGTCATCGACGACCATCCCGACGTTCTCGAGTCGGCGTGTGTGGCCGCGCCGGACGCCGAGCGCGGGTCGATCGTCTGCGCGTTCGTCGTGCTCAGGGACGGCGTCGCGGGGAACGCGGCCAAGGCGAAGGAGATCCAGGACCACGTCAAGCAGACGATCGCGCCGTACAAGTACCCCCGCGAGGTCCGCTTCGTCGCCGCGTTACCGCGCAACACCAGCGGCAAGCTTCAGCACTTCGTCCTTCGTCAGCTGGCCGGTGCCGACCGACCGGCCGAAACCGTCGCGGTGACCGGAAAGGACACCTCGTGAGGATCGCGATCGTGGGAGGCGGGCCCGGCGGGCTCTATTTCGCCGCGCTGATGAAGGGCCTCGATCCCGGTCACGAGATCACGATCTGGGAGCGCAACGCTCCGGACGACACGTTCGGCTTCGGCGTGGTCTTCTCCGACGAGACGCTCGGCAGCATCGCGGGCGCCGACCCGGTGATCCACGAGGAGATCGAGCGGCGGTTCGCTCGATGGAGCGACATCGACGTTTCGATCACCGACTCCTCCGGCGCCACGCACCCGTTCACGATCGGCGGGCAGGGCTTCGCGGCGATGGGGCGCAAGGACCTGCTGAAGATCCTGCAGGCACGCGTCGCCGCGCTCGGCGTCACCGTGCACTACCGCACCCCGGCGCCCGATCCCGACGCCCTGCGCGGCTCCTACGACCTGGTGCTGGCCGCGGACGGCGCCAACTCCACGGTGCGGACGAAGTACGGCGACGCGTTCGGGCCGCACCTCGACGTCCGGCGCAACAAGTACATCTGGCTCGGCACCGACCTGGTCTTCGAGGCGTTCCAGTTCTTCGTCAAGTCGACGGAGTGGGGAACGATGCAGATCCACGGCTACCCGTACTCCGACACCGCGTCGACGTTCATCGCCGAGATGCACGAGGACGTCTGGCGCCGGGCGGGCCTGGACGCCACCGAGGCGCAGACCTTCGAGCCGGGCGTCTCCGACGAGTACGCGGTGCGCCGGATCGCGGAGATCTTCGCCGACGAATTGCGCGGTCACCAGGTTCTGACCAACAACTCCAAGTGGATCAGCTTCACCACGGTCCGCAACGAGCGTTGGTACGACGGCAACGTCGTCCTGGTGGGCGACGCGGCCCACACCGCTCACTTCTCGATCGGCTCGGGCACCAAACTCGCCATGGAGGACGCGCTCGCGCTCGCCGCGTGCCTCCACGAGCACCCGAGCGTTCCGGCCGCGCTCGCGGCGTACCAAGCCGAGCGCAAGCCGGTGGTCGAGTCGACGCAGCGGGCCGCGCAGGCGTCGCTGGAGTGGTTCGAGAACATCGGCATGTACGCCGGTCAGGACCCGGCCCAGTTCGTGTTCAACCTGCTCACCCGCTCGCGCCGCATCACGTTCGCCAACCTCCGGGACCGTGACGCCGAGTTCGCCCACCGGATGGAGTCCGAGTTCGCCCGGCACGAGGCCGCGCCCGGGCCGGCGCCCGCGATGTTCCAACCCGTGCGGATCGGGCCGTTGGCGCTGGCGAACCGGATCGTCGTCTCACCGATGGACATGTACAGCGCCGTCGACGGCGAGGCGAACGACTTCCACCTCGTCCATCTCGGCTCCAAGGCCCTCGGCGGCGCCGGCCTGGTGATGACCGAGATGATCTGCGTCTCCCCCGAGGGCCGCATCACGCCCGGGTGCACCGGTCTGTGGAACGACCGCCAGACGGCGGCCTACCGGCGCATCACCGACTTCATCCACGGTCGGTCCGGCGCCAAGATCGGTGCCCAGCTCGGCCACTCCGGCCGCAAGGGGTCGACCCGGCTGATGTGGGACGGGATGGACGTCCCCCTGGCCGAGAACAACTGGCCCGTCCTCGGGCCCTCCCCACTGCCCTACGGCGAGGGCTGCCACCTGCCGCGCGAGGCGACAAAAGCCGATTTGGACGACGTCCTCGACGACTTCCGGGCCGCCGCCGTCCGCGCGGTCGACGCGGGCTTCGACCTGGTCGAGGTCCACGCCGCCCACGGGTATCTGCTGTCCTCGTTTCTCTCGCCGATCGCGAACCACCGCACGGACGCCTACGGCGGTTCGCTCGACAACCGCCTCCGGTTCCCGCTGGAGGTGTTCGACGCGGTTCGCGCCGCGGTGCCGGAGAGCATCCCGGTGACCGTCCGGATCTCGGCCACCGACTGGCTGCCCGACGGCAACACCGACGAGGACGCGGTCGAGATCGCCCGCGCGTTCATCACCCACGGCGCCGCCGCCATCGACGTCTCCTCCGGCCAGATCGCCCAGAACGAGAAGCCCGCGTTCGGCCGCTCGTACCAGACGCCGTTCGCGGACAAGATCCGGCACCGGGTCGCCGCCCCGGCCGGCGTCAAGGTGATCGCCGTCGGCGCGATCTCCTCGTTCGACGACGTCAACTCGCTGCTCCTGGCCGGTCGCGCCGACCTCTGCGCGCTGGGCCGCACCCACCTCTACGACCCGCAGTGGACGCTGCACGCCGCAGCCGAGCAGGACTACGACGGGGCCGGGGCCACCTGGCCGGTGCAGTGGCAGGCGGGTCGCCGCAAGCCGCCGGCCACCCGGACCGACAAGATCCCCCCGCGCCTCTCGCTGCTCCGCGAGGGACCGGCTGGCGTCGTGCATCTGCGCTGGAGGCCCGCGGCGGCGGGCTGGGGGCCCCGGCCGGGCCGACATCCGCTCACTCCGGCACAATTGTCCGAGTGAGCACCCCGCACGACGGCGTGAACCCGGCCGCCCGGCGCTCACGCAACCTCCTGGTCACGTTCCTCGGCGCGGTCGTGCGCCGCCTGGGCAACTGGATGCCGATCGCGGGAACGATCGAGCTGACCGGTGAGCTGGGGCTGGACGAGGCGAGCGTCCGCACGGCCGTGTCCCGGCTCAAGAAGCGGGGCTGGCTCGACCCCGAGGTCCTCGACGGCGTCCGCGGCTACCGCCTCACGGCCCACGCCCTCGACGAACTCGCGGCAGGCGACGAGGTCATCTGGCACGCGCGCCAGCCCGCCGACCTGGGCGACGGCTGGTGCGTCGTCAACTTCTCGGTCCCCGAATCCGCCCGGACCAAGCGTCACCAGCTACGCACCCACCTCGCCGCCCTCGGCTTCGGCAACATCAGCGCCGCCGTCTGGATCGCCCCGGCACGCATGCAAGACGCGGCGACGAAGGCGATCGCCGAGCTCGACCTCCTCGACCACTGCGCGCTGTTCGCCGGGAGCCACGTCGGTGGCAAGGACCTCCGCTCGCTGCTCCACGAGGCTTGGGATCTCTCCGAGATCGAACGCAGTTACGCGGCGTTCATCGACGCCCACCAGCACCTGACCGAAGGCTCGCTGCTGAGCGCGATGCCCGGCGACGACGCGTTCGTCACCTACCTCGGCGTCGTCGACCGGTGGCGGAAGCTGCCCTACCGGGACCCGGGCCTGCCTCTCGAAGTGCTGCCCGAGGATTGGAACGGCCCGATCGCCACCGCCCTGTTCGAGAAGCTGGTGGCCGCGCTGGAGGCGGACGCGCTGGTGCACGCCGCGCGTCACTGGACGACGCGCTGACCACTCGCTACAGGCGCAGATTGCCGTCCGCGACGATCAGGCCGGAACCGCTCAGGCGCACCTGCGTTCCCGTCACCGTGACCCGCAACCGGCTCGGACGCCCGAGCGCGAACCCCTGCTCCACGACGGCCGCCGCGCCTTCGGCCACGCTTCCCGCCGCGACCAACGCCGCGACGAGGGGTCCGGCCGCGGTGCCGGTCGCCGGGTCCTCGGTGATGCCGACCGTCGGGTTGAAGAACCGCGCGTACGCGACCGACTCGGCGTCGATCGGATCGCGGCTGTACACGTAACAACCCTCCGCGCCCGCGTCCCGCAGCACGCGCAGCAACCGCCCGGGGTCGACGTCCACCCGGTCGACGACGTCCCGCCCGCGGACCGGCACCAGCAGGTGGTCCGCGCCGGTCGAGACGGTCTGCGCGGCGTCGTCGGCCAGGTCGCCGAGCCCGAGCCCGAGCGCGTCGGCGAGCGCAGCCCGATCCTCGGCTGTGCGGCCGAACACGGGCGCCGACTGGTCCATCGACACTTCGCTGCGTTCCCCGGCCCGGCGGGTCACCCGGACCGGGAGCACCTCGTCGCCGATCTCCTGGGCGAACACCGACTCGGCGGCCGGTAGCCGCCCGGCGTCCGCCAGCCAGATCCAGGCCCCCATCGCGTTGTGGCCCGCCCCGAACACCTCGGCCCCGATCGGCGTGAACGACCGCAGCCGCCACGTCGCGTCGTCGCGCGTCGGACGCACCAGGAACGTGGTCTCGGACTGGTTGAACTCGCGTGCGATCGCCTGCATCCGCTCGACCGGGAGATCGTCCGCGTCCGGGACGAGCGCGAGTGGATTTCCGGTCAACGGCTCGTCCGCGAACACGTCCACCAGGAAGAACGGAACCGCAGACGCCATGTTCAAGACCTCCTCGTCCGCCCCAGTATCCACACCGGCCTACCGGGCCGGGTCGGCCCGGGTCCCGTCCTCGGCGTCCCACGGCGTCCAGCGGGGACGTTCGGACGCCAGGACGGCGAGCAGGCCCAGCGCGACCGCCACCAGGCACGCGGGTGCGGCTGCCACCACGACGGCCGGATCCGAGTCGCTGAGCAGCACCGCGACCACCGGCGCCGCGAGCGAGGGCACGCAGTAGAGCAGGAGGTCGACGAGTATCTGCCCGGCTTTCTGCACGCGGTACTGGGTGCCGGCGCGGTGGGCGACCTCCCACGCCAGGACCGGCTCGCGGCTCGCCGACCAGGCCTGTAGTCGCGGTCGGAGCACCCCGTCGATGTAGCGCCGGATGTGCGTGATCTTGAGGTCGTTCACGATCCGCGTCCACCCGAGGACCGCGCAGACGAGCGGAACCAGCAGCAGCACCTGAGGTCGTCCGCTGGTGAGCGCGGTCCCGGCCAGCACCGCCTGCGCGGCGAGCGTCGTGTAGACGAGGTTGTCCCTGGTAGCGATCCGGGCGCGCTGCTCCTCCTTCAGGTGCCCGTATTCGAGGGCCAGGACGTCCGCGAGTCGCCGGCCGGCGTCCGAGGGCCGATCGCGCCGCCATTCTCCGCCCCCGACGCCGTTCTCTCCGCGCATGGCCATGGCTCCTCCTCGACAGCCGCGCACGGGTTCCCGGCCGGTCTCCCCCCTCGCCTGAGACCGGACGAGAACCCGTGACGCGCCTTACTGTCACTCCGACGATTAGTTATCGTCACGATGACGGTAAGTTTCCGGACCAGTGGACGTCAACCTGCGACGAAGAACTAGGGTCGAACTGTGAGCGACTGGGAGCCACCGATCGCCAACATCGCTGTGGACCTGGTGGTCCTGACGGTGCGGCAGGACGCGCTGCACCTCTTGGTCATCGAACGCGGCATCGAGCCGTACCGGGGAGCGCTCGCGCTGCCCGGCGGCTTCGTGCAGGAGGACGAGGATCTCCCCGACGCTGCCCGGCGCGAGCTGATGGAGGAGACCCGGATCCCCGGTGCGCCGCTGCACCTCGAGCAGCTCCGCACCTACGCCGAACCGGGGCGGGATCCCCGCGGCCGGGTCATCTCGGTCGCGTACCTGGCGCTCGCCCCGAATCTCCCGACGCCGACCGGCGACACCGATGCCGCTCGTGCCTTCTGGATGCCGGTCAGCCGGCTGACCGGCGCCACCGGCCGGCCGCTCGCCTTCGACCACGCGAACATCGTGCGCGACGGCATCGAGCGCGCCCGCTCCAAGCTCGAGTACACGACGCTCGCGACGACGTTCTGCCCCGAGCGCTTCACGATCACCGAGCTACGGCGGGTGTACGAGGTCGTCTGGGGCGCCCGGCTGGACGCCCGCAACTTCCAGCGCAAGGTGCTGAGCACCGAGGGCTTCGTCGTGCCCACCGGGGAGATCCGGCGCGGGGAAGCCGGACGTCCCGCCCGCCTCTACACGCGCGGGCTCGCCACGAACTTGTTCCCACCGATCGCGCGGTGACAAATACACTCGGTCAGGTGAACCCAGGGGTGGGACCGGGCGGCGTCGTCGTCATTCTGACCGCCCTCGAGCTGGAACACCGGGCCGTGCACCGGCACCTGCGCCGGGTGCACACCGTCGTCCACCCGGCGGGCACGATCTTCGACGTGGGCGAACTCGAGGGCTCGACGATCCGGGTCGCGCTGGCGGTGACCGGACCCGGCAACACCGGCGCGGGCATCCTCGCCGAACGGTCGATCGCGATGTTCGCCCCGTCGGCCGTGTTCTTCGTCGGCGTCGCGGGCTCGCTCGCCACCGACATCGACCTCGGCGACGTCGTGTTCGCGACCCGCGTCTACTTCTACCAGGGCGGGCTCGAGAGCCCGACCGGCTTCTCACCGCGGCCCGCGGCGTGGCCCGCGCCGCACCGCATCGAACAGCTGGCACGACACGTCAGCCGCACCGGCCAGTTCGGCACGACCGTCCACTTCCGCCCGATCGCCGCGGGTGACGTCGTCCTCGACTCGCTCGACGGGCCGCTGATCGCCCGGATCCGGCAGAACTACAACGACGCGGCGGCGGTCGAGATGGAGAGCGCCGGGCTCCATCAGGCCGGCCAGCTGAACGAGTCGTTACCGGTGCTGACCGTGCGCGGCGTGAGCGACCGCGCGGACGGCAAGAAGGAACTCGCCGACCGGCGAGGGCTCCAGCACCGGGCGGCCGACACCGCTGCCGCGTTCGCCGTCGCGCTGTGCCGTGCGCTCGAATCCGGCCCCGGCCCTCCGGCGACCGTCGCCGAATCCGTGCGAATCTCGACCGCGGCGCTGCTCCGCGTCCGCGACGACGATCGTTTTATCCTGTTTCACTCGCCCACCCGGCCGGGTGCCTACGGTCCACCCGGCGGCGTCGTGAAACTCCGTTCGAGCGACGCCCTGGAAGCCGTCGGATTCCGCGCGGAGCCGCGCCGCAACAGCGCCATGCACGGCGACCTCCGCGGCTTCGTCCCGGGTATCGCGCTCGGCGACTTCCTGCGCTGGTGGCGCACCGGCGCGGACCGCGAGAGCGCGCCGGACTGCCTGCGGCGCGAGCTGGTCGAGGAACTGGCCGAGATCGGCCGTCCGGATCTGGCGCCGGAAGTGGACGACGTCCCCCTGACCCCGGTGCGTTCGGTGGTCGACGGCCCGTGGAGCGTCCCCGCGGCACCGTACGACCAGCTCCGCGTGTTCGAGGTCTACGACCTGGCGCCCGGCGACGCCCGCGCCGAGCGATTTCGCCGCACGCTCACCGGTCTCGCCGACGATCCCGCCGAGCCGAGCGTGATCTGGGCCGACCGCACCGACATCGAGTACGGACGCTGCGGACCGCACTACATCACGCCGCCCTCGGCGTTCCTGTTCGGCGATCGCCGCATTCACCCCGACCTCCCGATGCTGCGATGACCACCGGCCCCGGGTGCCGGTCGTACCCGGGTGCCCGCGCGGTGCTCGAATCGGCGGCGGAGGCGGAGCAGCGCCGACCGCACCTCGGCCGGATCATTCCCACCGGCGAACCGATCGGCGAGATACCGCGCGGCGGCTACCGCCTCCGTTCGGGGGATCCAGTGCGCCGCGAGGTTACCGCCGATCGCGCTCAGCCGTGGATCGTCGCCGATCGACTCCAGCACCGGCTGCCACGCGCCGAGGTACGCGAGCCCGGCCGCTCGTCCGATCGCGACGCTCGGGTGGGCCCCGGCCGGATCGAGCGCGAGGAGCACGTCCCGGGGTTCGGCGGGGGCGGAACGGCCGAGGTAGCCGAGCGCGGCGGCGGCGTCGGCGAGCAGCGACACCTCGAGCGGATCCTGGCCGGCGAGGCCGACCGGGGACACGGTCCCCTCCCAGCGCCGGGACACGACCGCGTCGCGCAGCAGGGGTACGGCGTCGACGGCGCCGAGCGTGGCGGCGGCGGTCGGTAGCCACGGCTCGACCGGACGGCGTCCGGTCAACCGGTCGACGACCTGTGCACGCAGCCGGACGACGTCGTCGGCCGCCCACTGCGGACCCGGCGCCGCGAGCTGCGGGAACCGCTGGTTGCCGAGTATCTCGAGCGCGAGGTCGGGGTCGGTCTCGGCCAGGGCGAGCACACCGTCCTGACCTGCGGTGCATCGGGCCAGCGCGGTCGCCCACGGCCAGCGGAACCGTTCCGCGACCCTGCCCGCGGCCAGCCGGCGGTGGGCTGCCCACGCGGTGCGGAGGCCCACGGCGCGGTCCCGTCCGGACAACGCGGTCGCCAGGGAGGCGAGGTGCTCGAGGTCGGTCGACTGCCCGGTGGCGACCCGGTCCGCCGCTGTCACCACGCGCTCTGCCTGCTGCGAGAGCGGCTCGGGGTCCGCGTCCGCGTCGACCGGATCCCCGAGCTCGGCCAGCAGATGGCGGCAGAGCTCGCCGATCTCGAACGCGGATTGCCGGGCGCGCAGCGCCACCCGGCGTTCGCTCGGCGGGAGACGCTCCACCAGCTGCATCCGCTCGGTCTGCAGCCGGTTCACCTCCGGCCCGTCGGGCTGCGCGGGCAGCGAGCGTTCGAGGTCGGCGAGCGCCGCCGCCTCGGTGGCGCGGATCGCACGCTCCAGCGTCGGCGGTGACGGCAGCGCGAGCGCCCGCGCTGCCCGGACGGCGGCCAGGGCCACGGCGGGGTTCGCGGGATCGATCAGATCGGTGACCAGCCCGCCGAGGCGGCGCAGTCGCAGGTCCGCCACCGTGGTCAACGCGCTGCGAACGAGTTCGGGCGGGTGGTCGGCGGAGAGCAACGGCGGGACGTGACGGGTCATCACCTGCGCGATCCGGTCCCGGTTCGCCGGAGCGTCGTCGGCGGCGAGCGCCGCCTGGCGCAGGGCGTCCAGGGCGCGCGTGCGCGCGCTCGGCGTCGCGTTCGGGTCGGCGAACGCCCGTCGGAGCGCCGCCCACCCGAGCGGCGCTTCGACGGCGGCGAGCGCCGCGGCGGCTTCGGCCTGCTCCGCCGGGACGCCGTCCGGGTCGCGCAGCACCGTCTCCAACCGGGCCAGGACCCGCTCCGCCAACCGATCGGGGTCGCGAGGTAGCGCGCCCAGCATCGCCGCAGCCTGCACCGGATCGACGCTCTCCACGACGTGGATCAACCCGGCGCCGACGGGCGAAGCGGGGCGCGCCGCCAGCGCCCGGAACACGTCGTCCCACCGGGGGCGGAGCACGAATCGCGCCGGGTCCGGAGCGGCGCCCAGCCACCGCGCCGCGAAGTAGTCGCGTTCGGTCCGACCCGCGAAGTCCAGCCGTGCGCCGGACCGCACGAGCAGCCCGGCGTCGAGCAACGGGCCGAGGCGGTCGGCACCGCTCGGTTCGGGCGGCGCGGGGACGACGTCCGGGTCGGTGCGGTGCGCGGCGAGCGCTTCGGCGTAGGCGACGATCTCCGGGTCGTCCCACTCGTCCGCCAGCGCGCCGTAGTACTTCTCCAGCAGGCGGACGTCGGCGCGGACCGCCGGACCATCGAACGACGATTCCGGTACCTGCGCGATCGTGGCGACGAGCAGCGGTCCGCACCGTCCGTCGGCGACGAAGTGCGACCACCGGCCGTCGCCGACGACCGCGGCCGCGGGGTGCCTCCCCCGGCTGCGCAGGTGGTCGACCGCGTCGACGAGCGTCACCGGGAGCAGCCGCACGGTCGACCAACCGCTCGGCTGCCCGTCCGGACGCGGGTCTCCCCCGGTGAGGCAGATCGCCACCGCCGGGTACCGGGCCCGGAAACTCTCCGCCTCGGCCAGCACGGCCCGGCGGGCCTCGACCGGCAGTCGTCCTGGCTCGTCGACCAGGACGTGGACGGCACCGGCTCCGAGCAGCGCCTCGACCGGCTCCACCGACGCCCCCGCGAGCGCCGTGCGCACTGCCGGTTCGAACCAGCCGGCGATCGCGTCCGGGCCGGGTACCGCCAGCCGGACCGGGATCCGGCCGGTGGAGTGACCGGCGAGCAGCGTGCGCTCCACCATCCGCAGCAGCGTCGACCGTCCGGACCCGACGGTGCCGACCAGCACGGTGTGCGTGCGATCCAGCACCGCGGACAGCGCGGGCACGATCGCGGAATCGACCTCCGCGGACAACGGAATGGCCGGATAGCCGTCGTCCTCCGGCGCCCGGAGCCCGGCGCGGCGCACGGCCGCCGCCGCGATCCGCGCGCGGAACGGCCGGAGCGCGTCCACCGGCACGTCGTCGGTGGCCGCGCCCCGCACCGCCGCGCCCCGGTCCACCGCGCCCCGGACCACCGCGCCGCGCACCACCGCGGCGAGGAATGCCGCGGACCGCTCGGGCTCCCCCGGGCTGCTCGGGACCGCGGGAACCCCGTCCAGCAACGGGGCGAGACGCGCCACCGCCGCCGTCAGCTCCTCCGGGCGCCACCACGTGAGCCCATCGCCGGGCGCGCTGAGCGTTTCGGTAGCGACGGCGGCGATCGCGAGCTGCGCCCGCCAGACAGCGTCGGTGTGGGTGTCGTCCGCCCACTTCATCGCCCGGTGCGCCGAGAGCAGCAGCGTCGCGAGGTACTCGTGCCACCACACTGGCTTCGCACGGCCCGGATAGATGCGCTGGGCGTGGCGCCGGATCGTGCCGAGCACCAGCACCGCAGCGACGGCCGCCTCGCCGCGGTCAGCGACGTGCTCGGCGAGGCGTGCGGTCACCTCTGCGTGCCGGTCGGCCGGGAGCAGGTCGGCGACGCGGTCGCCCAGCAGCAGCAGCCGTTGGATCGCGACCAGATCCGGAAAGCTCAGCGCCTCGGCCAGCGGCGCGCGGAGCAGGTTGAGTTCCAGCCAGGCCAGGTCGGTCAGGATCGGCCGCGACGAGCCGCCGCGTGCGTAATCGATCAGGTAGGCCTGCTCGCGGGCGAACAGGACGTTACCCGGGTTGAGATCGCCGTGGATACTCGCCGTCGCCGCGGCCTCGACCGGCTCGGACAGCACGCGGCGCAGCGCGGCGAACGGATGGGCGGCGCGACAGCCGTCCACGCTGATCGCGCCGTCGTCCTCGAGCCGCAGACCGGGCAGCGCCGCTCGCAACTGCTCCCACCGGCGGGCGGAGCGGCCGTCGAGCACCGAACCGCGCAGGTCGCTCACGTCGATCGGCGCGGGGACGTGGCCGCCCGCCGGGACGATCCCGACCGTGACGCCGTCGCGGGTCACTACCTGCCGGTCACCGTCCACGGGTCGGAAGCCTCGGAGCCGGACGAGGCATCCGGGTTCCGGTCCGGCGGGGTCGTCCAAGCCTGGCACGTGGAAGGCGGCGTCCAGGACGTCGTCCGGATAGACGTAGCGGGCCTCCGACCCCGGCGGCCCGTACGTCCACCGGCCCTCGGCGTCGAGGCCGTCGACCAGGAGCCGCAGCTCGGGCCCGAGCCGCCAGCGGCGTACCTCCCGGAGTCCCGGCCCGTCGGCGACCTGATGCTTCGCGTACAGCGCCTCCCCCACCCGGTCGAGGAAGTCGTCGAGCAGGTGGACCGCGCGTCGCCGGGCCCGCGGCCCCGCCATCGCCGCGGCGATCACGTCGCCGAGGGACTCCGGTGGGAGGCCAGGTTTACCGACGAAGGACCCGAGGTCGGTGTAGAGGACCGCCTCGCCCTCCTCCTCGATCGCCGTGGCCGGGTCGAGCACGCCGGTGGTGACGGCCTCGATCGGGACGAAGAGCGCCCGCCGCTCCTCGGCCATGCCGCGGAACGCGTCCCACTCCCGGAGAGCCTCGGCGGGTGATCCGAGTTTCGCGACGTACTGCGTCGTCGCGCGTCCGCGGTGGGCGACCACCCCCAGCACGAGCGCGCCGCCGCGCCCCTCGTTGTACATGCGGACGACGTCGAGCGTGTCGGGTGACGTCGCGAGCCGGCCTTCGCCGGGTCCGATCGCGAGGCGCCGGAGCACCGCCCGGATCCGCCCGGCGGGGAAGGCCTCGGAGGTAAAACCGTCCGGGACACCAACGGGCACCGGGGACTCGCGTTCCTCCGTCATGCTACGGATCATCCCGGCCCGGCGCCGGGGACGGCACGCTCGGGGGAGGGACAGTGGACGAGAGCGACCGATGGACGACGCTGTGCCAGGACTACTTCGCGATCCGGCAGGCGAGTTTCGCTCACGAGCTGAAGGCGCAGTGGCTCCGCCTGGCCGCACGCCGCCCGGCCCCGCTGGACGAGTGGTGGGCTCTGGTCACCGAACTCGAACGGCTCGGGCTCCAGCAGTGGAACGTGACGATGCGGCACGACGACGAGGACGGCGACGAGGACGACTACCGCATGCAGTGGGACGAGCCGGAGACGCCACGCCGGTACCGGTGCCCGGACCGCCGGTGCCACCGGGTCGAGGACGGTGCCCTGGAGGTACCGGTCTGCCGCCTCACGGGGAAGAACCTGGAGCCCGAGTACTGAGCCGTCAGACGCCGGTGTGCCGGTAGGCGGCCCACCTCGTCAGGGGCACTGCCGAGTTGCGCTCGGCGCGGACCACGCGGTGCAGCGCGTGGGCGGCCGACCGGCTGGGGTCGCCGTCCAGAGCGGCGTAGAACGAGCTGGCCAGCTCCGGTGCCGCCTCGTCACCGATCGACCAGTCCGCGGCGACCACCTGGCGGTAACCGGCGATCACCAGGGCACCCGACAGGTCGAGCGCTTCGTCGGGCACGTCCGGGTCGATCGCCGCACCGTCGCACGAGGACAGGTACGCGAACTCGGCCCGCGCGAGCGCCAGCTGCGCGATCGCGGAGGCGGGCAGCTCTCCGTCGTCCAGGCGCAGACTGGCGTCGCCGGGATGCTCGGTTCCGGGGCCGCTGTGGCCGGCGAAGTGCAGCCAGCCGTGCCTGGTCAGACCGGCGAGGACGGCCGCGCGGTTGGCGTCGGACGAGAGCAGCAGCTCGGCGTCGCCGCCCGCACTCGTCCGGCGGGCGACGTCGTACACGGACCGGGCTTCCTCCTCAGCCCGCGCCAGGTCGGCACCGCACCCGACCGCCAGCAGCGTCGGACGCGGATCGGCGGGCCGGTCACGAGCCTCCAGGAGCGCGGCGAGCGTCGGCGTGTAGCTGGACACCACCCGGTCGAGCGCACCGGTGTCGGCGAGCGTCGCAGCGTCGTAGTACTGCGCCGCGTGCAGCGGGAGCAACGCCAGCACACTGGCCGGACACCACCACAGCCGCGGCCAGTCGTCGCTGCGCGGGAGCAACGCCAGCCGGTCGAGGATCGGCCCGACGACCGTTCGCCACGACCACGCCAGCAGTGTGCGGAGTTCGTCCTCGGCGGTCTCCCCTCGTCGGATCCGTGCGGTCGCCCGGAAGTACACGCGCAGCGCCCTCGCCAGCGCGTCGGCGGTCAGCTGTCCGAGCGGGCAGAGCACGAGGGAGTCCTCGGTCAGTACGAGCGCGTCGCACCGGATCGTGCTCACGTTGACCAGCACGACGGGCCCGCCCTCGGCGACGGCTCTCAGCTCGGCGTAGCGACGCGATCGGCCGAGTTCGACGCCGAGTCGCGTCCGCACCTCGGCGCGTAGTTCGTCCCACGTCCGAGCCAGCTCACGACGTCGTTCGGCGCGGGCGATCGCCGCGGTCGAGGCCGGGCCGGCGAGCGAGCCGGGCGCGAGGCCCTCGGTGTCGTTCCAGGCCTCACGAACGGCCTCTAGGCGGTCGGCCAGGGCGGCGTCCAGCGCCCGGACCGGGGCGAGGTCTCCGCGAAGCTCGAGGATCTGGCCGTGCAGTACTCCGCGGCCTGCCTCCAGTACCTCGACGGCCCGCTCCGGGCGGCCTGCCTGCAGCGCGACCGCACCGGCGGCGCTGCCAAGTCCGGCGACCAGCGCGAGCAGGTGCCTGCGGTCGGTCCAGCGCAGCCCGTGCCACGCGACCGCGGGCAGGAGGTCCAGCGCGGCCTCGAAACCGGCCAGCGCGCGGTCCCAGCGTCGGGCCGGGACGTTCCGGCCGGCCGATTCGAGCCCTCGGAGCCGGAGCACCTGGAGGGCACCCCACGACCGCGCCGCACGGAGCCGCACGAGCGGTGGAGCGGTAGGAAGCCGTGCCGCGCGCCGGTAGGCGTTGACAGCGGTCGCGGCGTCCCGGACCGCGCCGGTCAGCTCGAACCGCGCCCGGAGCGCGTTCCCGAGCCCGGCCAGTGCGGTCGCCAGATCGGGGTGGCCGGCCGGGAGCGAACGGACCGCCCGTCGGCCGATCCGGATCGCCTGGTCGAGGGACCGCCGGTGCCCGGTCGTGTCGAATCGGGCGTGCAGCGCGGCGCCGAGGTTGTTCAGGTAGCCGGCCCGGCCCGGGTGCCCGGGCAGGCTCAACCGCACCGCGCGCCAACCCGCCGCCACCGCGTCGTCGATCAACGCAAGAGGACCGGACGACGGCGCGGCCCCGGCGTCCGACCGATGCTCGAACCGGAGCCGCAACGCGGCACAGAGGTTCGAGTAGACCGCGGCGTGCTCCGCGGTCGGCGGCCGGTCGACCGCGGATCGCAGGTGCTCCACCGCCAGGTCCAGCGCGACCGGGTCTCGTTCGATCTGCCACCGGTACAACGCGGCCAGCCCGCGGTTGCTCACGACCGTCCAGCGGTCCGGGTCGCTGCTCGGGCTCCGGGACAACACCTCGTCCAGCCGGCGCTCCGCCTCCCGCAGGTCGCCGGCGCTCCCGGTGTGCACGGCCCGGGACTGGAGAGCCGAGGCGAGCTGGGCGACCCGGAGGCGGTAGGTACGGCGTTCCGGCGGTGTGATCCGGACGGCAGTCAAACAGCTGTCGACGGCCTGGTCGAGGTCGGTGGTGTCACCGGTCCGCTCGAAGCGAACCCGGTACACCCCGCCGAGGTTCGCGAGCGTGCGTGCGTGTTCCTCGGTGTCCGGTGTGGTGTCGTCGCGCGCGACGGTGAGCAGGTCGATCGCCGCCGTGGCGTCGACCAGTTCACCGGTCGCGGCGAACCGCGCCTCGTGGGCCAGCGCCAGCTGCGCCAGCGCGAGCGCACGTCCGGGCAGCTCGTCCCAGCTCTCGACGGCGGACCACCCGGCCTCGATCGCGTCTTCGATCCGCAGCGGATCAGCGGTGACCTCGAACAGGCGGTGCAGCACCACGCACCGCTGCGCGAGCGCGGGCGGGCGGTCGGCGTGGTCGGCGGGCAGCTCGCGCAACGCCCGGTCGGTGGCGTCGAGCGCAGCGTGCAGATCCGGAAGCGGGTCGAGCCGGATCCGGGACCGGGCGAGTACCACGACCGCGAGGTTGACCAGCCGAGCCGGCCGGTGGAGCCGGTCGGAGGCCGCGCACGCCGTGTTCGCGGCGGCGACCGCGCGGTCGTGATCCTCCGGGGAGCCGTCCCGCTCGGCCCGGGCATGCAGGCACAGCGCGAGGGTGTTGGCCGTGAGCCCCGGGTCGGGGTCGTCGGGGGGAACGAGCTCGACGGCGTCCACGGCCCGCGCGACCGCCTCGTCCAGTTCGGCCGGTGGCCCGCCGCGCTCGTGGTGTTCCCGCAAGGCGTCGGCGAGGTACGCCAGGCGCAACGAACGCGCGCCGACCGGAGCGTCCGGCTCGTCGGCGAGCCCGCGCAGCACGCGGATCGCGCGATCGAGACGTGCCGGGTACCGGGCATCCTGGGCGTCGTAGAACAGGAGGCCCGCTCCGGTCGTGCGGATCGTCGCCTCCTCGGGGTGGGACGAGATCGTCGGCAGATCGAGTCCGAGCACCGCGGCGACCCGGATCAGCCAGGGCCGGGGTGTGTTCCGGGCCAGGTGGAACAGGTCGACGATCGTGTCGTGCCGGAAGCCGATCGGATCGGACACCGGGATCCGCTCGCAGTAGCCGGTGAACTCCGCGGCGACCAGCTCGGCGACACCGCCGTAGAGCACACGCAGGAGGTCCGCGGCGCGCGCCAGCTCGGCGAGCGTATTGCCCGGGTCGGTAGCGGTAGCGCTCACATACCGTGCCCAGCGGACCCCGGCTGCCAGCTGCACCAGCCGTGCGTCGATCACGGCCTCGTCGTCGTCGCGCGGCCGTAACGCTGCGGCTTCCAGGCGGGCGACGAGGTCGTCCGCCTCCGGAGTGAACAGCGTGCGGTCCCGGGTGATGTCGGTGATCGCCCCCAGCAGAGCGACCACCGCGTCAACCAGTGGATCGGTCACGTCACGCTCCGATGTGGCAGTAGGCGGCCCAGGACAGCAGCGGCCCGGTAGCGCGCAGCTCCCGCACGGCGGCGTGCAGCGCGACGGCGGCCGGTACGCGTTCGGCGGGCTCTCGCGCGCTCGGTTCGGACAGCGCGCGGAGCGCGTCGTACACCGAGCCGGCGAGGCGAGGTCCGACGTCGTCCGGGACCGGCCAGAGCGCCGCGACGACCTGGCGGTAGCCCGCGATCTGGAAACCGGCGGCGGTGGAGAACGCCTCGTCCGGCAGCTCGACCCCGGTCAACGCCGTCTCGCAGGAGGACAGGAACGCGAACTCACCCGACGCCCGGAGCGCGGCCAGCTGGAACACCGTGAGCGGGCGGTCGGCGAGCCGGAGACCACCACGCCCGGGCGCACCCAGCCGTTGCTCGGCGTGGCCGGCGAAGTGGAGCCAGGAGTGGCGGACGACCGCATCGGTCACCGCCGCCCAGGTGGCCGCCGCGTCGGCGAGCTCGGTCCGGGGACGGTCGCCGAGGTGTCCGGCCACCACCGAGGTCTCTTCCGCCGCGTACGGCAGCTCGGGCCGGTCCGGTGTGCCGGCGAGCGTCACCAGCACCGCGGACACCGGCGGGGCGTCGGCCGGCCGGCGCGAGCGCCGCAGCGCGTCCAGCGTGGACGCGTACGACGAGACGACGCGGTCCGGCAGACCGCTGTCGCGGTATTCCTCGGGCAGGTAACGCTGCGCGGCGTGCAGCGGCAGCAGCGAGAGCAGACCGGTCGGGATCCACCACACTCGCGGGAGATCGGCCGATCGTTCCGGCCAGGCGAGGGCCTCGGCTACCGGCGCGGCGACCGTCCGCCACAGCCAGGCGAGCGTGTCCCGGAGGCGCGCGTCGAGCGCCCGAACGTCCGGGTCCGGCCGCCGCAATCCGTCGAGCATGCCCAGGTGGTGGCGGGCGGCCCGCTCCACGGCGGCGGGCGTCAGGCCGGGGAGCGGCACGACGGCGGGTCCGGCGGCGGTCACCACGAGCGCGTCGCTGCGCAGCGCGCTGACGTTGACCAGCACGATCGTGTCCCCGCCCGCCGTGACCGCCCGCGACGAGAAGGACGCGGGTGCGAGGAACCGCTCGAAGCCCGGCAGCGTGCGGGCCCGCGCCACCAGTTCGTCCCAGCGCGCGGCGAGCCGCACCCGGTCGTCCCGGATCAGGCGGTCGACCGCCTCGTCGCGATCGGCGGCAGGCAGCGGCACGAGCGCGCTCTCGGCCTCGTAGTGGTCGAGCCGGTCGCGGACCTCGGCGAGCTCGGCCGCGACGTCCGGGGCGATCCGGGCCAGGTCGGCGAAGTCGTCCCTGCGGTGCAGGATCTGCGCCCAGACCACCGACCGTCCGAGCTCCAGCAACTCGACGGCCCGCTCGGGCCGGCCGCACGCCACGGCGCAGGCCGCCGCGTCCGAGGCCAGCCCCGACCACAGCGCGAGCTGCTGCTCCTGGGCCTGCCGGTCGACGCCCTGCCCACCGGCCCTGGGCAGCAGCTCGATCGCGGCCGTGTAGTCGGTCAGCGCCGCGTCGAGATCACCCGCGTCGGCGAGCAGGCGGGCCGCGCTGTACGCCGCACCCACGCGCACCGTCACGGGGGCCGCTACCTCGGCGGACGCTGCGCGCCACCGGTCGGCGGCCTCCCGCCACCCGCCCGGTCGCCGTGTTCGCTCGTACCGCGCGCGGAGCAGGACGGCGAGGTTGGACAGCATGCGCGCGTGGTCGGGGTCGGGGTCGGCACCGTTGGTCGAAGCCGCCACCGCCCGCCGCTGGACGCGGATGGCCTCCCGGAGGTCCGCGGCGTCGCCGGTGAGGTGGTATCGCGCCGCCAGCGCACCGGCGAGGTCGGCCAGCCGCGACCGGTACGACCGGTGACGGCGGGCGGTGAGCGCGAGCGCGTGCCGATGGGCGTCCACCCGGAGGCCGGCCACCTCCCGGCCGACCGCGGCGTCGCTGTCGTCGGCACCGAGGAGCGTGTTGCCGAACGTCGACCAGACCGAGGCGGACTCGGGTGCGTCCGGCCGGAGCGCGTCGACCGCAGCGGCCGCCGCGCGAAGGGCCACCTGCCGGTCGGCGTCGGGGGCCGGATCCCGGCGGGTGGGGTCGCGGGCGTCCCGGCGGGTGCGGTCGCGGGCGTCCCGGCCGCCGTGGGCATCCCGGCGGGCGCGGGTGTGGGCGTGGCGCAGTTGGCGGACCGTGGCGACGTTGGCCAGCCGCGCGGCGGTGAGCGGATCGTCCGGCCGCAGCGCGGCTGCCGCCTGTTCCGCGGCGTGCACCGCGTCGTCCAGGTCGGCGGGCATGCGCAGTCGCTGGAAGCGGGCGTGCAACGCGGACGCGAGGTTGGTCCAGGCGGCAGCGGTCTCCTGCGGTGGCGCGGCGGCTTCGTCCACGGCCTCCCGGCCGTACCGGACGGCGGCGTCCAGGTCGTCGGTGGCTCCGGTGAGCAGGAACCGGGCCCGCGCGGCGTCGCTCAGGTTGATCAAGCAGCGACGGCGCAGTGGCGTACCCGGCCCGCAGCGGTCCAGCGCTGCGGTGACGGCCGCCGTACCGGCTTCCAGGTCGGCCTTCGGGTCCGGCCCGGCACCCCGCTCGAACCGGAGGAGCAGCGCCGCGCCGAGGATGGCGAGGAAGAGCCCTCGCTCGGTGGAGGCCGGTGGGGTGGCCGCCACCGCGGACCCAGCGACCTCCACGGCCTCGGTGATGTCCGCTCGGCGTCCGATGAGGAGATACTTGATCCGGAGCGCGGCTGCCAGATTCGCCAGGCGGCGCGCACCGAGCGCCGGGTGCGCGGACCGGCTGCGCACCGCCCGGCGGCAGAGGCGCACGGCCTCGGTGGCGTCGCGCGAGTTCTGCTGCTGCTCGGCGCGGGTCGCCAGGGCGATCGCCACGGCGATCAGGTGGTCCGGACGATCGGGGTGCCTGACCGGGATGAGGTTCGCGGCCGCCTGCGCTGCCTCGACCGCCTCGTCGACGTCGGCGGCGTCCCCGGTGCCCGCGTGCCTGCGGAGCAGCGCGGTGCTCAGATGCAGCGAGTAGGCGGCCGAACCGGGAAGGTCCCGGTCCCTGGCCAGGGCGACCGCGCGCCGTCCGGCGTCGATCGCTTCGTCGAGAGCCGACCGGTCGCCGACGAGTTCGTGGCGCATCTCGAGCATCGCGCTGAGGTTCGAGAGGTACTCGGGGAGCCATTCGTCGTCGTCGGTGGTTCGCGCCACCGCCTCTCGGGCCGCCTCGATCGCCGCGCTCGCCAGCTCGAGCCGATCGTCGGCATCGAGCGGCAGTTCCGCGAGCTGCGCGAGGGAGGCGGCGAGCGTCGAGTAGTAGCGCCCCAGGTCGGGGTCGTCGTCGGGGACGCCGAGGACGGCCTCCTGGGCGAGCGAGACCGACTCGGTCAGGTCCTCGACCCGGCCGGTCCGGCTCGCGCGGACGCCGAGCGCCGCGGCCAGGTTCGCCTGCCGGTTGGCGCGCACGAGCGCGACGTCGTGGGCTCCGGACGCCTCGCGGGCGTCCGGAGCGTCCACAGCGTCCAGCGCGCGGCGGGACAGCGTGACCGCGCGCTCCAACGCGGTCGGGGAGCCGGTGCGAAGGGATTCGTGCAGCGCCTCGATACTCGCTGCCTCGTCGTCCCCGGTCGCAGTCGTCCCGGTCGCACCGGACGCGGCCCCCACTCTGATGGCTAGCTGAGTTCCCGCTTGAGGATCTTCCCGGTGGCGGTCATCGGCAGCGCGTCGACGAACTGGACGATGCGCGGGTACTTGTACGCGGCCATCTGCTCCTTCGCCCAGGCGACGAGTTGCTCCTCGGTGGTCGTCGCGCCCTCCACCGGGATGATGAACGCCTTGATCTCCTCGCCGTGGCTCTCGTGCGGCACGCCGATCACGGCGGCCAGCGAGACGTCGGGGTGGGTCATCAGGACCTCTTCGATCTCCCGCGGATACACGTTGAAGCCGCCGCGGATGATCATGTCCTTCGAGCGGTCGACGATGTAGTACCAGCCGTCGGCGTCGCGGCGCGCCAGGTCTCCGGAGCGGAACCAGCCGTCGCGGATGGCCTCCTCGGTGGCTTCCGGACGCTGGTAGTAGCCCTTCATGATGTTGTGGCCCTTGATCGCGATCTCGCCGACCGCGTCCGGCGTCCACTCGATCTCGTCCCAGGTGCCCGGCTGGAGCAACGTCATCTGGACGCCGGGGATCGGCGTGCCGATCGAACCGGGCCGGGCCGGCTCACCGAAGTGCGAGAAGCTCGCGACCGGCGAGGTCTCCGACAGGCCGTAGCCCTCCAGGATCGTGACGCCGAACCGCTTCTCGAAGTCCCGGTGCACCTCGACCGGCAACGCGGAGCCACCGGCGGCGGCGACCCGCAGGTTCCGGGCGATCTTCGCGACGTCCACCGAGTCGTCCAGCGCGCCGAGCAGCCCCCAGTACATCGTGGGGACGCCGGCGAAGAACGTGACGTCTTCCTTCTGCATCAGGGCCAGCGCCGGTTTCGCCTCGAACCGCGGTAGCAGGACGACCGTGCCGCCGAACGCGAACGCGCCGTTCTGGATGACGGTCTGGCCGAACGAGTGGAACAACGGCAGCACGCAGAGGAACGTGTCCGGCCGCTCGGCGTCGGCCTGGAACAGGTCGGTACCGATCAGCGCGTTGTCGCGCATGTTGCGGTGACGCAGTTCGGCGCCCTTGGGCCGGCCGGTGGTGCCGGACGTGTAGAGGATCACCGCGGTGTCGTCCTCATCCACCGCGACGGACTCGAACGTGCCGGGTTGGCCGGCCATCCCGGCGCCGAGCGTCTCGGCACCCTCGATCGGGGACGCCGCCGCGGGATCGACGGTGATCA
Source organism: Cryptosporangium aurantiacum (assembly GCF_900143005.1). Taxonomy (NCBI): domain Bacteria; kingdom Bacillati; phylum Actinomycetota; class Actinomycetes; order Cryptosporangiales; family Cryptosporangiaceae; genus Cryptosporangium; species Cryptosporangium aurantiacum. Next base: position 118,037 of record NZ_FRCS01000006.1, read on the forward strand.
CGAAGAAGTGCTCGCAGCCGGGGATCTCGTTGAACCCGGCCCAGCCCTCGGCGCCGATCGGCAGTTCGGGCGTGCCCTGGAAGCAGAAGTACGCCTTCGCGTCGGAGTCGTCGAGGTGGTACGCGACCTCGCGGCCCTTGAGCAGGATGTTCAGCGGGACGACCGTCGCTCCGGCCTTGAGGATCCCGTAGTAGACGATCGGGAAGTACGGCAGGTTGGGGCAGGAGAGCGCGACCTTGTCCCCCGGCTGGATGCCGCGCGCGACCAGCAGGTTCGCGACCTGGTTCGCGGCGCCATTGATCTGCGCGTAGGTCAGCCGGAGGTCGCCCAGGACAACCGCGACGCGCTCGGGATAGGTGGCGGCGGAGTCCTCCAGCAGCGAGGAGAGAGTCTTCGGCATCGTTGCCCTTTCTCAGTGGCCGGCCGGACGCGTCGATCGTAAACGCAGGGCCGGACGCTGAGCACCAATGGCGCACTTCAGCCGGGTGGGCCGGGACAGTTTTCGTCCCGGCCCACCCGGTGGCTCGTACGGCGCGCGTCGCTAGACGATGCAGCGCACCCGGACGACCAGGCGCTCCTCGGGCCGCAGATCGACGGCCGCGGCGAACCACGCCTGCCGATCGTTGACGTTCGAGCTCGACACCCGGAGCGTGTGGATGAGGCGTCCGTTGACCGAGTCACCGTTGTTGACGTTGGTCATGTACGCGCCACCGGTGAGCGGCCGCATCCCGAACGGGCAGTTGGCGTACCCCTGCCCGACCCCGTTCACCGGTGCGAACGTCTCCTGGCGGGGCTGCGAACCGGTCAGCGGTGCGCACAGCGTCCTGATCACCAAACGATCGGTCGGTGCCGAGGTGTGGCCGGTCACCGTCCAGCCCCTGCCGTCCGCCGTGGGATAGCTGCCGACCAGCCGGGTTCCGCTGGTGGAGAAGAAAGCCTGCGAGGTCATGAAGTTCCCGCCGCCCGCGTAGGCCAGCTTGCCCACCGGGCACATCGCCGTGCCCGTGCGCAGCGTCGAGGGGGACGCCTGGGCGGTGAACGTCGCGATGCTGGTGTCGGTCGCCTGCGACACCGGCGCACACGTGGCCTGCAGGTTCATCGAGCCCGTGCCGGGACCGAGGATCTTGCCGGTCGCCCTGAGCATCCGGCTGCCGCCCGCGGTCGGGTTCACGCCCAGGCTGGTGATCGTGCTGGTGCCCGCGCCCGCAGCGACCACGATCTCGTCGTTGTTGCAGAACGCGGTGGGACTCACCTGCTGACCGGCCGTCCCGGTCGCGGTGACGTTGACCTCCCGGAGGGCGACGCCGCTGAACGCGGCGGCGGCCGGTGAGGCGGGTAGAACGAACAGCGCTCCGGCTGCCGCTATCAGAAATACCGAACACATTCGTAGTAAGCGCATGGAGGCACCCCGTGGTTGATGGCCGTTTGCCACGGCTGACGCTAGGGAGGCTCCGCGCGGGGAACGTAGGTAGTCGTTACTCAACCGGACCGCTGTCGGGCCCGCGCAGGAGCTCGGCCAGCTCCCTACGGGTCCGGACGCCGAGCTTGGCGTACGCGCGTTGCAGGTGGTTGTCGACGGTGCGGACCGACAGGTGCAGCGCGTCGGCGATGTCCTTGCTGCGTGTCGCGGCGACCGCGAGGAGGACGACTTCCCGCTCACGCGCGGTGAGCGCGTACGTGGCCTCCCCGCTCGCGAGCAGCGGAGTGCGCGCGCCCGGACAGTGGGCGGCATAGGTGCGGGCCGCGTGCGCGGCGGCGGTCGCGCGCCGGGCCCGGCCCGCCCGGCGCCAACCGGTGGCCGCGCGGGTAGCCGCTTCGGCCGCGAGGAGGTGGGCCCCGATCGTCGCGAGTTCGGTCGCCACCGCGAGGAGCCGCTCGGGGTCGTCGTCGGCGAGCGCGGTGGCCAGGTGCGCACGGGCCGGCGCGAACGCGCCGTCGCACCGGAGGCTCAGGCCCCCCAATCGGTCGGCGACCTCGGCGGCGCCACCCAGCCGGGCGACGTCGGTCAGGAGCAGCATCTCCGAGGTGAGGTGTCCGGTCTCGCCGGCGGCGGCTGCCGCGTCGGTGAGGACGGTACGGGCTCGGGACAGCCGGCCACGGGCGACCTCGAGCCACGCCTCCCCCAGGCACTCCTCACCGGCCTGGTGCCCCATGACCGGGTACGACCGCATCCGCGCCAACGCGCTCTCGGCGGTGTCGACGTCGCGGAGGACGGCGGCGGTGGCGGCGAGGCCGCCCCAGGCCTGGAACAGCGGCCGGATCTGGCCGTGCGCCCGACCCTGGGTGATCGCCTCCGCGTACCAGCGGCGCGCGGTCCGCACGTCGCCGGCCAGCCATTCCGCGCGGCCCCGGTAGACGGCGGCCCACACCCGGGTCTGCGCGGCGTCGTTGTCCACCAGCGTGGCCAGCACGCGATCGGCGACCGTGACGGCCTGCGCCAGGTCTCCCGCGTCGGTCGCCGCGAAGATCACCGGCACCAGCTGTGACGCGGGGTGCGCCGGGCCGAGCGTCCGATCGTCGACCGACACGTGCGCGGCGTGGGCGGCCAGGCCCCACTCGACCGCTTCGGTGCTCCGGCCGACGAAGGCCAGCCCGGCCGTCTTGGACATCGCGGCGAGCAACCATCCGTTGAGGTCCCGCGCGTCGTCCACCTCGGGTTCCAGCTCCTCCAACAGCGCCAACCCGTGCTCGGGCCGCCCGGAGATCGTCAGCAGGGCGCCTTCGTTCAGCGTGAGCACCTGCCGACCCGCCCGGCTGACGACCTCCTGACGCTCGGCGTCGTTCACGCCGAGGGCGTCCTCGGTGCGCGCGGCGACCCAGAAGAGGTTCCAGGTGCGGAGCATCGCCGCGGCGGTTCTCTGCTGCTCGGTCCCGGCGGCGCGCTGAGCCCGCGCCAGCATTTCGTCCGCCTCGCGCCACCGCCCGAGCTGGACCAGCGCGTCACCGTGCAGGAGCAGGGAATCGTGGTCGCGATCCGGGTGCGGAATCGCGGTCAGCAGCGCGAGCACGTGTTCGTAGTCGTGGGCGTGCCGTGCCAGCGCGGCCGCACGGCGCAGCAGCACCGGATCGGCGTTGCCGACCGCCGCCAACTGCCAGGACGCGATATGCAGCGCGTCGTCCCGGCGCCGGCCGCCCCGGGCGCTGACCCGCTCGATCTGCTGCAGGAGCAGTCCGCGCCGACGAACCACGGAAAGGTCTTCCCGCAGCGCCTCACCGTAGAGCGGGTGGCTCAACGCGACGACGGCGCGGCGTCGGTCCTGCCGGACGTGGACGAGCCCGGTGTCCTCCAGGCCCGCGACGATTTCGGTCGACGCGGTGGCCGCCGCGTCGGCCAGCGACACCGGCGCGCAGACCGCGAGCAGCTCCAGCAGACGGCGCGCGGCCGGCGACGCGGCGGCCAGCCGTGTCCTGATCACCTCGCTGAGCCGCGACGTCGTGGGCAGCGAGCCGTCGGCGAGTTCCCAGATCTCGCCGTGCCAGGCCAGCGACCCGGCGTCCAGCGCGGCGTGTACCAGCTCACGCAGGTACAGCGCGTTGCCTCCGGACACCTCGAACAGCCGGTGGAGCGTGCGGTGGCTCAGCGGCGCGCCCAGCGCGGCCCGGAGGAGCCGTTCGGTCTCATTCCGATCGAACGGCGCCAGATCGATCCGGCAGGCGGCGTCGCCGTGCACCAGCGCTTCCACCGAGTCCGCGGCGGATCCACCGGTGCGCACGGTGGCGATGAGCCGAGCCACCCCGGCGTCCGTGAGGTAGCGGAGCAGCGCCGCCGACGTCGCATCCAGGAGGTGGAGGTCGTCGACGACGATCGCCCAGCGGTGAGGTGGGGAAGATTTCAGTGCGCGCGCGGTGTCGGCGAACAGCGCGACCGGGTCGGACAGGTCGCTGCCCACCGGCACCAGGTGAGCGACCGCGCTCAACGGCACCGCAGCGGACGCCGCACTCGCCGTCACCCGCGCTCCGGTGTAGCCGCCGGCGACCGCGCGGGCCAGGAGTTCGTCGGCCAGCCGTGACTTGCCCACTCCGGCGGGGCCGCAGATCGCCACCGAGCGGCAGCCGCGCCGGCGCCACGCGCGCTCGAAGATCGCTATTTCCGAGCCCCGTTCCGTGAAGGGCCACGGCGACTCGCGAGGAGTCATTTCGATAATCTGTTCTTCACGGCGTTTCTCCCGCGGCCCGATGGTGAATGGCATTTCGCCGGCGAAGCTCATTCGCGCGCCGAATAGCCCTACCGCGAAAAACTTAACTACCTGCGACGATGGCTCTCCAGGTAGTTTTACCCAGAGTGGAATTGTGTCCGATGGCGGACTGACGAGTGCCCGGCCCACCCGCCCCGCCGGACGACGGCCGGCGGCAATATCCTCGTCCTAGCTCGTTACGAGCCTTGCACCCTGAGGAGACACGGTGGTCCAGCGACAGATTCCCAAGCCCGCCGAGATCTTCGAGCTCCTGCAGTTCAAGAAGCCGCAGTTCAACGGGCGCACGCGTCGGCTCGACGCCGCGTTGACGATCGAGGACCTCCGCCGGATCGCCCGGCGCCGCACCCCCCGCGCGGCCTTCGACTACACCGACGGCGCCGCCGAGGCCGAGCTCTCGCTCCGCCGCGCCCGGCAGGCGTTCGCCGACGTGGAGTTCCACCCGTCGGTCCTGTCCGACGTCGCGAACGTCGACACGTCCACCACGGTTTTCGGTGGCCCGTCGGCGTTACCGTTCGGCATCGCGCCCACGGGTTTCACCCGGCTCATGCAGACCGAGGGTGAGATCGCGGGGGCGGGTGCGGCCGGCGCGGCCGGTATTCCGTTCACGCTGTCGACGCTCGGCACGACGTCGATCGAGGACGTCAAGGCGGCGAACCCGACCGGACGCAACTGGTTCCAGCTCTACGTGATGCGTCAGCGCGAGATCTCCTACGGGCTGGTCGAGCGCGCCGCGAAGGCCGGGTTCGACACGCTGTTCTTCACCGTCGACACCCCGGTCGCCGGCGCGCGGTTGCGCGACAAGCGCAACGGGTTCTCGATCCCGCCGCAGCTGTCCCTCCGCACGATCGCCAACGCCGTACCCCGCCCCTGGTGGTGGTACGACTTCCTCACCACGCCGAAGCTGGAGTTCGCGTCGCTGTCGTCCACCGGCGGCACGGTCGGCGAGCTGCTCGACGCCGCGATGGACCCGACGATCAGCTTCGAGGACCTGCGGATCATCCGGGAGATGTGGCCCGGAAAGCTCGCGGTCAAGGGCGTGCAGACGGTCGAGGACGCGAAGAAGCTCGTCGACTTCGGCGTCGACGGGATTCTGCTGTCCAACCACGGCGGCCGCCAGCTCGACCGCGCGCCGATCCCGTTCCACCTGCTGCCGGACGTCGTCCGCGAGGTGGGCAACGACGTCGAGGTCAGCGTCGACACCGGCATCATGAACGGCGCGGACATCGTCGCCTGCATCGCGCTCGGCGCGAAGTTCACGCTGGTGGGCCGCGCCTACCTCTACGGGCTGATGGCCGGCGGCCGCGCGGGCGTGGACAAGACGATCCAGATCCTGACCACCGAGATCGTCCGCACGATGAAGCTGCTCGGCGCCCACAGCCTCGAGGAGCTGACCCCCCAGCACGTCACCCAGCTGATCCGGCTGGCTCCGATCCGGCGGCCCTGACGAGTCCGAACGGAGTGCTCACGGGCGTGCGTAGTAGGCGCGGCTCCGCGGGGAGAACACGAGGAGCAGCAGTACCAGGACGGAGGCCGCGAGCCCGGCGGCCGTGAGCACGCCGTCCTCGACCCGGGTGACGTCGACGACGCGGTCGGCCCCGGGCGAGACGGCGGCGGCACCGGCCGCGAGCTCGGACACCGTGTTGAGGACCGCGATCACGACCGCGACGACGTACGCCGCGCGCCATCCGCGCCAGAGGCCGAACACCAGCAGTGCCCACAGGCCGCAGAAGACCACCGGGACGACTGCCCACGGCTCGGCGTCGAGAACTTCGGTGACCGCGATGTAGGCCAGGCGGACGGGCGCGATCGCGAGCAGCACGGTGGCGATCAGCGCCGGTACCGGTGGGCGCGTCGGACGGCTCGGCGCGGAATGCATGCAGGACCCCCGTGGAGATGGACGAGTCAACATCCACGAGCGTCGCGTCTCGGGGCCGGCCGATCGGTTTCCGGCCCGACAGCACGGCTGTACCGGCGGGAACACAGCGCCCGGTGAACTCCGCCGCGCCGGACATCGTCAATGGACGTATGAAGCGGATGTTTCTGGGTGCTCTCGTCGTTCTCCTGGCGCTCGGCGCCTGCGGCTCCCCCGATGCTCAGTCGTCCGAGCCGACCGCCGCGGCCAGCAGTCCGTCGCCCCCGCCGGTCGCGACCGGAACCGTCGAACAGCTCGCCGCGCGGCTGGGATGTCAACCGCAGATCAGGACCGAGGCCGCGGAGCTTCGGCAGGGCGTCTGCCGAGCCGCGACCGGCGAATTCACCGTGACGACGTTTCCGCAAGAACGCTTCAAGCTGACCTGGCTGGACGCCGCGGCCGGCTGGGGCGGCTGGTACGTCGTGGGGCCGCTCTGGGCGGTCAGCGCGAGCACCAAGGCCATCGCGGACGACTTCCGGCAGACGCTGGGCGGGAGCCTCATCGACGGCTCGAAGATCCCCAAACCCGTCGGCCCGGGGCAGTAATCAGACCGTCGCGGTGCTTCCGCGCGGCACGAGATGCGCACCGGGCGCCTGGACGCTCGTCGTGGCGCCGGTCGTGACCAGCTCGAGCAGGCTTCGGGCGGCGTTCGTGCCGTACGCGGCGACGTCGCGGGAGAGCGCGGTGAGCGGCGGGTGGACGATCCGGCAAAGCATCGAATCGTCCCAGGCGACGATCGAGAGGTCGCCGGGCACCGCGATCCCCATCTCCTGCGCCACCGCCAGGCCGGCGACCGCCATCAGGTCGTTGTCGTAGATCAGCGCGGTCGGCCGGTCGGGGGCGCTGAGCACCCGGCGGGTGACCCGGGTGCCCTCCTCCGCCGTGTAGTCGGCCGGCACCGTCACCGCGTGCTGGACGCCGAGCCGCTCACAGACCGCGGCGAACGCCCGGGTGCGGATCTCGGTGTGCAGCAGCTCGGGCATGCCGCCGACCCGGGTGATCGTGCGGTGCCCGAGCGCGCAGAGGTACTCCACGGCCTCGACGACCGCGGCGGCGTCGTCCGACCAGACGTTGGGTAGCCCGCCGAAGTCGCCGGGTCCGGCGATCACGATCGCGGGGAGCTGGAGGTCGCGGACGACGTCGAGCCGGTCGTCGTCGGTGTGCAGGTCGACGATCAGCACACCGTCGACCCGCCGTTCCCCCGCCCACCGGCGGTAGACCGCGATCTCGGCGGCGTGGTCGGGGACGACCTGGAGCGTCAGACCGTAGGAGCGCGCCGAGAGCTCGGCCTCGATGCCGCTGATCAGCTCCATGAAGAACGGCTCGACGCCGAGGACCTTCGCCGGACGGCACAGCGCCAGGCCGACCGCGCCCGCGCTGGCGCCGTTCAGCGCGCGCGCTGCGAGGTTGGGCCGGAAGCCCATCTCCGCCGCGATCGTGAGGATCCGCTCGCGGGTGGCTTCCGAGACGCCGGGCCGGTTGTTCAGCGCATACGACACCGCGCCCTTGGACACGCCCGCTGCGCGGGCGATGTCGGCGCTCGTGGGCCGCTTGTTCACGGGTCCCCTTAACGTTCAGTACTTTCTTGACGCGTTCAGCTCGGCTCGCAGTGTAGCGCCTACCAGCGCGATCGTGGCCAGGAGCGTCCGCCCATTGACAGCGTTGCGCCCGACCTCTAGCTTCTGGTGCTTATCCGGTTAAGCAACTCGGCGCCCCGCGCCGGAGCACCTCGTATCCCCAGGTCAACGCTGACTTCGAAGGTGGAACCCCATGCGCAAACGGATCGTCGCCGGGCTCGTCGCGGCGGTGTTAAGTGCGGCATCACTGGCCGGCTGCGGCGGTGAGGACGACGGCAGTGGCCGGCCCGAGGGTGAGATCACGGTCCTGACCAACCGCACCGACATCGTCGACACGGTCTTCCAGGAGTACAAGAAGAAATTCGAGGCCAAGTACCCCGACGTCACGGTGAAGTTCGAGGCGATCACCGACTACGAGGGCGAGGTCCGGATCCGGATGAACTCGCCGGACTACGGCGACGTCCTGCTGATCCCCAACTCGGTCACCGCCGACCAGCTGCCCTCGTTCTTCGAGCCGCTCGGCTCCGTGGACGAACTCAAGGACAAGTACCGGTTCGTCGCCGCCGAGCAGACCTACCAGAAGCAGGTCTACGGCATCGCGATCGTCGGCAACGCCCAAGGCTTCGTCTACAACAAGCGAATCTGGCGCGAGGCGGGCATCACCGATCCGCCGAAGACACCCGCCGAGTTCCTGGCGGCGCTGCGCGCGATCAAGTCCAAGACCGCGGCGACGCCGCTGTACACGAACTACAAGGACGGCTGGCCGCTGACCATGTGGGAGTCCGACCGCGGTGCGGTCAGCGCGAACCCCGACGCGGTCAACGAGCTGGTGGAGGACGACACGCCCTGGGCGCCCGGCCGTGAGCACCACATCATCGACTCCCTCCTGTACGACGCCGTCCACTCTCGACTGACCGAGGCGGATCCGACCACGACGAACTGGGAGGCGTCGAAGACCGACCTGGCCGCCGGGAAGATCGCGACGATGCGCCTGGGCTCCTGGGCGATCAGCCAGATGCAGGGCGTCGCGAAGGAGCCCGCCGACGTCGGCTTCCTGCCGTTCCCCACCCAGGTCGACGGCAAGTTCCACTCGGTCATCTCGGGTGACTACAAGAACGCGGTCAACATCAACTCGAAGCACAAGGCGGCGGCGCGGGCCTGGGTGACGTGGTTCGCCGACGAATCCGGCTACGCCGCCGACCAGGGCGGCATCCCGCCCCGGCTCAGCGACCCGATGCCCAAGAACCTCGACGACTTCGCGACGTGGGGCGTCAAGTACTTCGAGCTCAACCCGGCGCCGGAGGGCAAGGAAGGGCTCGACAAGCGGATCGACGCGGCCGCCGAGATCGGGCTGCTGGACCAGAAGTACCGGCAGCGCCTGGTGGACGCCGCCCGCGGCGCCCGCGAGGAGAGCAAGGACGCGATCTTCGCCGACCTCAACGAGCGCTGGGCCAAGGCGCGCAAGACCACGCAGTGATTCCCGGCCCCGGGCGCCCGACGGTGGGCGCCCGGGCACCGCACGCGCCTCGAGGACGGAGCCCCATGGTTTCCCCGCCACGTACCGCGGACCGGGTGGCGCCCCCGGCCGCCCCGGCACCGCCCGCGGTCCCCCGGCGCCGCCGCCGCGGCATCGCGACGCCCTACCTGTTCCTGCTGGTCCCGCTCGCGTTCCTGGTCGTGTTCACCTACGTGCCGGTGGTGAACATCGTCTGGTACAGCCTGACGTCCTGGGACGGTCTGGCGCCGTCCAAAACGTTCGTCGGCGTCGACAACTACGTCGAGATCGCCACCCGCCCGGACCTGCTCGTGGTCTTCCGCACCAGCCTGTACTACCTCGGCGCGTCGGCGGTGCAGATCGTGCTCGCGCTCTACTTCGCCACCGTGCTGAGCTTCAACGTCCGCTTCCGCAACGTCTTCAAGGGGATCATCTTCTTCCCCTACCTGATCAACGGCGTCGCGATCGCGATGATCTTCCTGTTCTTCTTCCAGCCGGGTGGGACGCTCGACTCGACGCTGCAGGCGCTCGGGCTCGAGGGTCTCTCCCGCCAGTGGCTCGGCGACTCCGGCACCGTGAACTACTCGCTCGCCGGCACGTCGGTCTGGCGCTTCCTCGGGCTGAACTTCGTGCTGTTCCTCGGCGCGATCCAGTCGATCCCCGGCCAGCTCTACGAGGCCGCGGAGCTGGACGGTGCGAACCGGTGGCACCAGTTCCGCCACCTCATCCTGCCCGGCATCCGGCCGGTGGTCGGCCTGTCGGTCATCCTCGCGATCTCGGGCTCACTCTCGGTGTTCGAGATCCCGTACATCATGACGGCGGGCGCGAACGAGAGCGCGACGTTCGTGATCCAGACCGTCGAGTTCGCGTTCAAGTTCCGCAAGTACGGGCTCGCCTCGGCGATGGCGGTCGTCCTGCTCGCGCTGATCCTGCTGGTGACCTGGGTGCAGCGGCGGATCATCCCGGACGAGAAGGCGGACCTGACATGACCGCGTACCCCGGCACTCTCCTCCGCTCCGCTCCGATGCTCACTTCGGAGAGCGCCTCGTGACCGCGCGCCTGGCGTCCGCCGCGCGCTACCTGTCGCTGGTCGGCGCCTGCCTGGTCGTGCTGCTGCCGATCGTCGTGCTGGTGCTCGCCGCGTTCAAGACGCGCGACGAGTACGCCACGACCGGCCCGTTCGACCCACCGCGCGACTGGTTCCACCTCGGCAACTTCGCGACCGCGTTCACCGACGGTGGGATGCTCCGCGCGTTCCTCAACACGTCGATCATCATGGTGATCGCGCTGACCGGGACCGTCCTGATCGGCTCGATGGCTGCCTACGCGGTGGACCGGTTCGAGTTCCGGTTCCGGCGCACGGTCATCGGGCTGTTCCTGTTCGCGACGCTCGTGCCGAGCGTGACCACCCAGGTCGCGACGTTCAAGGTCGTCACGAGCCTGGAGCTGTTCAACACCCGCTGGTCGGCGATCGTGCTGTTCCTCGGCACCGACATCATCTCGATCTACATCTTCCGCCAGTTCATCCAGGGCATCCCGCGCGAACTCGACGAAGCCGCCGAGCTCGACGGAGCGAACCGGCTGGCCATTTACTGGCGGATCATTCTGCCGCTCTGCAAGCCCGCGATCGCGACCGTCGTGATCGTCAAGGGCATCACGATGTACAACGAGTTCTACATCCCGTTCCTTTACATGCCGGACCGGGATCTCGCCGTCGTCTCGACGTCCCTGTTCCGGTTCAAGGGCCCGTACGGCGCCCAGTGGGAAGTGATCTCCGCCGGCGTCCTGCTGGTGATCGTGCCCACGCTGATCGTCTTCCTCGCGCTGCAGCGGTTCATCTACAACGGCTTCACGGCCGGCGCGACAAAATAACCCCGAAGGAGCCTGCGTGAGCGTTTCCCGTCCGAGCCCCCAGCTACCCCTGCCGGCCCCGTGGGTGGGCGTCAACTACTGGTCCCGCCGTGGCGGCCCGCTGATGTGGCGCCAGTACGACGACTCGATCGTGCGCGAAGAGCTCGCGACGCTCGTCGATCACGGCCTCACCGTCACCCGGTCGTTCCTGTACTGGCCGGACTTCCAGCCGGCCCCGGACCGGATCGACGAACAGTACGTCGAGCGCTACCACCAGTTCCTGCGAGCGTGTCAGGACCTCGGCATCGGCACGATCCCGACGTTCATCGTCGGGCACATGTCCGGCCAGAACTGGGACGTCGCCTGGCGGAACGGCCGCGACCTCTACGCGGACGGGTTCATGCTCGGCCAGCAGGCGTTCTTCATCCGCGAGATGGTCCGCCGGTTCGGCAGCGCCCCGGCCGTGCAGGGCTGGTTGATCTCCAACGAGATGCCGCTCTACGGCGGCCCCACCACCCGGGAGCACGCCAGGGCCTGGGGGCTGATCTGCGCGCAGGCGGTGCGGGCGGGCGGCTCGGACCTGCCGGTGTCGCTGGGCGACGGCGCCTGGACGATGGAGGTCACCGGCGCCGACAACGGCTTCCGCCTCGCCGACCAGCACGACGTCGTCGACTTCGTCGGGCCGCACTCGTACCCGATGGGCGACGATCAGCTGCGCCAGTTCGTGCGCGCCGCGTTCGTCAGCGAGCTGTGCCACGTCGGCAAGCCGGTCGTGCTGGAGGAGTTCGGCGTCACGTCCGCGTTCGTCTCGGACGAGAATGCGGCCGACTACTACCGGCAGGTGCTGCACCACAGCCTGCTGGCCGGTGCCACCGGATGGATCGGCTGGAACAACACCGACTTCGACCTCGCCGACACCGACCCGTACCGCCACCACCTGTACGAGCTGAACTTCGGTCTCACCGCCGCGGACGGCACGCCCAAGCCCGCGCTGGCTGAGCTCGCCGCGTTCGCCGGCGTCCTCGAGGCGGTCGACGTCGCCCGCTGCCGCCGGGCGACGACCGGCACCGCGATCCTGGTGCCGTCGTACCTCGACACCGACCACCCGATGATCGACGACGTCGAGCGGACGATCATCCCGGAGATCACGCTGCACGCGTACCTGGCGGCGAAGCGGGCCGACCTGGCGCCTGCGCTGCTCCGCGAGTCCACGTGGCTCGACGCGGCCGGGCAGGCCGAGGCGGCCGAGTTGCTGCTCGTTCCGTCCGCCAAGGCGCTGACCGGGCCGATGTTCCCGGAGCTGGTCCGCCGCGCCGAGGCCGGTGCCACCGTGTACGTGGGATGGTTCGCGGGCGCCGGATCCGGCCAGCGCGGCGCCTGGTGGCCGAACCTCGAGCCGATCTTCGGCGTCCGCCACCGGCTGCGCTACGGGCTGAACGAGCTCTGCGACACCGACATCGTCGAGGTGACCGCAGTGACCGACCTGGGCGACCTCAAGTCCGGTGCGACGCTGCGGCTCCGCCCCGCCGGTCCCCCGGCCACCCGGGCCTACCTGCCGGTCGACGTCACCGACGCCGAGGTCGTGCTCGCCGACCAGGCGGGCCGGCCGGTGCTGGTCCGCCGCCGGATCGGCTCCGGTGCGCTCTACCTGGGGACGCTGCCGGTCGAGTACTTCGGCGCGGTCCGGCCCGACGCCCACCCCGACGACGAGGTCTGGCGGCTGTACCGGGCGCTGGCGGCCGAGGCCGGCGTCCGCCCCGCGGTTCGGGTGGACAGTCCGGCGGTGACCACGGACTACCTCGTCCACGAGGACGGGACGCGGTTCGTCTGGCTGATCTCGCTCGCGCCCGAGCCGCTGTCGATCGTCCCGGACGCGCCGGGGCGGCTGACCGACGTCCTGACCGGCGAGGACGTCACCGAGCGATGTGACCTCCCGGCGTACGGGGTGCGGGTGGCGCGCCTCGAGGAGTGACCGGATCGACGTGGATCTTCGGTCCCGGCCCGGCTCCGGGCGGGCGCACCCCCGCCAGCACCGCGGCGACGTCGTCCAGGCCGACCGTCGCGGCCACGAGCGGCCGGGGGTCCACGGCACCGCTCGCGAAGGCGTCGATCGCGTCGGCCAGGCCCGGTGAGGCGGAGAGGATGCCGACGGCCGTGACGTCCTTGAGCGCCACCGTGCGGGTGTCGATCAGGCTGGGTCGCCCGGCGAGTCCGATATAGACCACTCGGCCGCCGGGCTCCACCCGGTCGAGCGCCAGCGCCGGGAGGTACGCCGCGTTGGAGGCGTCGACGACGGCGTCGAACGGCAGGTCGGGAAGGGTTGCCTCGGACCAGACGTGGTCGAAGCCGAGGCTCCCCGCGAACGCGAGCGAGTCCGCGGTCTGCCCGAGCAGATGCACCTCGACGCCGTCGGCACGCAGGAACAGCGCGGTCAGCAGGCCGATCGTGCCCGGGCCGAGCACCAGGGCACGGTCGCCCGGCCCGACCCCGGCGGCCTGCGCGGCCCGCAGCGAACCACCGCCGGGCTCGACGAGCGCGCCGAGCACAGCGTCGACCGTGCCGGGCAACGCGTGCAGCGACCACGCGGGAACCGCGATCTGCTCCGCCAGCGCGCCCGGCCGGCCGCCGCGGATCCCGACCTCCTGCCGGTGCTCGCAGACGTGCTGGTGTCCTCGGCGGCAGCGGCGGCAGGTCTGGTCGCCGAGCATCGTGTCACCCATGACCCGGCGGCCGAGCCACGCCGGGTCGACCCCGTCGCCGACCGCGTGCACGACACCGCACCACTCGTGACCCAGCCGCAGCGGGTAGGCAGCATGGCCTTCGTGCAGGTAGGCCATCTCGCCGGTGAAAAACTCGACATCGGTGCCGCAGACGCCGACCCGCTCGACGTCGACCACCACCTCACCCGGCACCGCGACCGGCGCCGGTACCTCCTCGACGGTGGCTCTTCCCGGCGCGTGCAGGACGAACGCTCTCATCCTCCGATCGTGGTGCGCCACCGCCATCGGCAGGAAGATAGGTGGACGTCTCGATGGTGGAAAGGCGGCGGTTCGATGACGCTCCGCAGCGCGCACTGGTATGCCGGGGACTACCGCAACGCCTACATCCACCGAGCCTGGATGCGCCGTGGCTCCCCGGGCGACGCGTTCGACCGTCCGCAGATCGCGATCGCCAACTCCGCGTCGGATCTGACGCCCTGCAACGCGCACCTGACCGAGGTGGCGCGCTCGGTGGCCAACGGCATCTACGAGGCCGGCGGCATCCCGCTGGAACTTCCGGTGGTGTCGCTCGGCGAGACCAACGTCCGGCCGACCGCGATGCTCTGGCGCAACATGGCCGCGATGGCCACCGAGGAGATGCTCCGGGCCAACCCGATCGACGGCGTCGTCCTGCTCGGCGGGTGCGACAAGACGATCCCCTCACTGCTGATGGCCGCTGCCTCGGTCGACTTACCCGCCGTCGTGGTTCCCGGCGGTCCAATGCTCACGGGGACGTTCCGCGGCGTACCACTCGGCTGCGGAACCGACGTATGGCGGCTGTCCGAGGAGGTCCGCGCCGGAACGCTGTCGCAGGCCGACTTCACCCGCTCAGAATCGTCGATGATCCGCAGCCGCGGTCACTGCAACACGATGGGCACCGCGTCGACGATGGCGCTGGTCGCCGAGGCCCTCGGCACCACCGTCCCCGGCATCGCGGGCACCCCCGCCCCGGACAGCCGCCTGCTGGAAGCCGCCCACGGCACCGGGCGGCTCGCCGTCGAACTCGTCACGGCCGACCGGAGGCCGTCGACGATCCTGAACACAGCGTCCTTCCACAACGCGATCGTCGCGCTCGCCGCGATCGGCGGCTCGACCAACGCCGTCGTGCACCTGCTGGCGATCGCCGGACGCCTCGGCGTCGAGCTCACGCTCGACGACTTCGACCGGATCGGCTCCCGGGTCCCGGTGCTCGTTGATCTCCTTCCGGCCGGCCGGTTCCTCATGGACGACTTCCACCGCGCCGGCGGCCTGCTCGCGGTGCTGCGCGAGGTCCGCGACCTGCTCGACCCGTCCGCCCTGGCCGTGACGGGGAAACCGCTCGTCTCCTACCTGGACGACGCGTCGATCTGGGACGCCGAGGTGATCCGGCCCCGCACGGAGCCGCTCGTCGCCGAGGGCGGCATCGCGGTGCTGCGCGGGTCGCTCGCACCGTCCGGAGCGCTGATCAAGCCCGCGGCCGCCACGCCGGAGTTGCTCCGGCACCGCGGACGGGCCGTCGTCTTCGACTCGATCGAGGACTTCCACGCCCGCATCGACGACCCCACGCTGGACGTGGACGCTTCGTCCGTGCTGGTGCTGCGCGGCTGCGGCCCGCGCGGGTACCCGGGCATGCCGGAGGTCTCGAACATGCCGCTGCCGCGCAAGTTGCTGGCCCAAGGCGTCCGGGACATGGTGCGGGTCTGCGACGGGCGGATGAGCGGAACCGCCTACGGCACCGTCGTCCTCCATGTCGCTCCCGAGGCCGCCGCAGGCGGCCCGCTCGCGCGAGTGCGCACCGGGGACCCCATCTCGCTCGACGTCGGCGCGCGCCGCATCGACGTGGAGGTCGCGCCGGACGAACTCGCCGCCCGAACCCCGAACACCGACGGGTTCGCCGACCCGCGACGCGGCTGGGAACGCCTCTACGTCGACCATGTCCTGCAGGCCGACACCGGCGCCGACCTCGACTTCCTCGTCGGTTCCAGCGGCTCGGAGGTCCGCCGCGAGTCACATTGAGGCGCTCCGCACCCTTCAAAGTGTACGGAGTGGACAGTCGGGGCCGTCGCCTATCCGACAGCGACGCGGACGCGGTCCGGCGGGCACCTAGGCTCCAGCGGACGCGGGTGTCGGGTGGGCAGGAGCGGGAGCGTCGGTGGAAGACCGTCCAGTGTTCGTCGTCCGACGCGGTGCACGGCCAGAGCCCCAGCCACCCGAGCCGCCCGTCGCCCCGCCGACCGTCACCGCGCAGGCGGTCGGCTCGGAGCCGGCCACTTCGCAGGCAGCCGCACCGCGGCCGGCGATGTCGCAGTCAGCCGGCTCGGAGCCGGCTGATTCGCAGACAGTCGCGCCACAGTCGGTCGCCCCTCGGTCGATCGCACCGCAGGCGGCTGGTCCGCAGGCCGTCGCCTCGCGCTCGGACGAGCCGAAGCCACACGACGCAGAGGCTGCCGAGGCAGATCCGACCGACAAGGACCCCATCGGCACGGATCCGACCGCCGGGGATCCGACCGCCGGGGATCCGACGGCCGGGGATCCGGCCGCCGACGATTCGGCCGATCCGGACCCGGGCGAGGCGGAGTCCGTCCCGCGTCTGGCCCGACCGCCATACCGACTGATCGCCGGCTATCTAGCCCTGGCCCTCGGGCCGCTGCTCGCAGCCGCTGCCGTTCTCGCCGCTTGGGTCGCCGTGCAGGAGCATCGGCTGTCCGAGCTCACCAGCCACCTGACCGCCTCCGCGACCGGCACGATCACCTACGTCGAGGAAGACCAGGTCACGGTCGAGTGGACCGACCTGAACCGAACGCTCGGCGAAACCCGGTTCGCGATCCGCGACGACGCCTACCTCTCCGAAGGTGAGAAGTTCCGGATCCTCTACGACGCCGCCGACCCCAACGACCGGACCACCACAATTCCCGCCGACGGCTACCCGGCGATCAGCCCCTTCGACGAAGAAGTCTGGTACCTCGTCGTGAAGATCGCCATCCTCGTGGCGGCAATTCCCCCGCTGATCGCCTGGACGATCCGCGCGCGGCTGTGGACCCTCGGCGCCCGCGCCACCCGGCGCGACACCGACGAACAGCGCAGCGTCCTGGTCACGGCGTACACCGCCGACCAGCGCAAACTCCGCACGTCCTCCTGGCTGTCGATGCCCACGCCGCAGGACATCTGGCCGGATGGTCGCAACCGCCCGGAGAAGGGCGACCGAACCCTTCTACGGGTCATGTGGCGCCCCGTCTGGCACGAGCTGCGCCGCGACACGCCCGCCACACTGCACTGCGCGAGGCCGAATCCCCGTGGCCGCCTGGTCGTCTCCGCGGTCGAACTTCCCGACGGAACCCTGCTGCTACCCGCCGGAACACTGACCACCATGGTGCAGCCGATGTCGTGGCGTCTCCGCACACGCACCCAGGCCGAGTTCGGAGCGCCGCGGCGGATCCCCCTGCAGTCCTGGCCCTACACACTGATCGGCACCGTCGCGTCGACCGCCCCGTTCTTGGTGCTGTTCCCACGATTCGACATCGTGGGGACGCTGTGCGTCGCGCTGTTCGGCGCGACGATCGGGTGGACCAGTTGGGCGTGGCGCGGCGCGAACCCGGACCGCCACCTCAACTAAGGCGAGTGAGTCAGGACCACGCCGGCGGCAATCCACCCCGTGGCGCAGAGACGGCCCGAGTGGATCCCATGCCGCCGCGACCGACTGTGGAAAGTGAACCGCAGCGTGGTCGGATCCGTTTCCCACGGAGATGTATGCTCGTCCGCGAGAAGCGGCGGATCCGTGTTTCGGGTCGCACGGTGATTCGACCTGAAATAGCCATCGCAAGTCGTGATAGGTGTTCACTTGTGTATTCTCGCCACGCCGAGCCGCGACGTAACATCCGGCGGCCTTGACAGCTGAAGGATGTCCTTGTACGACACGCATACCACAAGGCGTGCTCGTGTGAACCACTCTGGGTCAAGAACCATTAGTCGGCTCCTTCGCCGATACTGGCAGTCGGTACCCAACGATCACCGATCCAACCGAGATTCCATCCCCAGCAGGGATTGACGCAGAATCACAGGTTGGTCGCGATAAGGCGGCACGTCGCATCCTAATTGCTTCGAACCGAAAGCACCTCATCAGCGGATAGGTTTAGCCAAGCCCTAACCCGGAACAATGTAGCGAGGTGAAGAAGGTACTCTTCCCACCGATCCGCCGAGACCGACCTCCCCCGGTCAACGTGTCTCAATCCGATGGAGACCCCGTGCGAAACCACGCAGTGCAGGACGAAGTATCGCTCAACCCGGAGCGAGTCGTTGACGGCAGTCGCCAGATCCGCGGAAACATTCCGATTCGTAACCCCGACTTTACCGGCCGAGAAGACTTGCTGGAGGCGCTCCGCACGGGGCTGTTCGACAGCCGCACAGCAGCCGTCCGTCCGCGCGCACTACACGGCCTGGGTGGCGTGGGGAAATCTCAGGTCGCACTCGAGTACATCTACCGCTTCACCGACGACTACGACCTGATCTGGTGGATCCCCGCGGAGCAGACCTCACTGGTGCTGACCTCGCTGACCAATCTTTCGAGCGATCTCGGGATCCCGCAAAACGTCGATCAGCGTCAGACCGCCGACGCGGTGCTCCGGAAGCTCGGCGAGGGAGACCGGCGCTGGCTGTTGGTCTTCGACAACGCTGATCAGCCGGGCGAGATCCTGCCGCTGGTGCCGTCCGCCGGCGGCCATGTAATCATCACTTCGCGCAACTTTGACTGGGCTGCCGGCGCGAGCGAGCCGATCGAGGTCAACGTATTCTCCCGCGACGAGAGCCTCGCGCTGCTCCGCAAGCGCCGCGATGCCACGACCGCGGAGGACGCCGATAGGCTCGCGGAAACGCTGGGCGACCTGCCTCTCGCACTGGACCAGGCCCGGGCGTGGCAGGCGGCGACCGGCATGGGCGTCGCCGAGTATCTCGACCTGTTGACCACGCATACACGTGAGTTGATGGACGAGGGTAAGCCGCCGCAGTATCCAACGACGATCGCCGCATTCGTCAGCCTCGCTCTCGAGAAGTTGCGCATCACCAATCCGGGGGCCGCTCAGTTGCTCGAGCTTTTTGCGCACCTCGGCGCAGAACCGCTATCGGTCGACATGTTGCGGCGCGCGCGAGAGGCGGCGATCTCCGAGCCGTTGCGTCCGATGCTGCGGGACGCCATTCGTCTCAACCGTGCGATTTGCGACCTGCGTCGATTCGGCTCGGCGAAAGTCGGCGCCCCTCAGCGCATCCAAGTTCACCGGCTGGCCCAGATGGTGCTGCGGGAGTCGTTGAACGATGCGCAGCTCGCGCGGAGCAAAGAGAATGTGCAACGCATCCTCGCGGCCGCTAACCCGACGGATCCGGATACGGTCGGCCGTTACGGGAACATTTACGACGAGATCGGGTCCCACATCGAGACCGCCGAACTCATTAATTCGCAGGTTCATGGTGCGCGCCACGCCGTATTGGACCAGATCCGATACCTCTACGTCGTCGGCAATTACAAGGACAGCCGAACACTCGCTGAAAAAGCTGCCGGGAACTGGGATAGGGCTACCGGAGACGGAGTAGGCCCAATGGGCGAGTTGACGCTGATCGCGAAACGCCACCTCGCCAATGCCCTGCGCGACCTCGGGAAACGGCAAGACGCGCGAGCGCTGAACGCCGAGGTTTTCGCGAGCTTCGAACAGAGCCCTGAATTCGGCCCCGATCATGAGCACACCCTGGCTGCCGCGTCCGGCGTGGCCGCTGACCTCCGGCTCGCCGGCGACTACCGCGGGGCGCTAGAAATCGACGAACTGAACGTCGAGAAGCATCGTCGGATCTTCGGGGACGAGGACTCCCTGACGCTTCGCGCGCGGAGCAACAGCGCGGTGAATCAACGCATGCTCGGGGAGTTCTCCGGCGCGTTGGACGTGGACAAGGAGCTAGCCGAGGAGTGGCGCAAGACCGTCGGCGAGGATGATCCCCGCTACATGTTCTGTGTCGTCAACAGTGCGCTGGATCTGAACGGCCAGGGCCGATACGCGGAAGCCCTCGACGCCCTGAACCGAGTGTTTCACCGCTACCAGGCCCAGCTCGGCAGTGGTCATGTCTTTGTACTGCGAGCAGCACGCGCCCGCGGCGTAGCGCTGCGCAAGACAGGTGCCTACAGCAGCGCGCTGGCCTGGTCGGGCGAGAACCTCCACGAGTGCCAGGCACGGCTCGGTGACAACCACGAGATCACGCTCGCCGCCCAGATGAGCTACGCCAACGCGCTGCGGGTGTGCGGCCGGCCGATGGACGCGCGAAAGTTGGCCACGGACGCGGTGGAACGCTACGGGCGAACCTTCGGCCCCCGACACCCGCTCACGCTCACCGCCCGGATCAACACGGCCATTGCCTACCGTGCCCTCGGCGAAGTACGGGAAGCGCGTCAGATTGATGAGGCCGCGCTTGCTGACATGACTCAACTGCTCGGCGAGGACCACGGCTACACGCTGTGCGCTGCGGCCAGCTTTGCGAGCGACCTCTCGCTCGCCCACGATGTCAGGGACGCTCAGGCCCTCTCCGAAGCGACGCTGCAACGCTCCCGCAGAGTGCGGGGCGAACTCCATCCGTACACGTTGTCGTGCGCGGTGAATGCCGCCTTGGACCTGCAAGCGACCGGCAGGGAGCCGGATGGCCTCGCTCTGCTGGAGAGGGCGGTGGCCGACCTCATCCAGGTGCTGGGCGCCGACCACCCGGAAACGCTCGACGCCGACCGCTACAAGCGCGCCGAGTGCGACATCGAGCCGCCGCCCACCTGAGGCAAAGCGTCAGCGCACCTGGCCGCGCGGGCTCAGCCCGTGCGGCCGTTGCGTTCCTGCCAGGAAACCCGCGCGCCGTCCAGCGCCTGCATCGCCGCCTCGGCCGCACGCCGTGAGACAGACGCCTTCTCCAACCGCACCAGCCGCTGCTCCAGGCCGATCGCGAGCGTCCGACCTGCCGGTGTAAGGCTCGGGGCGTCGACAAGCGCACCGATCGCAGCGCGAAGCTGCGCACGAACCAGAGCGAACTGACTCTCTGCGGCCGCCTCGTGCGAAGGCAGAACCCGGAGCCTGTCCAAAACCTCGGCAAACGCCAGGAATGCAAAGACCCCGTGGAAGAAGCCGCCGATCGGGCGCGGATCGTCTCGCCAGGGCGCGAAGTACCGCTGCGGATCCTCGGCGGCGAACAGCGGCTCGATGGCGATGACTGCGTTGAGCTTCGAGTGCTCGAACTCGTGGACCACGGTGAGGGCCAGCGCGGCTCCGGAGCCCGGCCGCGTCGCTCCCAACGCTCCGAACACGCCACTCGCTGTGGCGCTGCGCGCGACTACCGTTCCGTCGTCGTGAAGCGGAACGATTGTGCGCAAGCCGGTGCGCACCTCCTGGGCTTTGTCGTCCGCGCACGTCGTGAGCAGATGCCACGCTTCGATCCAGAGTCGCCGCCAGCGCTGGAACTCGTCGTCGCTGAGCCGATCGGCCGCTGCGACATGGAAGGTGTTCCGCGCCGGGCTGACATCGTCCAGCGTCAACAACGCCGTTTGATCGTCGGCCCCGGCGGAGAGCTGTCGTAGGGGCAGCCAGCCGTCGATCGGCGTACCGGGTTCAGGCGGCAGGTTCATCACCCTCGTCCCGCTCACCGTCAGTTGGCCGCCTCGCGCGCTCCACCGCTGGGGACCCTCGATGCCCGAACCGCGAAGCAGTCCCATCGTGGGCACCGTCGTGGAGTGTGCGGCCCGGTTGATCGTCAGGTCCGCGTCGATGCCCGAGCGGGCACCCGCCACCGCAGCCAACAGCGAGAGTTGGTCCGCGATCGCCTCCGGGCTGCCATCGATACGACGCACCGTGCTGTTGAGCCAGGCGCCGACCATCGGGTCGAGCACGACGGTGGAGGCAGCTGCGAAGTCGGCGGCGCGGGCCGCGTCGAGGACGGCAAGTGCCTCCTCACAGGAGCCCGCTCGGTCGGCGAGGTATGCGATCAACAAGAGGTGGCGGCTTAGTTGAGCGGCTCGGAGTTCGTTCAGCAGCGACGCACCGCAGAAACCAGTGGACACCTCGACCAGTTGCTCCGGCGCGAGCTCGTGGCACTGGATCATGCGGGAATCGACCCGATTGCCGGCATCGCGGAGAGGTCCGCGACGACGCGTTCGTGCACGTGGGTGATGAGCCGCTGCAGGTCCGCGCAGTAGACGGTTCGGTTGAGAAATCCGCGGTCGGACGAGTACCTGTGGGCATAGTGACCCGCGCCGCATACCCGGTGGAGCGGGCAATCGCGGCACTCACCGCACAGCGCGTTCGCACCGAGCTGGCGGGCCATGACGCCGGGATGCTGTAGCGCGCGATCGAACGAGTCGGTCGTGATGTTCAGCCCTGTCGAGCATGCCCCGGCATAGGCCGATTTCAACGAGTCAACCTGCTCGATCGCCCCGTCGGATTCGACGACGACCACCGTCACCGGACTCAACCCGACGTGCTCGGATCTGCTCGAGCCGCCGAGGATCAGACGGAGGATCTCGTCGAGCGTCTTGACGCTCGTCTCTCGACGCGGCGCCGAGTACCAACGGTCGAACACCGCGACCAGCCAGTCGCCGTAGGGGGTGTCGCCCGCGTTCTCCGGCCGGTGGGGAGGCCGAGTCCAGTTTGCGTGCGGAAGAAGGAAGTCGATGGCCGGCGGTTCGTACTCGAGCAACGCTTCATACGTGTCGCGGGGATCGGTCGTGGGGTCGACCGTGCACAGCAGCCCGGCGAAGCTCGATCGGTAGCGGTCACTGGTGAGCAGCCTGAGCGCCCGATCGACCGCACGGGAGCTACCGCGCCCGTCGGCGTACCGACGATGCCGATCGTTCGCGACGCCGATCCCGTCCAGGCTCACGCCGACTTCGATCGACTCCGCGGTGAGAAGGTCCAACATGGCCTCATCGAGAAGGATCCCGTTGGTCTGCAGGCTCAGGCGTACACCGCAGGTATCGGCGAGCGTACGCCGCAACGTCGTCGCAAAAGCGCTCAGCCGTTCCGCGCCGGCGAGTAGCGGTTCACCACCGTGGAGCACGACACGGACATCGGCCAGGTGATGGGCGCGGGCGTGCTCGCGGATCCGCAGGGCAGCGCTGTGGCAGACCTCCGCGGACATCGCTGCCGGTCGGTGTCGCCAGCTCTGGTCGGCCATTGTGTACACGTAGCAGTAGTCGCAGGCGAGGTTGCAGCGTTGATGCACCTTCAGGATGAACTCGCGGAACGCGCGCGGCCGGAAGCTCTCCCCCGCCGCGAGATCGATACCAGGGCTCGTCGGCCACGCCGGCGCCACCGTCATGGGATGTTGCCGAAGCCTGCCGTGAGTTCGCGTTGGTTGACCACGTCATCAACCACACTGCGGATGGATGCACCGAGGACCGAGTCGCCGCTGCCGACCAGGCCGAGCAGGGGGAGCTGCGTGACGTCCAAAATGACGCTGCTCGACGCCCGAGCATCCTCCGCCTCGTCGCCTGTCTCGTTCATTCACCGGCCTTCCGCGTCAGCGGCGAAGAAGGGTGGAAGGCGTTGCTGCCGGTCTTGCCCATGACAATCACGGCGGACGCCTCAGTAGGACTGGAACAGCTTCCCATACCCCTTTGCTAACGGGTGCAGTGACACGGGAGCACTGGGCTCATTGGCGGGCGCGTGGCGATGGCCGGGGCCGCGGACGTCACACCGGCAGACGGTGGCGGCTCCGCGCCGCCCGGTTCACTCGGCCGTTCGGGTCCGGGGTGAGACCCGATGATTCTCGCGGGCGGCCGGACTCGACGGCGGCTTCGCCCTGGGCACCCCGCCCCGGACCTGACCGGGGCGCTCCTCAACCCCCGTCGTGATGGTCGCCTCCTCGCGGGTGCTCGGTCTGCCGCGAGCCGCGACCCGCGAGATAGGCAGCTACGAGATTGACGAGTGAGTTGAATAGCGACGCGTCGCTCTCGGCTGTGGAGATTATGACGACGGTCAGCGCCAGGACGGCGAAGCTGCCGACCAGGGACATGTGCTTGATCAGGAAGGTCTTGAGGGATTTCTTCACCATCTTCTCCTGCAGGCCGATGACGTTTCTTTAATCGTCCGGCCACGCAGAAGACCCAAACCATCTTCTGCCGGGGGTTGCCAGAGGTTTACAGAAGGTCGCCCTCTGAGGCAGCATGCCACCTGGGGCTTGACAGAAGTTGACACAACTTGGCGTCCCGTCTGCATGCGATCGTCCCAGTTGTCCCTGATCCACCGTGGACTTGATTCAGGCAGGCCGACGTTTCCGGGGGGAGCGTGAGGGGTGGCGCCGAGCGAGCTGGTCGTCCAGTTGAACGATCTTTGGCGTGCAGCGGGCCGCCCTTCCTACCGCCGAGTGAGTAAGGCGATTGACGACAACGACGGGATGCGGGACACGGTCAGTCACGAGACGGTGAGCGCCCTGCTCAACGACAGAAAAGTGCCGCAATGGCCGAAAGTCGAATGTGTAGTGCGGCAGTTGGCGCTGATGTCCGTGCGGAAGCTGGACCCTGATGCGGAAGTTGCTCGCTTTCTTCCGCTCTGGGAGATCGCGAATAGTGAGCGTGGGGAGACGGCCGCCCCGTCTCGCACCAACGTCAACCCGAGTGGGCGTACTCCCCTGCCCTCGGCAGCAACGAACGGCCAACCATCGGACGATGTCCAACAATTCGGATCGACGCCCGCCCGGAATCCGCATTTCACCGGCCGGGACGAGCTTTTTTCTTTGGTACCGACGCTGCTCGGCCACGAGCCGTGGCGTCCGGTAATACTGCACGGTTTCAGCGGAGTTGGGAAAACCAGTACGGCGATTGAATACGTCTATCGTGAGCGGAGCCACTATGACTTGATCTGGTGGGTCGCCGCTGAGCAACCCGCGCAAGCGCGGGCCGCGCTGGTCGCACTCGGCGAGCACCTGGAACTGCCGACGAGCCAAGATATACGCCAAACCATTCGCAGCGTCCTTCTCCATCTGGAGTCCGCAGACTTCCGCTGGCTGTTGGTCTTCGACAATGCCGCCGGTTCTGAAGAAATCGCCGAGCTTCTTCCTGCTGCTGACGGCGCAGCCGGAGGGGCCGTCATCGTGACGACGCGTGACTCCGCCTGGCTCGACCGAGGACGAGCGGTGCTCGTCGACGTTCTTCCCCGGCCGGACAGCATTCGTCTTCTACAACGCCGCGGCGACATCACCTTCGATGACGCAGACAGACTCGCGTCCTATCTCGGCGATCTGCCGCTTGCCCTTGAACAGGCGGCAGCGATGCGGGCGGAAACTCGGATTACCGTGGCGGACTACGTGCGCCTTCTGGACGAAGACGCATACGCCGTCCTCGACACGAACCAGCCCCCAGGTTATCGGGCAACGGTGGCAGGTGCATTCCGGTTCGCTTTTACGCGGCTTCGCCGCGAGCGCCCAGCCGCGGCCCAGCTTCTCGAGTTGCTCGCGTGCCTCAGCGCTGAGCCTATCGCGCTCGCCTTTCTTCGCAGCTCGGGCGAACGACTGGTTCCGCCGTCCCTGAGCCGTCTCCTGCAACGCGACGACCAGCTCGACGACGCTGTACACCTGCTGCGTCGCTACGGCCTGCTGACTACCGTCGACGGGGCTCAGCGTCTGCAGGTGCACCGTCTGGTCCAGTTGATAGTACGCGATCACCTGCTCACCGAACACGAACGGGAGCGCGCTTATCGCAACGCGAGCTTACTATTGGTTGCGGCCAACCCCGGAAATCCCAATGATCAGATCAGTTGGGAAATGCACAAAGAGGTGAGCCCGCACGTTCGTCCGGCACGCTTGATCACGTACACCGATAGAGCAGTGCGTCGCGTGGTGCTCGACCAAGCCCGTTTCCTCTACCTGAGCGGTGACTTCGCTGCGAGTCTGCGGCTAGCTGAAGAGGCACTGAGAGCATGGGCGGGGCCCGAGGGCGCCTGGGAAAACGAACACGCCGACGACGCCTGGGACGACGACGAGACCTTTTCCTGCCTCAATGCGATAGTCACCGCGCTATGTAGCCTCGGCCGCTACCAGGAAGCCGGTGTACTGGCCGAGAGGATGCTGAATCGACTCAACGCCCTACCCGAGTTCGGCCCTGACCACACGCTGACCGCCGGCGTGGTCAATACGGTGGCGTACGCGCGCCGCGCGCTGGGTAACTACACGGAAGCCCTCCAACTCGATCAGTACCGAATCGATTTCTGCACCCGCCGGGGCCTCCGCCCGGAACTCCAACGAGCCCGCAGCAACCTCGCTGTCGGCCTTCGAGCAACGGGCAACTTTCGTCGGGCCCACGAGATCGACCGGGCACTGTTCGAAGAGCGCAGGCACGAGTTGGGCGAGGATCATTATCTGACCGTCTTCTCAGCCTCGAACTTGGCGCGCGACCTTTACGGTCTAGGTCGGTACGCCGAGGCGCTTCGCCTGCAGGAGCGGAGCCTGCCCGCATTGCGAGCGAGGCTCGGACTGCAACATCAGCAGGTCATGTGGGCAAACCGCACGGTAGCGGTCTGTTTACGGAAGACTGGACGCCTTCTCGAGGCCCTCCACCACAGCGACAATCATTTCCGCGCGTGCACGGACGAGTTCGGCGCCGAACACGCTGACGCGCTCGCAGCCTGTTTGACGTACGTGAATTCCATCCGCGCGATCGCCACGGCCGATCCGGATAATTACGCCAACTCTCTTCCTGCTGCGTACAACCTCAGCCTTTTCGCCGTGAGCGCTTACCGGCGGGTGTTCAACGAACGAAACCCGCTCACATTGGCGGCCGCGACCAATCAGGCGGCGATCCTGCGAGCGATGGGACAGCGCAACCGCGCGCGCATTACCGCGCAGACGGCATACCACGGACTCGAACCGCTGGGTCTGACCCACCCGTACACTCAGGCGGCCGCTATCGGGTTAGCCAATGATCTGGTCACGGCACACGAGGAAGATGACGCCATCCGCCTCTTGCAGACCGTGACGTCGATGACGCCGGAGAGTCGCAGAAGTCATCCGGACATCTTGGTGGGCGAGATCAATCTGGCGCTCATTACCAATTCGACCGCCGACGAACCGGTCCGGCGGGCGCTGGACGCACTCCAACGGGCCCTGGGGTCTGACCACCCAGATGTTTTGGCGGCAAAACGAGGTGCGCGCCTCGAATGCGACATCGAACCCCCGCCATTCTGAGCTAGCCCCCGCAGCCGGGCGGCGTCACGGAGGGCTGCCGAGCGTGAGCGTGGTTCGCTCGGCGGTCCCGGCCCGGGTGTACTCGACCGCGACCTGGTCTCCGGGCTTCTTGCTCACCACCGCGAGGAACAGGCTGTCCGCGCCCGCCGTCGGCCGACCGTCGACCGCGGTGATGACGTCCCGGGGGCGAAGGCCCGCCTGCTCCGCCGGGCCTCCGGACGTTACCGACTGCACGAACAGCCCGTGGGTCACGCCGAAGCGCTCGGCCGTCGCCGCGGGGATCGGCACCGCCACCATTCCCAGGTACGGCGGGCTGAACTTGCCTTGGTCTATCAGCTGGTCCGCGACCACGGTGGCCACGTCGACGGGGATCGCGAAACCGAGACCGACGCTGCCGCCGCCGGGGTCTCCCGACGCGGTGGGCACTGTGGCGATCGCGGTGTTGACTCCGATCAGCTTGCCGGCGCAGTCGACCAAAGCCCCGCCGGAGTTGCCCGGGTTGATCGCCGCGTCGGTCTGGATAGCGCCGGGAAGTACCGCGGTCTGGCCGTCCTCTGAGGGGACCGGCACATCGCGGCCGAGCGCGCTGACGATGCCGCTGGTCACGGTCCCGGTGAGGCCGAGCGGTGAGCCGAGCGCGACAACCGGCTGGCCGACCTTCAGCGGCGCGGACCGACCGATCGGGATGGTCGATACGCCCTCCGGCGGGTCGGCCCTGACCACCGCGAGATCCACCTCGGGCGCTCGCCCGACCACGGTGGCGCGCACGGTCTGCCCGCCGCTGAATAGCACGTCGATCGTGCCGGTGGACCCCGCCGGGGAGATCACATGGTCGTTCGTGAGGATGTACCCGCCGTCGCGGATGACCTCCCCGCTGCCGTTGCCACCTGACGTCCCGTTGGAGACCAGCAGCGTCACTACCGAAGGCTGCACCTCGGCGGCGACGGTGGACGCCACACACGAGGCTGCGGCGACATCCGAGGTCGCGGCAGCCTCGGCGGTCTCGTCATCGTCGTCAGTCGCCCAGTACACGACCGCGCCGCTCAGCAGCCCCGAGACGAGCCCGATCGCGATCCCCGCCGCGGCCAGAGCCCAGATCGACCGCGGGCCACGGGTGCGGGTCGGCGGCGCCGACGCCGCGTCCGCATTCGTGCTCGGTGGCGTCCCCATTCGGTCACCTTCGCCGGGTGAGGTCGGTCTCCACCTCGTCCTCGCCGGGTGATTCAGGGCGGGCTGCAATGCCCTCGCTGTGGAGATACTTGACGCCGCAGAACATCAGCGGTTGTCGCGGCGGGCCTGGCGCCGGGCGCCGCTGGCCCGGGTCGAGGCGCGCTGTTTCGGGATGCCGGCGTGGTCGGGTGTCCGATCCAGCCGCTGCGACGCGCGTCGCCGCGCTGCCGGGGCTTCCGGAGGACCTGGCGGCACCGGGTTGCCCTGCCGCTCTGCCTCGGCCAGCCGCTCGGCGCGCAGCGTCGCGGCGCTCTCCCGCGCCACCGCAGCGAGCCGCTCGCTCACCCGGGCCAGTGCCTCCTCGAACACCTCGGCTTTCGCCCGGCTGCGGGTGTTCTTCGGGTAGGCCTTTCCCCGGCCGCCGATGTCCTCGACCCGGGCTGCTGCCTGCCGCCGGTACAACTTGACCTGCTTGTTCCGTGCACGCCGTACCCGGGTGTGCAACTCGACCAGCGCATCCTCGTCGAGACTCGTCAGCCGTTCCGGCTCTGTTTCCCGGGCCAGCAGCAACTCCGTCTCGGTGAGCGAGTTGAGTAGCGCGTCCATCTCCCGGCCTCCTCGGTCGCCTCGCCGTGTGCATCAGCGCACGATGTCGACGATTGCCGACGTCGGACGGCAGCGACTCATGCCCAGAGGATGAAGACTGGGCTGGCTGGCGGTGGCCTGCGCGATCCTCATATGTGCCTGTGGACAGCGGTTTTCTGTCGGTGGGCGGCGATAGCATTCGCACATGGGTTCGAAGTTCGAGCGCGCCGTCGCGGCGTTGCGGGAGCTGGCCGAGGATGACCTCGGCGGGTTCCCCGACGCCGGGCAGCTCGACCGGGTCCGCGAATGGCAGCACCTACAGCATCTGGTCGACGCGAACCTCGCCACGACGATCGGCGCGGTCCACCGGCGCGGCGCTGTCGGGCACGACGGCGCCCCGACAACCAAGTCCTGGCTGCAGGGCCGGTTGAAGCTCACTTCGACCGAGGCCGGGAAGTTCGTCGACACCGCCCGCGCCCTACCGGAGTTGCCGCGATTCGCCGAGGCGCTGACCGCGGGCAGGCTGCCGCTGGCGCATGCGGCGGTGGCGGCGTGGCTGTACCGCAAGGTCAACGCGGTAGACCCGGGCCTCGTCGCCCGGGCGGAAGAGATGCTGTTCCCGCACGCGGAGAAGCTGAACTCCGCCGAGCTACGGCAAGTCGCCAAACGGATCCTGGAACACCTGGTCCCGGAGAAGGACCACCCGCCAGAGCCGGAACGGTCGGTGTTTCTGGCCCAGACCTACGACGACATCTGGGACCTCAAAGGCAGCCTCTCCCCCGAATTCGGCGCGATGCTCCAGACCTACTTCACCTCGATGCCCAAGCCCGATCCTGACGACACCCGGTCAGCGGCCGAGCGTCGGCACGACCTGATGGCCGAGTTGGTGCGGCGGATCCTCGACAGCGGCGAGCTGCCCACCAACGGCGGTGAGCAGCCCCACCTCACCGTGCTCGTGCACGTCGACGATCTCCGCCACACCCCCAGCGGTCGCACCGTCCTCAGAAGCCGGGACACAGCCGGAAGCTGGGACAGCACCGGCGACTGGGACAGCACCGGCGACTGGGACAGCACCGGCGACTGGGACTGGGACATCGTCGCCGACTGGCTGACCGACCCCGATCCCGACCTCGCCCCTGCGCCGGAGCCGATGGCAGCGGGAGCGGCGGCCGGGATGGCGGCGGGGAACACGCCTGGGACGGTCCAACCCCGCGCATCCTGGCCGGGTCACCGCGGAGCTGGCGACGACAGCGCCACTGACTTCGCGCCGACGCTCCGGTTCGGACGGATTCCCGGACCCGGCGACGGCGGACGCACGGACTACGGCAACCACCTTCCCCTAGCCGCAGTCCACCGCATCAGCTGCGACGCCGCCGTCAACCGCATCGTCCTCGGGCCCGGAGATGTCCCCCTCTCCGCCGGACGACGAGCCCGGGTGGTGCCACCCACCATGAGACGCGCCCTCGTCATTCGCGACGGCGGCTGCCGATTCCACTACTGCACGCGACCCGCCCAATGGACCCAGGCCCACCACGTCGTGCATTGGTCTCACGGCGGACTGACCGATATGAGCAACCTCGTATTGCTTTGCGATTTTCATCACCACCGCGTCCACGACGAAGGCTGGACTCTCGAATTCGACGGACGGGAACTCACCATCCGCCGACCCGACGGCACCACCCTCGACCCACCCTGAGCCCCCGGGCACGCAGGCACGCAGGCACGCCCCGGAGCGCGGACATGCGCTCCGGGGCGTCCTGCTGCCCAGAAACGGTGCCGCCCAGAAACGGTGCCGCCCAGAAACGGTGCCGCCCAGAAACGGTGCCGCCCAGCGACGGCGCTACCCAGCGACGAGGGGTCGCTCCCGCGGCTATGAGAGCGGGTTGCTCGCAGCCACACAGGGCTGGGCCACGTGAGCCGTAGGATCGCGCATGTGGCCGATCTCGTCGCGCGGTTCGGCAAGCTTGCCGACGAGTACGAATCCCGGAAGAGTGCGGCGACCGCGCTTGTCGAGCGCTGGGATTGGTACACCTGGCCGGGCCTCGATCTGCGGCCGTTGTTCTTCGAGCGGGACCTGCTCAAGCCCGGCCGGCGGATGGAGACCCGCCCGCCGATGGATCAGAACGTGATGCGGATCGGCTTCGACGCCGCGGGCCGCATGACGGTGACCGAGGGCTACAGCGGTTTCCTGAGCGGCCGTCTGCACTACGAGACGTTCGTCCGCTACGACGGTGAAGCGGTCGAATCAGCGCACTTCGATCCGATGGGCCCGGTCTACCTCCACGAGTACCGCTTCGACGGCACCCTGATGCGCTCGGCGCACACCGTCGCGAGAGGCGGCTCGGGACGGGAGACCTATGCCTATTCCAGCGGACGGATCAGCCGTGTCGAAATCGAGCATGATCGTCGCCCTCGGTCGGTGCTGACGGCGGAGCACGACGACCGTGGACTGGTCAGTCTCGTCGAAGTCGTGGGCCAATTTTCCACGATGCGCTACGAGCGACCACCGGCGGGATTCGACCTTGACGCGGAATGCCAGGCGGTAGCGGACTCACTGGTGGAGCGGATTCCGGCTGTCGCGGCACGACTCGCGGTCGATGGGCCAGTCGACTGTGTCGCACTCAGCTACTACCGAGCGGCCCCGTTGTCCTTCGAGATAGCTGCGGCCACCGCGGACGAGCGTGCCGAGTTGCGATCAGTCGACCCGGAGCTTGCCTGGTCGCCGGCGGAGTTCGACGCCAACGCCGACATCGACCTCGACGAGGTGGGATCGCTCCGGTTGGTCCGGCAGGAGCTCGCTCTGCTCGATGCCGAAGACGTTGACGCCGCCGCCGGGGCACAGGTTGGCCGGCGGCTGCTCTGCGCGGTTGCGGCTCGATTGAACCTGCTCGACTGGTCGCGCACCCTGACGGTGACCGACGACTTCGTGGTGTACGCGGTCGACCTCGAGCTGGTCGACCTGGAGGCGAACTTGGCCGACTGCCTCGCACCCGACCGCCTCGCCCGCTTACGCGAGCGCGGTTGGTGGCCGAACAGCTAGCGGAGTATCACCCGTCCACTGCGGCAGGTCAGCGCCCACGCGGCCGCCGCCACAGGGTGGAACGCCGGCCGTGGCGGGCGAATCACGGAACCGCAGGGGATGGTGCATGGCGTGGCCACAGGACCCGAGGTCTGACCCGCTCAGCGTCGTCCCGAGACGGTCCACACCACCGGCGTGGTGCCACCGGTGAACGACCGGTCGGCGAGCACCCGACCGCCGCCCGCGATGTCAGCGGCCGCGGTCAGCCCTATGAGCGGCTGGTCCGGACGCGAGTCGGCCGGTAACGGCAGTGCGGTGATCGCGCCACGCCACCAGACCACCGGCCGCCGGATTCCGGCCGCGTCCTCGCTCTCGCCGAAGATCAGACCGCTGTCGGTGATGAACCACGCCCTGGCCGATCGGCCGCCCAGCGTGCCGAGTTCGCGGACCTGCCCGCCGGACCACAGCAGCGCCCGCCACGTCCCATCGGGCGCGTCGGCCCAGCCGACGATCCGGCCGTGGTTGTCGATGTCCCTGGCCTGGCCGGTGCTCAGGCCGGTCGGCATCGGCAGCTGGCGCACCCGGCCCCGGACGGTGTGCTGCGGCCGGAGAGCCGCGTCGGAACCGACCAGCTCACCGTTTCGGCCCACGTCGCGGAAGCGGTAGTTCTCGCCGTCCCCGATGTATCGCACCGGGCCGCCATCCCACTGGAAGACCTGGAAACGCGGACCGGTCACCACGTAGCCGGTGACCAGGCCGGCGTTGGTCAGCTCCAGCCCGAGCAGGCGGCCTCCGGGGAACTGGTGGGAGTGCAGGATCCGGCCGCCGCGCCACAGGGCAAGGGTGTCCGGCTCGCCGCCGGGCGCCGAGTAGGTGAACGCCACCGTGCCGCTGTCGTTGAGGGCCGCGGCGTCGCCGGCCGAGGTGCCCGCTGGGTTGATTCGGGTGCGGGACCCGTCCAGTCCCCAGAACTGCACTTCCCGGCCGCTGCCGCCGGGCGTCGTCGTGGTCAGGACCGCCTGGCCGCGGGAATTCAGGTCGACCGGCAGCACGTACTCGGCCGCGCCGCCGATCAACTCGGTGCGGCCGCCCCGGATCCGGAACGCCTGCTGCACCTGCACCGGGTCGTAGTCGATGGTGTTCATGCCGATGACGTCGCCGCGGCTGTTGACGTCGATGCCCCGGGCCTCATGGCCGCTGACCTTGCCGAGGTCCGTGAGGGCGATTCGCGGTGGCGGCGGCTTCGGTGCCGCTGCGGCCGGTGCCGCCACCGCGGCGACGACAAGGGCTGTGACCAGTCCGGCCCCGAGGGCCTTCACTACCGACATGTCCGCGCGCTCCCGTTGACTCGGCGACGCTGCCAGCGCGCGGTGGCGCCGTGGCGGTCAGGCTCTCACGGGGTCGTCGGCCCGGGCGACGGTTCGATGCCGCTGTACCGCTTCAGGGCCGGCACTATTCAGGTACCGGGCCGGGCGGTGATGGCCGGCGGTTTCGGCTGAATACAGTACGGCCGCGCCTGTATTCGATGACAGTGCTCGTGGCAGGAACGCCGAGGACTACCTACTGCTTCACGATGGGCATCTGCACTTCTATCGACATGCGTGGGCTCTCGACCGACTGCTGACCGATCTCGTTCGGCTGGAATACGAAGTGCTCACTGTCGACCTGTCCACCTGCGTCGAACCGTCCGCGATGCGTGGTGCCGTCATTTCCGCCGTACCGGGCTGGCCCAGTGGGTATGGCCAGGGAACATGGCTCGGGTTCCGCGACGGTCTCACCGACTGCCTGCTCGACGCTGACCGGCCGCAGGTCGTGCTGGTCATCAACGGCTGGGACCAGGTCGCGGCTCATGCCCGCTGGCATCTCCTGTTCGGGCGGCGGCTCATCTGCCTGATCGAAACCGACGACGTCGACCTCCAACTGCGCGAACTCGGCGGCGAGGAGGTGGGGTGGAATCGACACGAGTGGATGCATCTCCATCGGTCAGGAGCTCGCATGCCACCCTGGATACAGGCTACGAACGAGGAGTGAAGCCCCCGCTCCCATCGCGACTGTTGTGGCCGGCCCCGCTGCGGCGGCGCGAGAGAGCGAGCCGGCGCCGCACCAGGTCGATGTCGGTGACGATGGCCGCAACCTCGTCGCCCTCTCGGACCGCTTGGTCGGGTGATTCGAGGGGTGCGGCGGGGAGCTCACTGAGGTGAATCAGCCCTTCGATGCCCTCCGCGACGCGGACAACGGCTCCGAAGGGCAGCAGCCTGGTGACCGTGCCGTGCAGAGCCTGCCCGACGTGAGTGTCACGGGCGAACTGCTGAAAGGGATCCGGTTGGGTGGCGCGCAGCGACAGCCGAGCCTCACCGTTGCTGGTGTCAAAGGCGAGGACCTCGCAGGTGACGTACTGTCCCACGGCGACGATCTCGAACGGATCCTCGAAGCTGCGCCAGGAAAGCTCGGGCATGGTGATGAACCCGACGCCGGGGAAGGACGGATGCTTCGGCCCCTCGTCCAGATCGACGAAAATGCCGAAGCTTTCGACGGCCGCCACCGTGCCGGTCAAGCGCTGTCCTCGGCGCAGCGCCGTGAGGAAGGCCCAGAGCTGAGGGTTCTCCGTCGCTGACCGCGAGAGCCGAACCGTGCCGCTCCGCGGGTCGACGGCGATGACTTCAGCGGAGACCCGATCACCGACCTGCAGGATCGTCGATCGGCGGAAGGACCGCCAGGAAAGATCAAGAGAGCCGATGACGCCGACCGGCGCGCCGGCGAAGGCATCGAGGAGCACCGTCGTCTGCGAGCGCGTGACCTCTGCCACGGTGCCGGTGAGGATATCGCCGACGTTCACGGTGGCCAGAAACGCGGCAAGAAGCTGATCGTCCGCCATTGTCCCGGTGACTGTAGGACTCCTGGACAATGACGCACAACGATCCGTCCACTTTGGTATGCCCGGCGAGGTGGCAGTGCCGGTAGCGACCCGTGGAGGGGTGAGGCGCGATGCCGCGCCCGGAGCGTCCGGTGGACCCGGCTGACGGGCCGGTGCAGATGCTCGCGGCGGAGCTTCGTGATCTGCGCCGGCGGGCGGGCAACCCGGGGTACCGGGAACTGGCCGCCACAGCTGGCTACTCGGCGGCGGCGCTGGCCAACGCTGCGGGCGGTCGTCGGCTGCCGAGCCTGCCGGTGACCCTCGCCTTCGTCCGGGCGTGCGGCGGGGCGCCGGAGGTCTGGGAGCGGCGGTGGCGGCAGGCCTCCGCTGAATGGGTGGCGGCGCAGGAGAACGGCTCGCGACAGCCCTCGCCGGCGAACGGACAGCCGCCGTATCTGGGCCTGATCGGGTACGGCGTGGACGACGCGGATCGCTTCTTCGGACGGCGGGCGATCGTGGCGCGGTTGGCGGAGATGCTGGACGAGCACCGGTTCGTGGCTGTGTTCGGGGCGTCCGGCAGCGGCAAGTCCTCGTTGCTGCAGGCCGGGTTGATCCCCCTATGGCGGGTCGGCTGCGACGGCACACTTGTGAAAGCACTGCTGGCCGTCGGGCCCCAGACCGAGGGCGCCGTGCGTACCGCGCAGGGCCGCGAGGGCGTCGCCGCAGATGGCCGATTCGGGCCCCATCACGAGCGCCAACTTCAAGTTCCAGATCTACGACCACTGGAACGGCGGATCCCACACGGGTGACTGCGCCCACCGCTGAACCTCGACCGCGGTGCCCGCACGGCCCCTGGCCGTGCGGGCTGAGCAGTCGGCTACGGTCCCCGCATGCGTGACGACGACAGACCCACCCTGGTGACCCTCGTACCCGACGGCTACCAGACCGAGTACGTCGGACGCCTTTCCGATGGGCGCCAGTTCGTCCTCACGTGGCCCTTCATCATGGGCCGCCCGGCGGGCGGTCCCACCGATTTCACCGCGGTGTATCTGTTCGACTCAGCAGGTCGGTTCCTCGACGCGCAGATCCAGCCACTCCCCGTGGACCTGCCGTCCACGGGCCTCCAGCCGTTTCTGGACAGCCGTCTCGCCGAGCTCGGCGAGGTCGTGGGTCAGCGCGGAACCCGGGAACTACCTAGCGTTCTCCGAGCCGTGGGATAGCGGCGACTACGACACCTGACACGACCCTGCGCCGATACTCAGATCGTGCCGGCCTCCGTCGGCAGGCCGGACCCGGCTCGAGTTCGGCGCAGCCGGCCGGTCCGAATCCAGCCCACCCAGACGCGGCGGAGCGGACCGACGGCGCTCAGCGCGGTCACCAGCAGGACCGTGAGAAGAAGGACGGCCGCCGGATCAGGCGTGACGAACCCACCGATCAGCAGCCAGAGCGCCAGCGGCACGACGATCGCCCGAGCCACCGTCATGATCGTTGAGGATGCCCAGCGCAGCGTCATGCCGCCTATCTTCCCGCGTGCTGGCGAATCGGCGTGCCTCGGTGAGGAGCGATCCGTCGTGATGCTCGGACGGGGATGTCGGGCCGGGCGTCGGAGCGCAACTGACCGGCACCGATTCCTACCGCCTCGCCCAGGCCAGGACCCGTACCGAACAGGCAGGCTAATAGCCCTCGTCGCTGGCAGGGACTCACTCGCCGGTCATGCCGTCGATCCGTTCACGGAGCAGATCCGCGTGACCATTGTGACGGGCGTATTCCTCGATCATGTGGAGCAGGACATAGCGCAGCGAGAAGACCTCGCCCTCGAAGCCCACCGTCGTGTCCAACGACGGCTCAGCCTCCACGATCGATCGGGAGCGAGCGCACGCTGCCCGCCAAACCTCGAACGCTTCCTCGGCGCTAGCCTGCGTCGCGTCGAACTCGGCATAGGTGCCGTTGACCATCCCGGGCCAGTGAGCCTCTGCTTTCTCGCCGCTCCACGCAGCTTGAAACCAGCTTCGCTCGACCTCGGCGGCATGCCGGACCAAGCCCAGCAGGGACAGGCCCGAGGGCGGCACCGCCTTCTCCCGCAGCTGTTCCTCGGTCAGGCCCTCGCACTTCCAGGCCAGCGTCTGACGCTGATAGTCCAGGAACGCCACCAGCGACTCGCGGTCGCCAGCGGTCCGAGGCGGCTGGTCCCGGCGATCATCATCCACATGCGCATGATGCCCGACGCGCGGCCGCAAGCCCGGTGCTGCAGCCGCTGCCCGGCCCGGCGTGGCGCGGCCCACCTCCCCGTCGAGGGGTTCCAAACTTTCTGGCCGCCCTCCGGGCGCTAGCGCTCGGCCAGAAACTTCGACCTCGTCCCTTGACGGCGAGCCTCCAGGACCGTGCCAGGCCCCGATAGGCGTTCGCAGCTCGGCGCATGAATGCGCGTCGCTGGGGTCAGCGCGTGCGCGATCCGCAGCGCATTTCAGGGCTGCCAACCGCTGCGCTGAGCCCACCGGGCTGCCCGCGTCAGCGCAGCGTGGATCCAGGGCATCTTGTCGCGGCTGTAGTCATCGACATGGGTCCCATCAGCTGCCAGGCCACGCTTGAGTGCGGCATACTCCATCCGCTCGGGAGGGGTCGCACGCAGCCAGTCCCGGAACAGCAGCGCCTGACGCCACACCGGCGCGTCCACCGCCCGGATGTTGATGTTGACCGGGCGTCCCGGGTCGGCGTCGACGACCACCTCCTCGGGGTGCTCGACGCCGTACTGGTCCAGGCCGGTCCAGCGTCCCGCTCGGACGAACCCGGCAACCCGCACGGCCTCCGCCACCTCGACGGCGTTATCAAGGTCAGCGACGACCATTTGGATGTCGATGAGGTCCTTGGCGGGTAGGCCGGCGACGGAGGTGGAGCCGATGTGGTCTACGCGCAGTATCCGGCCATCCGCGGCGGCTACCAGCCTGGCGATCAGACGGCGGGCCTGCACCGGCCAGGTGGGATCGGAACCGGACAGCACCGGCTGGCGGCGCCTTGGAGCCCGCCGACCATCCCGTAGGTTCGCCTCGAACGGCACCAGACGATCACTCCACACCTGCGACACGGCGCGGCCCAGCTCGTCGGCCGCGACGCTGGTGTCAATACACACGTCAGCGGCCTCCTGCGAAGAAACGTCGAAGCCCGCCCCCGGCACGCCAGCCAGCAGCACCAGAGGAAGCACCGCAGCCGATCCAGCGACCGCCGCCGGTGGGACCCGCTGGATGACGATGGCGTCGCTGCCCTCGACCTGTTCCCGCGTCAGCCCTACATCAGGCCCTGCGGCGTCAGCCGGGACCGGACCGACAACCGTCGCACCGAGTTCCGCTAGCAACCCGGCCAGGCCGGGCCCCGCTTCATCGATCAGCCCGATTTTCAACACGTTCAGAGCCTATCCACCGTGGAAGAACCGGCCAACGAGCACCGGCTCGACCGGCCAGCGCCAGCCCCAAGGCGGTCAACATCCGCCGCAGCCCATCGGTGCAGCGCGCCCACCGGCGCGTCAACCCGGCGACCTGCTCGACGAATGTCCTTTTCTCGCCGGCGGTGTTGTCGCAGAAGAACCGGCGCACCCGCAGCCAGATCCAAGTGGACCGACCAGCCGCCGGCGGGTCGGCGATCCTGCGCCGATACCGCGAATGCACTCGCGTCGAGGACGCGGCGCACTCTGGACATTCGGCTCGCTGACCACGAACTCTGGCAGCCAGCAGCACTCCAGACTCGCCGCGAACCACCTCATCGATCTCGATCCCAGCCAGATGAGGCAGCAACTCTTGACGGCGTCACACCGCTGGACAACGAGCCACGGACGCGTCAATCACACTCTTTGAGCCAGAACCTACAACTGCCGAGCCAAATCAGATGCGGACAGTAGGTCGCAACGCCGTTGGAGGAGCCGATGTGTCGATGGTGCTGATCCAACCCTGGACCGAGACAGACCTGGACTTGCTCCGGCGCATCAACACTCCCGCGATGAAGATGCATGTCGGTGGGCCGGAGACCGAGTCGGCACTCCTGGTGCGACACGGCCGCTATCTGAACTTTCCTCGCGAGGGGAAAGGGTGCATGTTCAGCATCCGGCTCCGCGCGACCGGCGACCCGGTCGGTAGCGTCGGTTACGCGGAGCGGACGTGGCAGGGCGAAGCAGTCTTCGAGATGGGCTGGAATGTGCTGACGGAGTTCCAGGGCAGGGGCATCGCGGGCAAGGCTGCGGCAGCAGCCGCGGCTCACGCTGCCGGAACCGGCCGGTTGCGGTGGCTGCATGCGTTCCCATCGGTGGACAACACGGCGTCCAACGCGGTGTGTCGCCGGGTCGGATTCGAGCTGGCCGGCGAGTGCGCCTTCGAGTTCCCGCCCGGCCGGTTCATGCGCAGCAACGACTGGCGGTTGGACCTGCCGGCGTTCGCCTCCCCGATCGAGTAGTGCACGGGCGTCACCAGGGGATGACGCCGTCGTCGTTGAAGAACGAGCCGGTCGGGCTTCCGTCGGGCAGCGTGGCGAGACGAATCGGTGTGGCGGCGGCCTCCCGAGGCGAACGCCCGTGGAAGCCGGTGAAATCGGTCGCGACCAGGCCCGGGCAAGCAGCGTTGATGAGGATGCCCGTACCGGCGAACTGACGTGCGTAGTGCACGGTGACGGCGTTGAGGTACGACTTCGTCGGTGAGTAGGCCGCCATGATCGGGCCGACGTTGATGGCCGGGTCCGCCTGCCAGGTCACCGACCCGACGCTGCTGGAGACGTTGACGATGCGCGGCGACGCGGAGCGTCGCAGGAACGGCAGCATCGCGTTGGTCACCCGGATGACCCCGTAGACGTTGGTCTCCACGACCTGGCGGACGACGTCGAGGTCGAGCGTGGTCGGGTCCTGCGTCCATCCCGGTCCCGTCTCCCCCGAGATGCCGGCGTTGTTGACGAGAACGTCCAGGCGTCCGCCGTGCCGTCGGATCAGTTCCGCGGCCGCGGTGACACTCCGGTCGCTGGTGACGTCCAGCGGGACCGCGAACGCGTCCACCCCGGCGGCGTGCAGCGTCCTGACGGCGGCGTCGCCTCGGGCCTCATCCCGGGCACCCACCGCCACCCGGTAACCCCTGGCGCCCAGGCCGGCCGCGATCTCGAATCCGAGTCCCTTGTTCGCGCCGGTCACCAGCGCGGTCTTCGTGTTGCTCATGTCCTTGATGCTGGCTCGCCGCCGGTCGATGTCCCAACACCGATCAGGTGCGCTGTGATACCTGCCCGGTATCACTGCGCGGTACGGTGGTGCGGTGGATACGGTGGAGACCCGCGAGCTCAGGTACTTCGTCACCGTCGCCGAGGAATTGCACTTCGGCCGGGCAGCCGAGCGCCTCGGTATCGCCCAGCCACCCCTATCCCGGGCGATTCAGCAGCTCGAACGGCGCGTCGGCGTCACCCTGCTCGATCGCAACCGCCGCGGCGTCACCCTCACCGGCGCGGGTCAGGTCCTGCTCGACGAGGCCCGCGCCGTCCTCGACGGAGCTGCGGCGGCTGTCCGTCGCACCCGCCGCGCTGCCTCCGCTACGAACCGCCTGACGCTGGCCACAAAAGCCGGCGCGAATCACGAACTCCTGCAGAAGCTGCTCGACGCCCACGCCGCCGAGCCGGATGCCGCCGAGATCGACGTGCTGCTGTGCGGAATGGGAGAGCAGGCGCGGATGCTGCGCGACGGCCGCGCCGACGTGGCGCTCATGCAGCGCCCCTTCGACGTTCTGGCCGGCTTCGACACCGAGGACCTGCTGACCGAGCAGCAGATCGCCATCGTGCCCGCCGGGCATCCCCTCGCCACGCGCACGAACCTGACCATGGCAGACATCAGCGACCTAGCAGACCTGCCGGTCGCCCGCTGGCCCGGTCACGACGGCACCTACGAACCCGGCCCCGGCCCCGAGATTCACGACCTGTCGCAGCTGGCCCAGCTGATCGCCCTCGGCCACACCGTCGGTGTCATCTGCGCTTCTGCCCGATCCTGGCTGTGGAGCGCGCACGCCGCCATCCCGCTGACCGACTCACCTCACGTCACCACGGTCCTGGCCTGGCCCCCGCACAGCCGCTCCCTGGCTGTCGCCGGACTCGTCCGTACGGCAGCGCACATCGGAGTTCGTCAGCCCTTCGCGGCCTCGAGGTAGGCGGCGCGCACCAGGTCGAGCACCTCGTCGTCGAGCGGCGCGGTCACGTAGTTGCCCTGCCGGACGTCGCCCGGAATTCTCTCGTCGAGCAGGGCCAGCGTGCGCGGAGCCACATCCGCCAGCACCGATCGGAACGGCGAGAGTGCCGGTCCGTGGTCGTTCCACAGCGCGACCAGGCCACGCCGCTGGCCCGCCACGTGCAGACGCAGGACCCAGCGGCCCTGACCGGCGGAGGTCGAGAGTTCGGCCAGCCCGTCGCGCTCCAGTTCCCGCGCCCAGCCGAGCAGCCGGTGGAGCTCCTTCTGCTGATCGGCGGGCGCGAACGCGATCGCGTCCTCGAAGACGGCGCTGCCTCGTTCCGGCTTCGCCGATACCCGCGGCGGCGAGTCGGTAGCGATCGTTGGTGCGGTGGGCAGAGCGGCACGCAGGCTCCGCACGGTCTCGACGAT
Source organism: Cryptosporangium aurantiacum (assembly GCF_900143005.1). Classification (NCBI taxonomy): domain Bacteria; kingdom Bacillati; phylum Actinomycetota; class Actinomycetes; order Cryptosporangiales; family Cryptosporangiaceae; genus Cryptosporangium; species Cryptosporangium aurantiacum. Next base: position 159,223 of record NZ_FRCS01000006.1, read on the forward strand.
CGTGCGCTGTTCGGCGACCACGACGTCGGGCGCGAACCGGTACGCCTCGAGTTTCGGAGTGCGGACGGCGTCCGACACTTCGGACAGTGCCGCGAGGTAGGCGTCCAAAGCAGGCGTGGCGTTCGGCAGGCTCGCGGCGGTCGCGGGATCGAAGCCCAGCGTCAGATCACGCAGGCCGTACCACCCGGGCTCGCGGGTGAAGATCCACCCGACGGAGACCGGTTCCGCACGACCGGGGAACCGCAGGCGGAGGCTGGCGCCTGCGGTCCCCCACTCGAACGTCAGGCCGAGCGTCCGGAGGTCCGCGAACAGCTTCTCCAGCGCGTCGGCGTAGCCGGCGGGGTAGTCGCTGTTCCGTACACGGTCGAGGAACGCTGCCTCGGTCAGCCGCTTCGCGCCGGCGCCCCCGCGCGGGAAGGCCGGGTGCGCTGCGGTGGGCTCCGGCGGTTTGCGGGTCGGCCAGTCGGGGCGGCGCGGGGGCGGCGCGGATCCCTGTTCGGCCGCACGGACCCCGTCGATCAGAGCGCGTCGGGCGTCGTCCTCGGTGTCACGGTCGAAGAGGTCGATCCCGACGATACCGTCGAAGATTCCGCTCCTCGGGCAGTCCTCGATGCGAACCGGGATCAAGCGGCGATCGGACCCGCGAGCGTCGCGAATGTAGGCGGCTTCGGCTTCGACCGCTCCGTGCGGCGACTCCAGGTAGGCCTTCGAGTAGACCGCGACGGTCCGCTCCGCGCCGCGCATGCCCTCGGCCATGCGCGCGGCCCACCGCATGCCGGGCACCATGTGCCACTTCTGGAACAGCACCGACCGGCCGCTCTCCTGGAGTGTCCAGGCGATCCACTCGGCCCACCTCTCGTCCGCCCCGGTGTAGGAGACGAACACGTCCCAGCGCTTCGCTGCTGCGTCCATCGTCGAATGCTCGCAAGCGCGGGCAGGCGCTGCAGCGGTTTGGACGCCAGGACGACGGGACCTGCCCCGATCGGATGACGGCGACGCCGCGAGGTCCTGACTGCTGGCGGCCGTCCCGGTCGCGGATCCGCGTCAGCGGCCCCCGCGCATCACCGGAGACCGGACACGCCGCAGGGACCTGAGGAGTACAAAGGCCGGATGGGACTCCTCAAGAACCTGATGATCAAGCTGCACCGGCGCAGCGGCGACCGGTTCATGGGCATGAACCTGCTCTACCTGACGACGGTCGGCGCGAAATCCGGCCAGAAGCGACAGTCCCCGGTGGCGCGCTTCGCCGACGGGGACGATGCCTGGCTGATCGCCGGCACGAACGGCGGTAAGCCGCAGCACCCCGCCTGGTACCACAACATCAAGGCCCACCCCGACCAGGTCTGGTTCGAGTACGGCGGACAGACCGTCCAGGCCCAGGTCGAGGAGCTGGACGGCACCCGCCGCGACGAGGCGTGGCAGAAGATCCTCGTCGACCAACCGCGCTTCGACAACTACCGGACCAAGACCGACCGGGTCATCCCGATCCTCCGCATCACCCCCGTCTGAGGAGCCTCACTCGAACGTCTCGCTGAAGCCGGGGATGCCGAGCGGCGTCCACGAGACGCCGCCCGGGCTCACGATCGGCCGGCTCTTCTCCGGCGCCCATCGGGTCTCGACGCCGGTGACCCGGGTGGCCTCCTCGGCGATCGCCCAGCTGACCGGGCCCGACCACGACCGCACGCACGACCGCCGGTCCCCGTCGAGCAGTTCGAAGTAGACCCAGCCCCAGTCGTCGCTCCGGTACTGGAACCAGATTCTGCGCAGCTGGTCGCGCGGGTACGTGCGACGCCGGTAGCGGCAGACGAGCGTGACGCGGCCGGCGGTCACCTCGGCGCTGGTCACGGACTTGGTCGGTAACAGGTTGCCGATCAGGATCGCGAGCGCCACGGCCCCGATCAGCGCGCCGATCGTCGCCAGCACGCGCGCGTGGAACCCGGTGCACACCACGAGGACCCCGGCGAAGACCAGGACCGAGCCCAGCTGCCAGCCGCCCTCGCGCGCGACGTAGAGCAGTGAATGCCCACGCCGCCACCGCCACGCGCCCACAGAGTGATTCTACGAGCACGCAGGCGTGATGAGACCCGACTCGTAGGCGGCAATTACCGCTTGGGTGCGGTCGCGGGTACGGAGCTTGGCGAGCACGTTCCCGACGTGCGTCTTGACCGTCTCCACACTGAGGACGAGATCGTCGGCGATCTCGGCGTTCGACCGTCCGGCCGCCATCCGACGCAGTACGTCCAGCTCGCGAGCGGTCAGGCGCGCGTCGGCGAGCCGGGCCGCGCCCTCGCTGTTCGCGTAGGCGCCCGCCAGCCGCCGGATCGCCGCCGGGAACAGCAGGGAGTCTCCCCGGGCGACGACCCTGACCGCGTCGACCAGCTGCGTGGGACGGGCTCGTTTGAGCACGAACCCGCTGGCGCCGGCCCGCAGCGCGGCGTAGACGTACTCGTCGTTCTCGAACGTGGTGATCAGCAGCACCCGTGGCGGGTGGTCGGCGTGGGCCACCAGCTGCCGGGTCGCCTGGATGCCGTCGGTGGCGGGCATCCGCACGTCCATCAGGACGACGTCCGGGCGCAGCCGGGCCACGAGCGGCGGCACCTCCGCGCCGTCCGCCGCCTCACCGATCACGCGCAAGTCCGGCTGGGCGTCGATGACGGCGCGCAGGCCCATCCGGACCAGTTCCTCGTCGTCGACGAGGAGCACGCCCGTCACCTGGCTCATCGGTCCTCACCCGGATCGCGGAGCGGCAGTCCGGCCGCGACCCGCCAGACACCGTCCTGGTGGCCGGTCTCGAGCCGGCCCCGCAGCAGGTCGACCCGCTCGCGCATGCCGTCGAGCCCGCGTCCGGCCCGGCGCGGAGCCGGTGCCCGGTCCACGACCGGGTTGACCACCTCGATCGTCAGCGCGTCGGCGCCCACGGTCACCCGCAGCGTCGCCGGTACCTGACCGGCGTGGCGGGCGACGTTGGTCAACGCCTCCTGCACGATCCGGTACCCCTCCCGGGACACGACGGCGGGCACCGCCGTCAACGGGCCGGTCACGGTGGCGTCGACCGGCACCCCGCTCGCCAGCGAGTCGTCGCACAGCCGGTCGAGATGCGCCAGCGTCGGCTGCGGCCGACGCGGTACGTCGTCACGGTGGTCCCCGTCGGCAGGGTCCCGGCCGGAATGAGCTCGGTCGGCAGGATCTCGATCGCGGAGCACGCCGAGGACGTGGTCGAGGTCGTCCATCGCGGTCCGGCTGGTCTCCTCGATGACGCTCAGCGCCCGCCGCGCGAACTCCGGATCGGTGTCGAACAGTTGCCCCGCCGCACCCGCCTGAAGTGTCGCGAGCGTCAACGCGTGTCCGATCGAGTCGTGCAGTTCCCGCGCCAGCCGGTTACGTTCGGCCAGCCGCCGCGCCCGCGCTTCGAGGGCGTGCTCACGTTCGAGGGCCGAGGGGCCGAGCAGGACCGGTGCCATCAGCGTCGCGAGCGCTCCGAGAGCCGCCACCGCGTAACCCGTCACGACCAGCAGCCCGGCGGCCACGGCGAGCCACAGCGCGACGTCGTAACCGGTCGGCGGGCCGGTCACGCCCGGAAGGTCTCCCGACACCAGGCCGAACCAGTGGCCGAGCACCAGCATGGCCACCGGAACGGCGGTGAACAGCAACGTCGCGATCACGGCCCCGGCCACGAGATGTAACCCGAACCAGAGCGCGGACCGCATCCGGGTCTCGACCGCGGGCCGCCTGCCGGGCGCCGGGTCCGGCAGGTCGACGCCGAGCAGCGACCGCGCGGCGGCGATCTCCAGCGCGCGGGTGCCGCCGAGGAACGCCGGCGCCCCGGCGATGACCGTGGCCACGACCGCGGTCATCAGGAGCGCCGGACGGTTGGCCGGGTCCTCGGCGACCACCTGCCAGAACGCGCGGGCGAGCGCCAGGTACGGCAACACGATCACCGCGCCGAGGAGCAGATGGACCCCTCGCCGGTACGTGACGCCGCTGACCAACGGCACCACCGCCCGGGGAAGACTCACCGGCCCATTGTGACAACGCCGGCCGCGACGCCGTCGCGCCGGACGTCGTCCCCGGGCTCGTCGCTGCCCAGGCCGCAGTGGCGGCAGGCGCCGCGGCGACGCAGGTGGTAGGTCACGGTGGCGGCGCCGAGCCCCGCGCCCCAGGCCAGCCACAGCAGGCTCGGGACGTAGAGGGCCCAGCTGTCCCGCATCTCGGTGGTCCAGAGCATCATCAGCCCGGCCGGGACGAGCGTGACGGAGACGATCGACGCCGGAACGACCGCGAGTGCGGGTGGCACCCGCTGTCCGGCCTTGAACCAGATCCAGCGGGGGTAGACCTCGCCCCATCCGCTGACCAGGCCGTGGGTGAGGACACCGCCCAACGCCGAGGCGACCGCGCAACCCAGGCCGATCTCGAGCATCCCCGGCGTGTCCTGCATCATCCGGAGGAAGTCCGGGCTGATCCCGAGCGGATACCCGAAGTACCAGGCCAGCCGGGTGATCTCGTACGGCAGCGGCGCCAGGCAGGCCACCGCGACCGCCCAGCGACCCCACCGCAGCAGCTGCTGCCGCGACGGGCCGCCACCTGCCGCGCCGCTCCGGCGTCCACAGTGCCCACAAGCGGCGCGCGCCCGCCGCTGATACACCAGCGTGGCCGCTGCCCACAGCAAGCCGCCCACGAACACGATGATCAGGTTCGTCCGGTGCCAGTACAGGATGTCGCCGATGCCCTCCTGTTCGCCCGGCACACCGGTGAAGACGAACACCAGGAAGAGCGGCGCGAACGCCAGCACGGCGAGCAGGGTGTAGTCGGGAATCACCAGGGTCAGACCGGCCGCCATGGTCCAGCCGACAGCGATCAGCGCCGCCGACACGCGGCGGTTGCCTGTCCCTCGGGCCATCACCAGCGCGACGCCCGCGCCGAGCAGGCCGAGTACCGCCATGATCGGAGCGACGACCTCGACGCGGCTGCCCTCCAGGACCGACCCCGACATCCGGTCCTCATGGACCGGAGCGAACGGGAACCCGCTCCCACCGGCCGTCCAGTACAGTCCGAGCACGCCGTAGAGCAGCGACCAGCCGGCCGCCGCGTACGCCGACCACTCGGGCCAGCGCACCCACCACCGGTAGAGCGCAGCTGTGGTCTTCACTCTCGACATGGCACTCCCTACTCCGGGCTGAGCTCGACGTGATCGAGCATCACCGCCCGCGAAGCCGGGAGGATCCCTCTGGCGCGCCAACCGGCTCCCTCGGAGGAGGGAGATCGGGCGCCTCAGAAGATTCGGCCGAAGATTTTGTCGTTGTGGTAGATCAGGCTCTCCTCGGCGATCTCATGTCCGTCCACCGCCCGAATGTCTTCCCGCTTCAGCGGCATCGCCCCCATGTCACAGAGCGCATGATGGTTCGGGCATAACACGATGATGTTCGAACCGATATCTGCTCCGGCGTGGTGCTTCCCGAGCGGAATGATGTGATGAGCCTCCGAGTAGGTTTTGGTGGCGGAGATCCGCAGGACCTCGCCGCAGATCTGACAGGCGTCTCGGTGGAGCAACTTGATCTGCCGCGCCAGAACCGTGTCCCGCAGGATGCGGTACGTCGTTTGCCTCGTACGTCCGGGGCTCTCGTTTCCTTCGGGAAGGTCAGCGGCGATCGGCGTGGGCTCTACCAGCCGGCGCAGGCCCCAGACGCCCCGGCCGAGGCCTTCCACCGAGAAGAAGAGGTCCGCGCCCTTCTTCCATCCGGCCGAGTCGGACGAGCGATCCTGGATCTGGCGGCGAATGATGTCTTTCCACGACGCCGGTAGATCGGAGCGGATCGCCGCCACCGCGCCGTAGATTTCCGCATAGGTGCCGGTGCCGCCCAGATTGGTCAGAGCCGAAACGATGTCCTCTTCCCAGGACGGCATTCGACCACGCTCCTCGCCGAGTTCAGGTTCGCGCGGCACGATACCGCCACCGGTAACCCGCCGAGCTGGCACGTCCGCGGCGCCATGCAAGACGGACCAATCACGACACGCGGGATAAACTTCTCTTAAGGTACATCCGTGTCTTAAGGTCGACGTGGCTCAGCGCAGACTGCCGCATCCCTCCCGAGCCGTTCCCCCGTTCCTCGAACCGGAAGCGGCAATCCGCGATGACGACAGTGCTCAGCATCCGATGGTCCACGAGCGCGATCGCCTATTCGATCACCGGCCTCCTCGTCGTCGCGTTCGGCGCCAGTGCGCTGAGCCATGGCCCTGCCCGGGTGACGATCTTCTTCGCCGTCCTGGCGGCCACCGTCCCGATCGTCAACACGATCGCGCAGAACCGAACGCGCGCCACCACCGTCGACGATCCGGAGGCGCTGCTGGCCGAAGAGGTCCACGACGAGTGGGCGAGTGAGGCACAAGCCCGGCGAGTCCACGAACCGTTTCCCATTCCGGTGCGCTGGACCGTGGCCGACCCAATGCTGTGCGACCACCCGGAAGCGGTCTATCGTGCGCCCGCACCGCCGGCCGCGTTCCGCGAGGGCGTTCTCACCGACCTGAACGCCGTCCTCGACGGCGTTCCGTCGCATCGCCTGGTGATCCTCGGCGGTCCGGGGTCCGGCAAGTCGGTCGCTGCGATCCAGCTGGCGCTGACGATGCTGGCCGACCGCGATCAGGCCGATCCGCAGGGGACGCGCGCGGGCTGGACGAGCGACGCCGTCCCGGTGATCGTCAGCGTCGCGTCGTGGAATCCGGTCACGGAGTCGCTTCGAGACTGGCTCGCCACCCACCTCGCACTCACCTACCCGGTGCTGGCCGCGCGGACGATGACCCGCAGCACGCTGGCCCACGACCTCGTCGCGGACGGCCGGGTGCTGCCGGTCCTCGACGGCTTCGACGAGCTACCGGAGGCGCAGCGGATCGCCGCGTTGCGCCGGCTCAACGTCGGACTGCCGTTGGTTCTGACCAGCCGTCGCGAGGCCTACGCTGCCGCGGTCGAGAGCACCCGGCCGCTGCCGGGCGCGGCGGTGGTCGAGTTGTGCCCGCTGGACGCCGACGTGCTGGCGTCCTATCTGCCGCGCACCACCGGCGCCCACCCCGACCACCGCACCAAGTGGCAGCCCGTGCTCGATCGAATGCGGGAGGCCGACCAGACGGCTCTCCGGCAGACGCTGAGTACTCCGCTGATGGTGGGCCTGGCTCGTTCGCTCTACAGCGACACGCCCGCCGACCCCACCGAACTGCTGGACAGCGCGCGGTTCGACTCGGCCGACTCGCTCCGGACGCACCTGCTGGACGCGGTCGTCCCGACCGCCTATCTGGAGGGTGCCGACATCGGCCCGCGGCCGTGTCCGGCTCGGGTGGCCGAACGTTACCTGTCGTCGCTCGCCGCCCTGTCCGTCCGGCTCGGTAGCCCCGATCTGGCCTGGTGGCGGTTGCGGGACGCCTATCCGCGGCTGCTGCCGGTCCTGGCCGGGATCGTGGGGCTGACGATCGCCGCGTGCTGGGGAGGCGCCTACGCCCTTCGATACGTCGAACTCGGCTACCGGGTGAGCGTCGCCACCGCGATCGGCGTCTTTTTCGGACTCTGCTACGGGGTGCCGTTCGTCCTGGCGATCCGCTACGCCGGGCGATCCCGGCCGCTGCGCCGGTTCGTCGGGAGAACGAGCCCGCGACAACTGCTGCGCGCGCTGGTGCTGGCCGTCGCCGCCGCCGCGTTGACGCGCGCCGGCGCCGGTCTCGTCCTGACCGAATGGTCGGCTGAGCTCGTCGCCGACCCCGACGACTGGGGTTATCCCCGCGCGGCCGCCTGGGGCGCTGCGGCGATGGTCGGGATCCTCGTGCTCGCCGTCGCCGGCTGGGACGAGCCGGTCACCACCGTGGTGGGCACGTCACCGGAAGGCCTGTTCCGCGCTGATCGGGTCTGGGCGATCGCGCGAGGCGTCGCGGTCGCGCTGCTCACGCCGCTGGCGTTGTACGGGGCGCTGATCTGGCTGGAGACCTCCTACTGGGACGTCGTGCTCGCACCCATCCGGGAGGGCGAGTGGTCAACCGGGACGACCACCGTCGACTCGCGCTTCAGCAACCTGCTCTTCGACCGCGGAGGGCCGTGCACGCTCGCGGTCGGCGGCATCGTCACCGGTTTGGTCTCCAGTCACTGGGGAGTGTTCTGGCTGGTCCGCTTGTGGCTCTGGACCGCCGGCCACGTGCCGTGGCAGCTCATGCCGTTCCTCGAGGACGCCTACCGCCGCGGTGTCCTGCGCCGCGTCGGTGCGGCGTACCAGTTCCGCCACCTGGAGCTCCGCGACCGGCTCGCCGCGCCGCGAGCGCCGCGCCCGGGCTCGACGCCCGGCCCGCCGAACCATTCGGCGGACCCACCCACCGCCGCGGCCCTCGACGTCGCGGCCCCACCGGAAGGAAAGCCGTGACCATCACACCTGACGAGCCCGCCACGTTCCGGTTCGACGAGACGTGGGCGCACGCGAGCGACTGTGGCCACCAGAAGTTGCGTACGTGGCTGCGCGAGGAGGTCGCGCGCGGTCTGGAGTGCCCTCGCGACCCCGACGAGTTCTCCGACGACGACCTGATCCGCCTCCGCGCCACTCACCTGATGTGGTGCGACACCGACATGTGCCTCAGCGACGGCAGCTGGCTGGACATCCTCGCCATGGAGCCGGTCGACGTCGAGGACGACGACGAGGACGCCGCCGGCTTCGCCCCCGAGGTCCGCAGCTGGCGTCACCAGGCGCGCGCACTCCGCGCCCGGCACACCAGCGCGCGTTGCCCGAAGGCCTGCAAACCCCGCGATTGCGATCGCGACAAGCGCGGGCGCAGGTGATCACCGCGCTGCGGCCCCTGGTGCTCATCCGCGGCTTCGGTGGACTGGACGAGCGCGACGAGCAGCGCAACGCCTACCAGGGCTTCAACGACGGCACCGTGTACCCGGGCAAGCGCGGGGAGAGCTACATCTACGAGGGCTTCCTGCTCCGCGCCCTGAAGTCCGAGGTCTATCCGTACAGCGATGCCACCAACGTCGTGGGCTACTACGCCTCCGACCTGTCCACACCGGAGGACTGCGCCGACTGGGACCCCGGCGTCGTCAGCGGCAGCATCGTCATCGATCCGGCCACCGCCCGTACCGCGCTCCGCCACGGCGTGGCCGGCACGATGTGGGTGTACCGGTACTACGACCTCATCCCGCGCAGCCTCGCCCGCTACGGCGAGGGGCTGACCCGGCTCATCCGCCTCATCCAGACCGCGGCCGCGCGTCACGACGAGGAGTTCGACGGCGTCGACGTCATCGCGCACAGCATGGGCGGGCTGGTCCTCCGTGCGGCGCTGAGCCAACTCGAGCAGCAGTCCCCCGGCTCGGCCGCGAAGCTCATCCACCGGGTCGTCACGCTCGGCACCCCGCACCGCGGGATCTCCTTCCAGCGGATCCCGCGGTGGCTGCTGGAACGGCTTCCCGCGGTCGAGCAGTCCGCCGACGAGATCGCCGCGTTCGACCCTCACAGCATCGCGTTCCGGGACGTCGGCCGATGGTTTCCCGTCGAGCGCATCCTCACCGTCGTCGGCACGAACCACCGCACGTACGGCAACTCGGCCGCCGACCTCCTCAACCGGCTGTTCTCCCTGGTCGACGAGGGCAGCGCCGACCGGCGCCGCACCGACGGCCTGGTCACCCACTCCGGAGCCCAGCTTCCCGGCGCGCCGCGGACGTTCGTGCACAAGTGCCACGGCGGCCCGGACTCGCTGGTCACCTCCCGCGAGGCGTTCGAGATCGCGATGCGCTTCTTCCACGCCACCCACCGGGCACGGCTCTGGCTGGACGAGGCGTTGGTGCGCGGCGGTAACCGGTCCCCCGGCTGTCGCGAGTACTGGTTCGGCGTCTCGATCAAGCCCCGGTTCGTCGACTTCGACCTGTTCCACCAGAGTCCGGAGGCGGAGAACTGTTACGGCCCGTTCCAGCGGCCGGACCTCACCGACGACCTCCCGGATCTGGCCACCGAGCTGTACAAGTCCCTCGCCGAGCCCGGCGACCGCACCACCGGCTGGGCCGGTCCTGACCGGCTCATCTGGGACGGCTGGTTCGACGAACGGCTCCGCCCGGAGGCCGCCCAGGGCCTGGTCTTCCGGCTCGACGTCAACGTCGGCGAGCGCGATCTGAGCGGCCCCGGCTTCTCCGACAACATCGTGTTCCGCAAGCAGTACTTCGCGCAGATCTTCCCGGACTCGCCACCGGCGTTCTTCCTGCACACCGGGGAGCGCTACCTCGACGTCCGCAACCCGGTGACCCGCGAGCAGCTCGACGAGCTCGCCGGCACCGGCCCCACCGCCCTCGTGCAGCGTCCGCAGGCCGCGCCGGAGAGCCGAGCGTCCACCGGCACCTGGAATCTCCAGGTCGGCGGCACCGACTTCGCGGCGACGCTCCGGCTCGAGATCACTGCCGTGACGAACTGACTACCGAGGATCCATGACCCGCAGCAGCACCGACGCCACGCTCACGGCCGGCTACGACCCCGGCTTCCTGGGGCTGACCGTTCCGTTCCCGACCCTCCCCGGAACAGCGACGATCCGGCTCGACTACACCCACTTCTCCGTGCTGATGCACCCGCTGCGGCGGCTGGCCGCCACCACCGCCGTCGCCGTGGACGGCGCCCGGCTGGTCGACCTCCCGCGCGGCGACGACTGGCAGCTCGATCCGCGGATCCCCGCCGACGCGCAGACCGGCAACGAGTTGTACCGGGACAACCGCCTCGACCGGGGTCATCTGGTGCGCCGCCGCGACCCGGTCTGGGGGCCGCGCCACGTCGCCGCGACCGCCAACGCCGACACGTTCCGCTTTCCGAACGCCGCGCCCCAGGTCGACGAGTTCAACCAGAGCCACGAGCTCTGGCTGGGGCTGGAGGATTACGTCCTCGACCACGCCGAGGTGCACGACCGGAACCTCGTCGTGGTCACCGGTCCGGTGCTCGATCCGTCCGACCTGCCCTACCGCGGCGTTCAGATCCCGCGCCGCTTCTACAAGGTGGTGGCGTTCGTCCACCGCGGCGCGCTCGCCGCGACCGGCTACCTCCTCGACCAGAGCAGCCTGCTCGACGGCCTCGGCGTGGCCGGGCTCGAGGACACCGACGTCCCGCCGCTCGGTGCGTACCGCACGTTCCAGGTGCCGGTGGCGCAGGTCGCGGAGCTGACCGGGCTCGATCTCGGGCCGCTGCCCGCCGCCGACCGGCTGACCGCGGCCGCCGTGTCCCCGGCGCCCACCGACGCAGCCCTCACCGACAGCTGGATCGAACTGCACCGCTACCGCGACATCGCAGGCCTGGAACCCCGATAGTCCCCGAAGGAGCTACCGATGGCACGAGAGATCGACGTCCGGGACGCCGCAGCGCCCATCGTCACCACGCGGGAACGCGAAGAGGATCTGCTGGCCGAGGCGGCGCTCACGTCCGAGGAGTTGCCGGGCGCCCATCGCGTCCGCATCGCCGCGTTCGACCAGCAGACCGGCAACCCGTCGGTCGTCGTCTCGTCCGCGGCACCGGCGGAGCCGGGACAGTGGGTGGACCGGGCGCTCTCGCACGTCGAACGCATCGGACCGGTGCTCGGGCTGACCGGCGGTCAGGCCGCCGAGTACCGCGCCGACCGGCACCCGCAGCAGACCTCGGCGTCGGCCGTGGCCGTCCATCTCCGCCAGATGCACGCCGGGATCCCCATCTACGACGCCACCGAGACCGTTCGCTTCGCTCCGGACGGCCAGCTCCTCGAGGTCGCCGGCCGGTCGTACTCGATCACCGAACCGTTGGCCGTCGAGCCGCGGCTCGGCCCCGGCGACGCCGTCCGGATCGCGCTACTCCATCTCGCCGACGACGACCGGGAGCCGGAGACCGACCCGTACGGTCAACCCATCCCCGAGCCCAGCGTCGACCCGGACGCGATCGACACGCGGGTCGTCAGCACCGCCGCGGACGATCCCGAGCGCGAGACGCTCGTGGAGGGGGCGCCGCTCGCCGCGCCGACGGTCGTGTCGCTGGCCTGGTTCCCGCTCGTCGCGGGTCTGCGGCTGGCCTGGCGGCTGCGGCTCGAGGTCGGCGACGCACCCGCCTACCGATTCCTGGTGGACGCCGAGGACGGCCGCATCCTCCTGTGCCGGCGCGTGGAGCACGGTGTGCTCGGCCGGGCCACGATCGTCCTGCGGTCAGGTGGCGCGCCGGAGGACGTGCCGCTTCCGCTGCCCCTCGACCGCTACGGGCTCCCGATCCCCACCGACCTGCCCACCGTGTTCCCGGACCCCTGGCTGCTGGACACGACCACCATCGGCAACGCGGTGCGCGCCGTCCGGGGCGACACCGAACGGCCCGCCAGCGGGCACCGGGCCGGCGACGGGGTCGAGTTCCGCCCGGAGCCGGGCTCGTTCGACCACCTGGTCGTCAACGCGTTCGCGCTCTGCGGCGCCGCGCACGATGCGTTCTTCCTGCTGGGATTCCGGGAGGAGGACGGAAACTTCCAGTCCGACGGCTTCGGACGCGGAGGCAGCGACGGTGACGCCGTGCTGGTCCGGGTGCATCCGCAACCGGTGCACGGCACCGCGAACATGGCGACGCCGCCCGACGGCCGGGTGCCGCGGATGAACCTCGGTCCGGTCACCGCGACCGGGCGGCACACCGCGCTCGATCCGGACGTGGTGTTCCACGAGTACACCCACGGCGTCACCAACCGCCTCGTCGGTGGCCGCGACGACTGGGAGTCCCTCGACGCGGTCCAGTCCGCCGGGCTCGGCGAGGGCTGGAGCGACTACGTCACGTGCACGCTGCACGACAAGACCGTGATCGGCGACTGGATCGTCGCGCGCCCCCAGGGCCTGCGGCGTCAGCCGTACACCGAGGACTTCACCGGGTCCTACGCCCAGCTCGGCACGCCCGCGTACTCCCGGCCGCACGACATCGGTGAGCTGTGGTGCGCGGTCCTGCTGTCGCTGGGCCGGCGCCTGGGTCCGGACGAGACGCTGCAGATCGTCGTCGACGCGTTGAAGCTGACGGTCGCGAACCCGAGCCTGCTCGCGGCCAGGGACGCGATCCTGATGGCCGCCGACCACCGGGCGGCAGCCCTCGGCGCGAACGAGTTCGAGCAGGCCGAGCAGCGAGCGCTGGTGTGGTCGGTGTTCGCGCGGTTCGGCATGGGCCCGAGCGCCGGCACGATCGGGGCGACGCTGAACGGGATCAGCGCCGACTTCAGTCTCCCGGCCGCTCCGGCGCTGGCCTGACGGGTGCGGCCAGCACGTTCCGGATCGCCGTGATCGACGGTGTGAAGAAATACTCGCCTCCGGTCGGCGTCACCCACGAGGGGCTCGCCGACACGGTGTGCGGGCGGGCCTCCGCGTCGAGCAGCGTGGCGAACAGCCCTTCGCCCTGACCGAGCAGCAGATCGTGGCCGGGCGGCCGGCCCCGCGGTACCGCCGGCCGCTGAACCCAGCTGTTGGTCAGCTTGGCGAACTGGTCGACGATCGACGCCTGGTAGCAGGCGAAGAGCAGTCCGCGCTCCGCGGCGGGATCACTGTCGTAGGACGGACCGAACGGCAGACCGCGCCGCAGGATGGTCCGCCGCAGGTTGTCGATCGCGCCCCCGACGTCACTGGCCTCGTCGCGTGGGTTGATCTTGCGGATGTGCGCCGCGGTGGGGCAGCGGACGGCGTCCGTATCGGCTTCGGGCCAGGGAAACCCGTCGGTCCGGGAGACGCCGCGCGGGAGGGGAACGTCGCCGCGCAGACGCGCCGGGCCCGTCGCGTGCGTACGCCACGCGGAGGCGAAGCCGAAGTCGTTGGCGGCGAAGTCGTCGCGCCCCAGCGCCGGGTCGTCGGCCTCGGGACTGCGGCTGATCGGGGCACCCGACGGCCAGCGGCCGACGAGCAGCGCCGCGAGCCGCTCCGACGAAACCCCCGGCATCGCGAGCGCGGCTGCCGATTCGCGGCAGAAACGACGGAACGCGTCGACGTCCTGGGACAGCCGCCGGATCACCAGAAACGAGCCGTTCACCGCCCAGGACGGCCCCGTGCGCCAGGCCGGGGCAGGCTCCCCCACCCGGGCCGGCGATTGGCGCGGCAGACCGAGGACGAACTCCCCCGGCCAGACCAGGGGCGAGCCGGGGCGCGCGAACGCTTCCGCGCGCGGGTCGTCGGGATCGAGATAGCGCGGTGAGATCAGCGCACCGCTCGACAGGCGGCCGCGCGGTGCCGGCTGGGAGATGCCGTCCCGGAACCCGAAGTGCTCGTGGCCCGGCTGCTCGCGGCGGGTCGCACACGGCTGGTCGTGCACAAGGGTCCACCCACCGGGCCGGGCGGTCAGCAGCGCGTCGACGTATTCGTGGGTGGCGCTGAGCACGCGCGGGTCGTCGGCGGCGATCGTCACGACCGCGTCGACCGGGCGGCCGCCGCCGAAGAGCCACCGGTTCGGGTGGCCCGGCGCGGCGGTGTCCTCGGCGTCACCCAGCGACCTCGACTGCTTCCGCATGCCTGCCTTGAACGCGCTGTCCGCGAACGCGTCGACGTCGGGCTCACCGGCCAGGGCCGCCAACCCGGTCCGGGAGAACGCGACGTTGATCCAGACGGCGGTCATCGCACCGGCCGGTTCGCCGCGGCGCGACCGGGCACGCCGGAACGCCTCGTTGAACGCCGCGACGTCGGCCAGCGGCGAGATCCGCGGCAGCAGCGCGGCCAGCGACGCCTTCGCCGCGGCTACCGCCTCCAGGCGATAGAACAGGTACCGCGCGTGATCCTTCCGGAACCCCGCCAGGACGTCGCCCTGGATGTCGCCGTCGGGCAGCAGCGGCTCCTCGGTCACCGGGGCGTTCAAGCGCGGGTCGGGATGCCGGGCCAGCTCGGGATCCGGTCGGCCCCGGAGGGCGCGGCGAAGCTCGCGAAGCCGCGGCAGCCGATCGGCGGCGCCGGACGGAACCCCGGGACCGCGCTGGCGTAGAGCTTCATCGTGATGTGCTCGGCGATCTGGCCGGCGTACTCGATCGGGACCCCGGCGATCTCCACGTCGCTGACCGTCCAACGGCTGCCGGCCGGCGGCGCGAACCGCGCTCGCAGAATCATCTCCGGCGTGCCGCGCTCGATCCGCCACCACGCGGGATCCAGCGCCTGCCCGTCCGGCGTGGTCCAGCCGTCGAGGTTCACCGAGTCGATGTAGAGCCCGACCGGCGCACGCAGCGTGACCGCGTTCCCCTCCCGGACGGCGGCGTTCACGGTCGCGCCGATGTTCGGATCGCTCGACCGGCCCGGGTCGCCGTACCCGGCGCAGTTGATCAGGTCGACGGAGTCGGTCAGCAGGTTCCCGTTCCGCTGACGCAGGATGCTGGCGCGGGCGGCGAGGTTGACCTCGGCACCGAGGGTGTTGGCCGGATGCGTGAGGTGCATCGCGCCTCCGCTGACGTTCCACTCGTTGGACGGGTCGTAGACGCCGTCGACGAGCAGGTCGTCCAGCTGCACCTCCGGGCTGACGTATCGCCGGTAGAGCCGCAACAGGACGTCGTGACTCCCGCGGGCCGGCGGGAGGTCCAGGCCCGCCTCGCGGATCCGGTACGGATATCCCTCCGCCAGCGCTTCCCAGTACTCGGGGCCCTCGCAGGTGAAATCGACAGCGTGGACGACGCCCTCGGGATCGCGCGTGGTGTGCCACTCGAGATACTCGTCCTGCTCGCGCCACCGCCGTCCGGAGGCCTCCTCGATGCGCTCGGCCTCCTGATACCGCTCCTCGCCACCGAACGCGTCGGCGATGCGCTTCGGGAAGCCGTTCCACGGGATCATGACCGTCGCCGCGCCGGCGAGCGGTCGCGCGGAGAACGCGTTGGGACGGCCGGGCCCGCCGAGCTCCTCCTGCACCAGCTGCGTTTGCCTGCTCATAACGGCCTGCATGAACGCGTCCCACGCGGCTAGCTGCCCCGGGATCTCCCGGAAGTCCGGGGCCTCACCCGGTGGGCCGAAGACCCGCAGCCCCGCCCGGCTCTCGGTGGTCACGCTCGTCATCATTCGTCCCTCTCCCGTTGGCTGCTCCGGCCTGACCCGGTCGGGCCGGCCGTGTCGTCCAGGACCACACCCGGGGAGCAGGCGCTGCAGCCGGCAGCCCCGGGCGGGTCAGGTACTTGACCAGGCAGGCGTGCCGGAACTCGTAGACACCCCCGACTTGGCGGAGGACGCCGCGGCGGCGGGCGTCTTCGAGCAGGGTCAGCACCTTGAGCGGCGCCAGCCCTCGAGCGGCGAGCCAGAGCCGGGTCGGGCCGAGCAGACCCCACTCGCTGCACGCGAGGCCGACGGTTGCCCCCGCGGCGACCGCCGGGACGAGGTAGAGGCTCCACGCGGCGGCAGACGGCAGCCCACCGGCGGGCTCGTCGAGCCCGGCCAGCTCGAGCAGGCCGCCGACCGCGGCCGCGAGGGCCGCGGTGACTACACCGGCGAGCGCAGCGGCCACCACGCCGACCAACTGGCCGCGGCGGCGGTCGCCGATCAACGTGGCGCGCGGCGTGGTCACCGCGGTCGGTAGCACCGGCTGTCCCAGCCCGCTGACGATCGTCAGCAGCACACCGATCACGATGCCGGCGGCGAGGACCTCACCCTCGAAGCGCAACAGCAGCCCGGCGACGATCGTCGCCACCGCGAGCGCGGCCACGGCCGCCGCCGGTCGCCACCGCAAACGCAGACCGAGGTGCCGAGGGCGGCATCCGGCCGCCACCACACGGAGGCTGAGCCAGCAGGCCAGTCCGACCGTCGTCCCGATCGCGACGCCGAACGCGAGGCCGTATCCCAGCCCGAGTCCGATGCCGTGGCGGTCCGCGGTGGCCCACCCGATGAGCACGCCGTGGCAGAGCGCGGCGACCAGACCGACCGCGGCGGCCAGCGTCGGCAGCAGCCGCGGCACGGCGGCCCGGAGCCGCCACCAGGCGATCGCCCCGTTCTGACTGCTGGCGTGCACGGCGAGGAAGCGCAGCCACGGCGTGACGACCGGGGCCGTCCACGGGCTCTCGTCGCCGGCGACGCGCCGGTAGGCCGCTGGCAGGAAGGCCTCCAGCAGGTGCGCCTCGATGCTGACCGTCGTCGGGAATCGTTCGCTGTCGAGCAGGTCGCCGGGGTCGGCTCGGGTGTCGCTGTACGCCACCCGCGCGAGCCCGATCATCAGCGGCGTTCGCAGTACCTGTGCCACTCGGCCGGCCGCGGTCTCCTGCTCGGGCTCTTGCTCCGGGTCCGCGGCCCGGATCGCCTCCAGCGCCGGTGTCCACTTCGATGTCAGGTCCGCCGCGGTACCGGTGGTCCGCGGCAGGTAGTCGACCAGGTCGTCGACCGTGACGTCCCGGAGCTGGACACAGATCGCGCGGAGCAGCGGGCCCGTGCTCTCGACCGTCTCGGCATAGGCTTCGGGCCGGCAGGTGAGTACGACCGGGCAGGGCCCCTCCAGCTCGCGCAGCGCGGCGACGCGGTGGGCCGGTGGCAGCTCGTCGAGGCCGTCGAGTACCGGCAGGATCCAGTTCCCCTCGACCAGCCGCCGGGCGCCGGAGGGCTGGTTGTTCCCCGACGTGAGCGCGAGGAACGGGTAGTCGAACGACAGCCGGCGGATCAACCAGCGGGTCAGGGTCTCCTGCTCGGGATTCCAGCCGGAGAGCGTGAGCAGTACCGGCACGCGCCGCGGGTGCCCGTCGTCGTGCTCGGCGTCCGTCGTCCACCAGCGGTCGATCAGATCGAGGGTGAGCCGCAGGACCATCACGGTCTTGCCGGAGCCGGGTTTGCCGAGCAGGACGGCGCGGCCGGTCGACAGGGCCGCGTAGCGCTCGACGATGTCGTCCAGGCACCCGTCGACCAGCGGATGCTCGTCGCCCCCGTCGCGGCGGATGTTCGCCCAGCGGTCGCACAGCCGCGGGTCGGCGGCGGCCCAGCGCAGCTCGAGCGGCCGGGGAGCCCGGATGCGCCGGAGCCGCTCCTCCTCTGTCCACTGGGTGCGGACGGCACGGGCCAGCTCAGCGGCCAGCTTCGCCGCGTCGTCCGAGCCGCCCTGGCGGCGGGAGCGCAGGAACATCCAGACACCGAGCGTGGTCGTGACGAACGTCAGCAACGTGCCGACCACGCCGAGGATCTCCTTGACCCCCAGACCCGCGACGGCCGGTTCGGCGCTCGTCATTTCTTGCCGTGCGTGATCCCGCAACGGTGGAGGAACTTGTGTTGCCAGCCCTGTCCCTTCTTGTGCTTGCTGTCGTTGAAAGACCTCAGGGTCCGGCCGAAGGCGTCGCGATCACGCGCGTCCATCGTGTGCTGCTCCTCCTCCTCGAAGCGGGGCCGGCAGTCGTTGAATGCTTGGCGCAGCACCTCCGGGCCGGGAGGCGTCGAGGGCAGCAGATGCTCGTCCGGATCGTCGGACAGCGCGACGACGGCGCGAACCTCGCGTTCGTAGAGCGCGAGGAGGTCCTCGTCGCTCGGATTCTCGGGCAGCTGGTCGCTCATCGTCCCCTCCGTTCGTCAACCTCCTGCATTAGACCATTTTGGCCTATTTCATGCTATCTGTAACAAAGTTACTTTCCGACGGGACTTGCCGGGAGGCACGCATGACCGACGTCTCGAGCCGCGAGCGTGCCGCGCCACCACCGCCCGTGGACACCGACACCGCAGCAGCCGCCGTCCCCCGCGACACCTCCCGCGACGGACAGCTCCAGCGGATCGAGGCCTACGCCCTCTCGCACGGCGCGCCTCTCTGGAACGCCCTCCGGCGGGTGCCCCCGCTGAACGCCGTGGTCAACCGCGCGCTGATCAACCGCGCGATCCTCACGATCCCGCCGCGCCCCAACCCGCTGAGCACGATGGCGTCCTACACGTCCTGGCCGTCGCTGACCGACCGCACCTTCGACAGCCGGCACCTGCCGCCGTCCCCCGCCCCCTCTGCCCTTCCCGACCTGGGGGCGGCCACCGCGCTGTTCGCACGCACCGCCACCCGGCCGTGCCCCAAATCCACGGTGTTCTTCGCGTACTTCGCGCAGTGGCTCACCGACGGCTTCCTGCGCAGCGACCGCGGCGACCCGCCCGACCCGCGCAAGAACACGTCCAACCACGAGATCGACCTGTGTCAGGTCTACGGGCTGACCGAGTCGGTGACCCGGCTGCTGCGCTCCGGCGACGGCGGGCTGCTGAAGGCTCAGGACATCGACGGTGAGGAGTACCCGCCGTTCCTCTGCTCCGGCGGGGTCGTCCGGCCGGAGTTCCGCGGGCTGTCGGTGGTGGGTTTCGACGAGCTGACCGCCTCCCAGCGCGACCGGTTGTTCGCCCTCGGCGGCGACCGGTCCAACTCCCAGCTGGGCTACACCGCGATCAGCGTGCTGTTCCTCCGCGAGCACAACCGCATCGCGCGGCTCCTCGCCGCGGAGTACCCGCGCTGGGACGACGAACGGCTGTTCCAGACCGCCCGCAACGTCCTGACGATCCTCCTGATCCGGATCATCATCGAGGAGTACGTCAACCACATCACGCCCTACCACTTCCGGTTCCGGCTCGACCCGACGGTAGGGCGGGGCAGCCACGGCATGGGCCGGATCCTCGTCGAGGCGTCCGGCCAGCGCGCCGGGCGCATCGCGCTGCACAACACCGCCCCGGAGCTGCTCCACCTCGAGCGCGCCAGCCTCCAGCAGGCGAGGACCGTCGAGCTGGCCCCCTACAACGCCTACCGCGCGATGATCGGCGTTCCGCGTGCGACCTCCTTCGCGCAGCTCACCGCCGATCGCACGATCCAGCGGCAACTGCGCGAGCTCTACGGGCACGTCGATCGCCTGGAGTACTTCGTCGGCCTGTTCGCCGAGGACCTGCGACCGAACTCAGCGCTACCGAACCTCGTCGGGCGGCTGGTGGCCGCCGACGCGTTCTCCCAGGTGCTGACCAACCCGCTGCTGGCTCCCCGCGTCTTCACCGAGCGGACGTTCTCCCCGCTCGGCATGCGGCTCCTGCGCCAGCCCTGCACGCTGGGCGAACTCGTCCGGCGCAACGTCGGCCGCACCGAAGCGCAAGCCCTGCGTACCGGCACGATCACGATGACCTGGGCCGGCTGGCGCCGCCAGGCCGAGACGGGGGTGACTCGTGGCGGACGTCGTCCCGACGCGTGACGATCAGTACGTTTTGAACCACTGCACGAGATTTCTCGCGAGGGACGTCGGAGTACCGTCCGAACCGTTTCACTTCCCGGTGATCGACGCTCACTGGGACGGGCAGTCGTATCAGTTCAACGACGTGACGTTCGTGTACGACGCCCGCGCGGACCCCGCCCGCTCGGTGGGCGTCCTCGGGACGTTCGCCGAGCTCTACGCGCCGGTGCCGCTGCGCGAGGTGGCGTTTCTCGGTGAGCCGACCGGTCTGTGGGCCGTCACCATCCGGGTCCCGAAAGGACAGACGCATGTCTACCGCTACACGGTCGACGGCACGCTGCGAACCGACCCGATCAATCCGCAACGCGAACTCCGCGACAACGGCGCCGAATGGTCGCGGTTCTTCACCGACGGGTGCGCGATCCCGATCCTGTTCGAACGCTGGGAGTGGCAACTCCTCGAACGGCTGATCAACACGCTGCTCCCGTTCCAGGTCGCCGAGAACCGTCGATTCCTCGCCGAGACGTACAACCGGCTCGACCGGTCGGCGCGCGACGGCCAGTTCCCGTTCGCCTACCGGCTCGACGAGGCGATCGGCACCGTGAATTTCATCGACAAACTCCTGGCCCGCCGGGAGGCGCACAATCTGTCGAGCTACCGGGTCTGCCTCCGCCAGATCGACCGGATCCTGCGCGATCGTCACCCCGATCAGGAGCCGTCCGAGCTCGGGCGTCAGGTGTACGTCGACCTGTACGACGAGCTGGCCGCCAACGCGGTCGCCGGGTGGGATCACAGCGCCTACGCCGATCCGTCCTACTTCCTGCTGCTGCTGCGGCGTCACGCGATGACGGGCGCGTTCGCCCACCCCAAGCACGGCGGCAACGCGGGCGCGGCCGGCTGGGCGTACCTGAGCGAGCGGTTCCCGTTCGACTGGGCCAACGCGGTCGAAGCACCGCTCGGCCGCAACACCGACTACCGGGGCTGATCGATGGCAGACGAGACGTTCGACGCCGTCGTCATCGGCAGCGGGGCGGGCGGCGCACCGGTGGCGCACGCGCTGGTCAAGGCAGGCAAGCGAGTACTGGTCCTGGAGAAAGGACCGTTGTTCCAGCCGCAGTACAGCAGCCCCAGCGGGCTGAGCGACTTCAAACGCGACGAGGAGTTCGCGACCGGCCCGGAGAAGAAGCTCACGGTGCCCGGGGTGGCCAACACCGGTAGCTCGTTCTACTCCAGCCACGTCGAGCCGGACCTCAACGACGAGCCGCACGTCTATCGCAACACCGACGGCCTTGACTACGTCACGATCGAGGGTTACACCGCGCAGGTCGTCGGCGGCGGAACGCAGCTCTACGGCGGGGTGTCGTTGCGCTACCCGCCGTCCGACCTGCGGCTGGCGTCGGCCAACGCAGGGCGCACCGACCTGCGCGCCGACCCCGCCGGTGACGTTCGGCGCGAGGCCCGCGACTGGCCCGTCCGGTACGAGGACCTGGAGCCCTACTACACCCGCGCGGAGGAGCTCGTCGGCCTCAACGGCACCAGGGACGGGCAGCTCAAACCCGCCAGCCGGGATCACTACCAGCCGCCACTGGAACCCAACTCGATCAGCGAGCACGTCAAGACCGGCCTGGAGGCGCTCGGTTACGCGTACTACCGGACGCCGCTGGCCGTCATCACCCGCGACCACGGTCCGAGCGGCCGGACCGTGCCCGCCGACCACGAGTCGATCCGCACCGCGTTCGTCAACCGGTACGGCGACCCGCTCGGCTTGAAGTCGAACACCTGGGTGTCGCTCCTGCAGCCGATCAGCACGTCGTCGAACTTCGAACTGCGTGCGAACTGCGTGGTGACGCACCTGTCCGCGACCGGCTCGCGGCTGTCCACCGTCCACTATCGCGATCCGGTCGGTCGCGCCCGCACGGTGAGCGGGACCGTG
Source organism: Cryptosporangium aurantiacum (assembly GCF_900143005.1). Taxonomy (NCBI): domain Bacteria; kingdom Bacillati; phylum Actinomycetota; class Actinomycetes; order Cryptosporangiales; family Cryptosporangiaceae; genus Cryptosporangium; species Cryptosporangium aurantiacum. The sequence continues at coordinate 181,220 of NZ_FRCS01000006.1, forward strand.
GTGGTCGTCGCGTGCAGCGCGATCGAGACGGTTCGGCTCCTGCAGCTCTCGGCCGCTGCCGACGACGCGCTCGCCGCGCGTCTCAACGGAAACGACCTGCTCGGCCGGTACTTCCTCACGCACTGCTTCGGCGGCGCCTCGGCACGGGTGCCCGGGCGGCACGACAAGTCACGGACGCTCGACTCCGACTACGCCACCGACGCCTGCGCCGGCGACGACTTCGTCCGGGCGAACGGTCTGTGGGCCGGTGGCGCGATCTACAACAACACGTCCGACGCCGCCCTCCCGATCAGCATGGCGCGCACCTGGGCGGCCAACGACATGGACACGATCTGGAAGGGTTACCTCTACGACCCGGAGATCCGTGGCAGGTCGTTCGAGGAGTACCTCACCCGCAACTTCGGACGCTTGCTGTCGGTGGCGTTCATGGCCAACCAGGTTCCGCTCCCCACCAACCGGATCAGCCTGCACCCGACGGTCCGCGACAAGTGGAACCGGCCGGTCGCGTACATCACCAAAGGCTGGCACAGCCACGATCTCGCGGTGATGGACACGCTCGCCGCCCAGTGCCTGGCCATCCTCGAGCGGGGCGGTCCGGGCATCGAGATCGTGGGATCCGGGCACGTGGGGAACGACGTCCGCCGCATCGCGAACCACGTTCTCGGCGGCGCGCGGTTCGGCACCGATCCCGCCGACTCGGTGCTCGACCCCGACTGCCGGGCGTGGAACTTCGACAACCTCTACGTCACGGACGGGTCGTTCATGCCGACGTCCGGCGGTGCGAACCCGACCCTGACCATTCAGGCCAACGCCTTCCGCGTCGGCGAGTTGCTCACCGCGAGGGTGTGACCGATGGATCCGGCATTCGACGACATCCAGACGCAACCGGAGAACGAGATCTTCCGCGTGGTGTTCTTCCCCGACCGCATCTACCACGCCCGCTACCTCTCCGCGACGCGCAGCCCGCGGTACCGGTACGACGTCGACGAGGTGCGCAACGGTCCGGACATCCTCGCGGCGAAGGGCAGCGTTTATCTCGACGGGCGGCGGTTCGCCGGGGTGTTGCGAGTGGAGTACCGGGCCGGGCGGTTGGTGGAGCTGGCCCGGGAACGCGGGCGCACGCTCGGCATGTCGATCAACGTCTGGACGAGGGTCCACCCCGCCGACACGAGCCTGACCGCCGACGCCACGGTCACGGCCCGGTACGACCCGCTGGTGGACGCCTACGCCGTCGAGATGTGGGACACGCTCGAACCGCCCGACGGCACCTCCCACGACCATCGTGTCCTTCCGCTGATGGGCGCGAACGCACCGATCACCAGGCCGCCCGCCCTCGCGCCCGCGCTGGCCGACATCCGCGGCGTGCGCCGGCTGGAGCTGGCGTTCAGCGAGGTGGGCCGGGCGAGCCCCACCGGCGCTCTGCTACCCGACGTGCAGTGGGACAACAACTTCCTGCGGTCGTACCAGGCGCCGAACACCCCGGAGCCCAGCTCGTCCCAGAACACCGTGTCGGTGCTCAACTACCTGCTCGACTATCAGCGCGCGTTCTTCTTTCCGAACGCGTCCGACACCCTCCCGGTGCGGTACCGCAACGCGATGATGGACGAGGACAACCCCGACGCCGTGCCCGGCGACGCCAACGTGCTGGAGATGCGCTGGCTCCTCCAGCGGGAGCTCGGCGGGGACCTGGTGTTCTTCCACGAGGTGACGATTCCGCCCGGCGTGGTGGAAGGCACCCACCGGCACATCGGCTCGGAGGAGCTGTACTACGTGGTCTCCGGGAGAGGCCGCGTCTACCTGGGCGTCGACGACGATCCGACGCTCGCGTCCGCACCCACCGTGACGAAGCAGATCTACGGGATCGGGTCCCGGCCGTGCCGCGAGGTCAGCGTCGGACCCGGCAGCACGCTGCTCACGAAGAGCGGTGGCATCCACGGAATCCGGAACGACGGGGACGAGCCGCTGAAGTTCGTCGCCTTCCTCTACCAACCCTAGGGGCCCAGCAGTATGCAGATTGTGCACTCCGACGCGGTGTACCGGGTCGAACCGGGCACGGTGCCGGCGTACTCGTCCAACAATCCGATCGAGCGGCTCCTCACGGTCGCGCAGTCGGTCCGGCTCGCCGCCGACCGCGAGCAGTACGCCCCCGCCGCGCTCCAGTACCTGCTGCCGCACAGCTGGCTCGCCCTGTACGGCCCGAGCGCCCCCAACTCGGACGTGTCGGACCCGGCCGCGCAGGACTTCAAGACCGACTTCCAGAAACAGAACCTCGCCGACTTCCGCCTGGCCGACACCCAGGCCGTTCGTGGTTGGGCGCTCGCGCAGGACTGGACCGGTCCGTTCCTGCACGTCTCCTACCGCGGCGGTCCCGACAGCACGCTGTCCGCCGCGACCGGTCACCGCCTCGGCGATCGGCTCGTGCTGCGGCTGGCGATCGAGAACGGCGGCGCGGCGGACGTGCCGGCGATCTACGATCCGGCGAGCGACCGCTACGTGGCGGAGCTGTGGGGCTACCGCGGCGACGGTCTCGTCGACCGGCTCGGGCCGCGGGGCCGGGAATCGTTCGAACGCGGGGTGCTCCAGGCGCGGCCCGACCTCGCGCGCGGTGAGGCGATCACGTTCGCCCGGGAGAACCTGCTAGGGCAGGACGTCCGGACCGTCGCCACCGATCACCTCCTCCACCCGCTGCGTCCGCTGCGGTTCACCGTGCAGTGGCGCACGCCGGACGGCGCCGCCGCCGACCCGCCGCTGCAGCTCGCTTTCGAGATGGTCGTCCGCGGCTGGGACAGCTACCTCGAGGTGGGGCGGAGCCCCAATCCGCACGGCGGTGTCGGTGCTCTCGAGTATCGGAACCTGCTGTCGAACTACTTCCGCTACGCGGGCTCGGACGAGTTGGGACGCCACCTCGAGACCCACAATCTGGACGCGTTCGGCCGCCGCGCCGCCGCCGGAGCCTCCGAGCCGTTCCTCGCGGTCGACTACCTGGACCTCCACGTCATGGACCCGGGTTCCGGCATCGGGCTGCACCGCCACCGCGACAACTCCGAGGCGTTCCTGATGCTCGACGGCGAGGGCTGGATGGTGATCGGCGACTGGGCCGACAGCGGTCGCCGGGCCCGTTCGTTCGAGGTTCGGATGCTGCAGTCGGGGCATCTGGCGCTGCTGAAGGGCGGCAGCTTCCACGGGCTGACCAACCCGATGGCCCGGCCGGCGTCGCTGTTCATGTTCGGCGGGTACGACTGACGCTCAGGCGTCCACCTCGGCTGCCCGCTGCCCGGCGGTGGCGGGCATTCCGTTCGGCGAGACGGGCACGGCCGCGACCTCGTACCCGATCGACGTCTCGGCTTCGGCCTCGGCCAGGCCGCAGGGCCCGGCGGCGAAGTACGCGGCGATCTGCTCACCCGGCCCGTACGCGGGGTCGGCGACCCGGGCCCGGTTCAGCCGCGCCATGAGGTTCCACTCGTCGTGGCTGCCGAGGCTGTACGCGGCGCCGGCCCGAACCGTGTAGTAGCGGACGAACTCCTTGCGGCGGGCCTCCCACAGCCGGGCGTCGGAGGGGTTGGTGAGGTCGAGCAGCCGGGTGGCGCCGTCGCTGTCGGGGCCGGCCGCGAAACTCACGAAGAACTCCGGGTCGATCGCGTACTTGCGGGCGAAGTACTCCTCCACCTTGGACGCCAGCGTGCCACCGTCGGCGCTGCCGCCGCCGGTCCTCCCGCCGGAGGTCCGGCCGCCCGCGCCGAAGAACTCGTGCATGTCGTCCGGCCCGAGGAAGTAGTACGCGTCGAACAACCCGCCGAGATGCCGCCCGCTCCGGGAGCGCCCCGGCGGGTCGGCGAGGTACCCGTCCTCGACCAGTACCCGGGTCCACATCCGCATGTAGTCCCCGCCGCCCGGCTCTGCCTGCGCCCGCAGTCCGTCCAGGGTCAGCTCCCGGCCGGTCTCGCGGGCCAGGTCGGCGATGTGCCGGACGATCAGCCCGGTGCCCTCCTTCGACTCCAGCTGGTACGCGGCCGGGTTGACGACGAAGAACCGCTCGCCCCACTGGCTGGCCAACCGGCGCGCGACGAAGTTCGCGATCTCGATGTTGGTGCCGAAGTGGCCACCGCCCCGGGAGCTGATCGGGCAGCTCAGGTAGACGACGATGCGGTCCTCGGCCTGGGCGCGGGCGATGTCCGACTGGATCAGCGCGACGTGCCGCTCGAAGATCTCGAACCAGTCCCCCGCGTGCCAGCGGAACCGCATGATCGGGCGAGCGGGGACCGGGTAGCCGGTGGTGAGGTCGTCCATGTTCACCGTCCCCAGCCGGTCGTGCCGAGCACGGCGTTGTTGCGGACCTTGATCCGCTCCGGGACCTCGCGGTTGTACGTCTCGACGAAGTTCACTCCGTCGGCGTCCACATCGATCTCGTCCATCACCCGCAGCACGGTGAACCACGTGTTGAGCAGGCCGTCGAAGTGGGCGATGCACCAGGTCAGCTCGGTGAGCATGCCGTTGACGTACGCGTCGAGATACGCCGGTGTGCCGGCGTCGGGCGTCTTGGCCAGCGGACCGGTCGTGATCGCCCGATCGGCCTCGCCGCGCAGCACCTCACGCAGCTCGGCGAACTGCGCGTCGGTGACCGCGTGCGGGTCGTCGTGGATCGTCTCGGCCAGCCGCAGGCTCAGCAGCTGCACCTCGGTGTAGAGCGGCTCCCCGGCCTCGCCGTACGTCCGGCGCTCGTAGGCGGGGCGGCCCTCCGCGTCCACCAGCCGCAGCAGCATCTCCTCGGCCCGCAGGGCCCGCTCGGCCGGATCAGGGTGCGGCAGGTCCCGGCAGAGCGTCGTGTACCCGATGAACGCGTGGTGGGTGAGCGAGTACCGGCTCCGGTTGAGCAGGCTGACCAGGTTGATCACCAGTTCCTTGGTGACCCGATCGAGGAACCCGGTCTGCGGGAACAGCACACAGCCCGCGACCGGGTCGCCGTCCGGCTGCGGCCGGTTGCCGTAACTGACCGGGTCGAAGATGAACGAGTTCGCGTAGTCGACAAGGGTCCGGGCCAGCCCGGGCTGCCAGGCCGTGGTCCGGATGAGGTTGTTCGGGATGCCCCAGGTCCGCACGCTCTTGTCGTACGCGGCGAGCACGTACGGGTCGGCGCGCTCGGGCGGGAGCGGAGGCACCCGGGAGCCGGGCACGCTGGGCAGGATCAGATCAGACATGAGGGATCTCCCCGGAGGCAAGTGAATCAGTGCGGCCGGATGCTCAGCTGACCGGCGTGAGGCGGCCGTGCTTGTCGGCCCAGAAGCAGGCCAGCCCGGGATAGCGGGCGAGCGCCTGGTCGACGGCCTCGACGGCAGTGCGCTTCATCTCCTCCGGCAGCCAGAGGTAGCCGTCCTGCTCCGGCGGGAGGAGGCCGCCGACCAGGGCGCGCTTGATCACGCGGTCACGGCGCGAGTCCTCGCCGACGTCGTTCGGCCGCGCCGGGTCCGACGTGACCGCCGAGGCGCCGCCGCGGGTGGAGACCTGGTCGACCTCGGGCACCAGCCGCCAGATCTGCTGGGCGTGATAACTGGTGAACGAGCCCGCCAGGTTCGCCTCCAGCCCCCGGTAGTGGCAGTACTCCACGAAGAACCGGATCTCGTCGAGGGAGAGCACGCCGCGCCGCTCCAGCCCGGTGACCTCGTCGATGTCGAGCGAGTTGAAGTCGATCATCTGCGGGCTGCGCTCGGTGGCGACCAGGCTGACCCGGGAGACCTTGAGCAGGACGCTGGTGTCGAGCATGATCGCGTCCGCGCCGGCCCGCGCGGTCGCGTCGACCATGTTCTTGATGACCTCGCGGTCGGTGCGCCGGGACCGCGGATCGCTGGTCAGCCCGAAACTCGCGTGCGGAAACAGGTCGTTGAGCGCGATCCGGGTGTGCCGCGCGTCGTCGGGCAGGACGCCATTTTCGATCAGCGACTCCAGGCTGACCTCACCCGGGTCGGTGAACAGCAACCGGCCGTCCTCGCCGCGCAGTGTCCCCACCGCGTACTCGGTCAGGTCGAAGTCCTGCTCGCCGCCGCCGTCGCTGGTGTGGAACTCGCGCAGGCTGACCAGTGCCCGACGGACGTCCGGCCGGGACCGGCGCTGCTCCCACAGATCCAGGTCCTGGGCGAAGAGCACCGACATGACCTGGGTGTGCGAGAACTGCTCGGTGCGGTCGAGGGTCTGGACGCACTCGCGCAGCACGTCGGTCAGGATGTCCAGCGGCATGCCGTCCAGGCCGACCTTCACGATCGTGCAGGGGTGCACCCGGTTGCCCATCGCGACCGCGACGCCGAGCGCCGCCTGCGCGGCCTTGCCGGCGATCTCGTAGGGCGACTTCTGGATCGCCTGGCCGTTGGCCGAGCGGTCGAACAGGAGTTGATCCTCGCCGATGTTCGTGGAGAGCTGGACCTCCAGGTCCCGCCGGTAGTTCAGGACGGCATCGCTGATCGCCATGATCTGCTGGGGCTTGATGTTGCCGAGCGCGCTACGAGGATCCTCGCTGTCGACGATGCGCGCACCGCCGAGTACTGCTTCTCGCGCTTCTTGGGCGTTGAACACGCTGACCAAGAGTTTGTGATTGTTCGTCCGGTCAGCAGGCATGAGGCTCCCCTGTGGCTCGTCGGCGCGCTAGTCGCCACCACCACCAGGTTGCGCGTTTAGTTCGTTAATGTCCAATATGTTGCTGTTGCGCTATGGTGAAACCTTTTCCAGTTCGAACTCCCCACAACCGGCGTAGTCGAGGGCTCCCGGTTGAACGGGCGGGCGAGGATGATGTCAGCCGCATGGTCGTGGACCCGGAAGGACGTCATGGGAGCCGAGGTCGAGGATCGCCAACGCACGGGCCTGGCCGACGACAGGAGCATCGCCGAGCGGCTGGTCGCCGGGGACGAGTCGGCCCTGGACGAGGTCTACGACCTGTACTCGGCGCTCGTCCACGGCGTCGCGCTCCGCACGACGCGCGACCGGATCGCCGCCGAGGACGTGACCCAGGAGGTCTTCGTACAGGTCTGGGAGAAGATCGATCGGTTCGACGCCGAGCGCGGCTCCTTACGGGCCTGGATCGCCACGATCGCTCACCGGCGGTCCGTCGACCACGTACGCCGCGAGACCGCCCGCACACGCGTCGCCGTCACGGCCGTCGGCAGCACGCACCCCAGCGCGGAGGACGAGGCTGTCGTCGTCATGCTCGCCGACCGGGTCCGCGCCGCGGTCGACCTGCTACCCGAGGCACAGCGGGAGGTCGTACGGCTGGCTTATTATGAAGACCACTCGCTTGTGCAGGCGGCCGTCAAGCTCGGCATCCCGGAAGGTACGGCCAAGTCGAGGATGCGTCACGCGCTCATGCGCTTGTCGGACTCGCTCACCGGCGAAGGGATGAGGTCCAATTGAACGACCATCTCGACGCCGACGGCAGCCTCCGCCTGCTGAGCGACGTGGCGGAGCTAGCCGCCGAACGTCCGGCGCCCCGGGTCCGTCAGGGCGTGCTCGCCCGGATCCGCGCGCTGACCGCCGAGCTGCCGGTGCCGTCGGAGGCGCCCACCGCTGCCGAGCCCTACGCCGCCCAGGTGGCCGGCCTCGACGCGCTGCTCGCCCGGGCCCCGGAGGAGCAGTGGCGCACCCCGACCGTGACGGGCTGGGACGTGGCCGGCCTGGTCGCCCACCTCACCGCCGTGGACGCGATCGCCGCCGAAACCCTCGGGTTGCCGATCCCACCCGAGCTCGGCGCGGGGCCCGACGTCGAACTGCGCACTCAGGTGGTCCAGCGCGCCTACGCCGACCGCCCACCGGCTGACCTGCATCGCGCCTGGCGTGGCCAGGCGATCACGCTCCTGCGCTGGGCCAGCGCGAACGCCGACCGGCTCGAGACCACCGTCCCCTACTTCGGTCTGCCGCTGACCCGGGCGGAGGTGCTCGCCGACCGCGGCGTCGAGACGTGGATCCACGCCGAGGACGTACGGACCGCGTGGGGCACCTCCCTGCTGCCGCCGACCGGGGCTCAGGTGTCGGTCCTGACCGGCGCCGGCATGCGTGTGCTCGCCACGGTCTGGGGCGGCCTGAACGTCTCGGACGGGGTTCTCGTCCACCTCACCGGGGCGGGCGGAGGCGACTGGCTCCTCGACCCGGGGGGAACCGCCGCGCCCGCCGGCCACGGCCCCTTCGGGGCCGAGATCAGCCTCGACGCCCTCGAGTTCTGCTACCTCGTCGTGGGCCGACGCTCCGCGGACGACGTCGCCCACGCCGCCGACGGTGACCGCGCTCTCGCTGCCTCGGTGCTGACGACCGCCGCTCTCCTCGCGCGCCTGTAGCGTCCTCGCATGAGCGTCGACGATCGGTGTCCGTGCGGCTCCCGCCGGGGGTACGGGGAGTGCTGCGAACCGTTCCATCTCGGAGCCGCGGCACCGACCGCCGAAGCGCTCATGCGATCCCGCTACAGCGCCTTCGCCCGCGGGCTGGCGCCGTACCTGCTGCGCACGTGGCATCCCTCGACGCGCCCTGCTCGCCTGGACCTGGACGCCGGCCTGACCTGGCGCGCCCTGCAGATCGTCGACACCGTGAGCGGCGGACCGGACGACGACACCGGCGTCGTGGAGTTTCGCGCGATCGCGCGCTCGGCGGAGGGCGAACGCCAGGTGCAGCACGAGCGCAGCACGTTCACCCGCGTCGACGGCCACTGGCTCTATGTGGACGGCGGGACAGGACCGCTCGTCCGGTGATCGCAGGGCGCTAGGCCGAGCCGGTGGCGGGCCCGACCTCGTCGGCCTTCTGTGCACCGCGTTGACCGATCGGCTGGCCGGGACCGGTGGTGGTGTCCTTGCGGGTCTGCGCCTCGAGCTCGGCGTTGAGCTCCGCGCCGAATAGGATCACCAGGCACGAGAGGTAGAGCCACAGGTTCAGCACGATGACGCCGGCCAGCGCGCCGTAGGTCTTGTTGTAACTGCCGAAGTTGTTGACGTAGAACGAGAACCCGGCCGACGCGGCCAGCCAGAGCAGGGTCGCGATCACCGCACCCCACGACACCCACTGGATCCGCGGGTTGTCGCGGTCCGGCGCGTACCGGTAGAGGATCGCCAACCCGGACATCATCAGCAGCGCCAGCAGCACCCAGCGGGCGATACCCGCGACGGTCGTGGCGACCGAGCCGAGGTTGAGCGCCTCCAGCGCCGGCGGCAGCACCGCGACGAGCAGAATCGCCACCACGAACGCGACGATCGCGCCGAGCGTCAGCAGGATCGCCAGACCGCGCTTCTTGACGAAGTTCCGGTCGTCACCCTCGTCGTAGGCCGTGTTGACGGCCTGGATCATGCCGTTCATGCCACCCGACGCGCTCCACAGCACGGCGGCCAGCGAAATGATCAAGCCGATCGACAGGCCCCGGCCGCCGGCGTTGGTCGCGGAGCTGATCGGGTCGGTGATCACCGACTTCACGTCCGCGGACAGGCTCGCGGTGAGCTCGTCGATCTGGTTGGCGATCTGGTCCGGGCTGGCGACCAGGCCGTACATCGTGATCGCACCGATCGCCGCGGGGATCAGCGCCAGCCAGGCGTAGAACGCCGCCGCGGCCGCCGCGGTCGGGATGTCGTCGTCCTTGAATTCCTTCACCGTCCGGACCAGGACGTCCTTCCATCCCCGCGCGGGGATCTGCCGAGGAGTACTCGCTTCTCGTCCTCTACTTGCAGCCGCGGTCATTCCGGTCTCCCCTCGACGGATCAGCTCGCCGGGCGGTACCCGTCCGCCACTGTGAGTAATCCCGCGGTGCCGGAATATCCCGAGAACGCCTCAGCGAGCTGCGCCGTCGTCCGCGATCAGGACGTGTGGTGCACCTCCTGGAGCGCGTAGACGGGCGTCGGGATGCCCACCTGCCGGGCCTTGAGCTGCAACGCGAGGTAGAGCGAGTAGTAGCGCGACTGGTGCAGGTTGCCCCCGTGGAACCACAGTCCTTCCTGCTGGGTGGGCTTCCACATGTTGCGCTCCTCGCCCTCCCAGGGCCCCGGGTCCTTGGTGGTGTCCGAGCCGAGTCCCCACACCTTGCCGACCTTGTCCGCGATCGGCTGCCCGACGACGTCCGCGGCCAGGCCGTTCATCGAGCTGTAGCCGGTGGCGTAGACGACGACGTCGGCCGGTAACTCCTGACCGGTGTCGAGCTTCACGGAGCCTTCCGTCAGCTCGACGACCTGGCCCTGCGCCAGCTTGACCTCGCCGTCGGCCACGAGGTCCGCAGCGCCGACGTCGATGTAGTAGCCCGATCCGCGGCGCAGATACTTCAGGAACAGCCCGGACCCGTCGTCACCCCAGTCGTGGCGGAAACCGGACTTCTCCAGGCGGGCGTAGAAGTCCTTGTCGTGCTCGGCGATCGCCTCGTAGGTCGGGATCTGGACGGTCGGCAAGATCCGGTACGGCAGCGAAGCGAAGATCGTGTCGGCCTTGTGCGTGGTGACGCCCGCGGCCACGGCGCGCTCGGAGTAGAGGTCCCCGAGCGCGAACTCCATCAACGACTCGGACCGCACGATGTGCGTCGAGCTGCGCTGCACCATCGTGACGTCCGCCCCGGCCTCCCACAGCGCGCCGCAGATGTCGAACGCCGAATTGTTCGACCCGATGACGACGATTGTGGAGTTCCGGTAGGCGTCCGGGCCGGGGTGTTGCGCGCTGTGGTGCTGCTCGCCGGCGAACACGTCCTGCCCGGGGATGACCGGAACGTTGGGCTTGCCCGAGACGCCGAGGGCGAAGACGAGCTGCTGGGGACGCAGCACGACGTCCTCACCCGCGCGGTCCAGAGTGACCGTCCACTCCTTGTCGACGTCGTCCCACGTCGCGCTCTTCGCGGTGGTGGAGCCCCAGTAGTTGACCTCCATCACGGCTGCGTACATCTCCAGCCAGTCGCCGATCTTGTCCTTCGGCGCGAACACCGGCCAGTTCTTCGGGAACGGGAGGTAGGGCAGGTGGTCGTACCAGACCGGGTCGTGCAGGCACAGCGACTTGTAGCGGCTACGCCACTGGTCACCGGGTCGCTCGTGCTTGTCGACGACCACATGGGCGACGCCGAGCTGGCGCAGCCGCGCCCCCAGCGCGATGCCGCCCTGCCCGCCGCCGATCACCACGACGTAGGGGCGGGGATCCTCGATCTCGGCGGCACGCTGCTCTTTCCAGGTGACGCGGTCCTTGCGGGCGCCGTGCCCCACGCCCTTGGGGCGGCTCTCCTCGTAGCCTTTCAGCTCGTCGAGGGTGGTGAGCACCGTGAACGCGCCCTCGCCGGTGAGCCGTAACAGGCCGGAGCCCCGCCCGACCGCGGTCTCGAACGTGAAGTAGGCCGTGGTGACGCCGTCGGCCTCGTCAGGTTCTTCGCCCTCGGCGAGGCGGAAGTTCGACGCGTCGGTGGTTTCCGCGGTCGCGGCCACCAGGTCCCGCACGCCGTCGGGGTTCTCGACCGTCGTGATGTTCCAGGTGAACGCGGTGAGGTCGCGCCAGAAACTGGTCGGCGCGAACAGCTGCGCCGCCCGTTCCGCGTCTCGAGCGGCGAGCGCGGCTTCGAAGTTCTCGAGCCATTGGGTGGTCTTTTCGGACGCCGTTCGAGACATGAGACTCCCTTGTTTCATGCGCTCAGTTGCCTGTCGGGCCGTCTCTCGACGTTCGTCCTTCGACGCGGATTGGTCAACGGGCGAGCCGGCGGCGGTAGTTTCGGCCGATGCCGCCCTCCGCCGCCGCACCGCAGCGCGGTTTGACGCCGCCCCGGCCCGTGCCGCCCGGCTGGTGGGTGGAAGGGCTCCTGCTCGCCGGCTTCGTCGCGCTCACCGCCGCCCTCGTCTGGTGGCCACCGCTGCTGGACGTCGACCGCGCCGTCCGGGATTGGTGCGACGCGCACCGGCCGCCCTGGCTGCACACGGTCGCCGTGGGGTTCGACCTGCTCGGTCAGCGCGGCCTGCTGCTGCCGCTGGTCCTGGTCGTGGCGATCGTGCTGGCGGTCCGGTGGCGCACGGTCCGCCCCGTCCTGCTGGCCGTCACGGCCGCGACCGTCAACAGCGTGGTGGTCGAGGTGCTGAAGCAGTGGACGTCGCGCGGCGCACCGCACCACGGATCGATCTACATGTTCAGTGGTGACCCGGCGGTGGAGTATCCATCCGGGCACGTCAGCAACAGCCTCGTCTACTACGCGGTGCTGGCCTTCCTCCTCGTCGGCTCCCTGCGCCCGGCCGTCCGCAGGCTGCTGCGGTGGGCGCCCAGCGTCCTCGTCTTCTTCGCGACCGTTTACCTGGGCTGGCACTGGCTGACCGACAGCATCGGCGGGTACCTGCTCGGCGTGCTTCTGGTCCGCTTGCTGTCCCGGTTGCCCTGGGCCACGATGCCGCTCCCCCGGTGGCTACCGGACACGAATCGGCATTTCGTCTGATATCTATTTTCAAACCACGGCCCAGCGGCTCTGGGCCGAGGCCCGACGGGCAGATCATGCGGGACGCGGCGGTGGTGCCGCTGGTCTTTCCGCGGACGACGTACCTGGCGGGAAGCCAGGTCGGGAACTTCTCCACGCACTTCGGCGCGCTCAACTATCTCGCCAGGACCGGGGCATGGACCGAGTGAACTGCGTGACCGGGCCGGGTACCCCAAAACTCCGCGATCAAAGGGATGAATCCTAGGTTTTTCCCCGATTCGTCCGCGCCCGCCGTCGGCGTTCACTTCGGCTGGTCAGCTACCCGACCAGGGACCCGAGAAAAGAGAATCGTCATGAAGAAATACCTGTTTGCGCTGATGGCGGCCGCGCTGTTCACGCTGGGCCCCGCGGCGGGCGCCAGCGCGTCGACGACGGCGACGTCCGGAGCCGAGGTGCGTGCGTCGGCCACCAACCCCGACCACGACCGCGAAGAAGCCATCGCGGATGAACCCAAGCAGGTGTCCGGGGCATTCTGAGCGGAACCGTGCCGTCATTACCCCTCGGTAGTACCGCGCTCCTCGGTAGTACGGCGGCCCGGCCGGTGCGAAGCACCGGCCGGGCCCTAGATCGGGACAGCCCACCCTCCTACTAAATGGGTAGAATGCCCTATTCTGGGGTTTACCGGACCGGAATCAGGGGAGGGTGACCGAACGAGTGCCAGCCACCTTGCCGACCGCTTCGAGCCGGGGCGCCCTCGTCGGCAGGGCTCGTGAGCGTGAGTGTCTCGAGGAGGCACTGAACGCTCTCCCGACGTCCGGTACGGCGCTCCTGCTTCGCGGCGACTCCGGTGTCGGCAAGACCACTCTGCTCGACTACGTCGCCCGGAAGGCGTCCGAACGCTTCCGGGTACACCGGGTCAGCGGCGTGGAGACCGAAGCGACGCTGCCCTTCGCGGCCCTCGGGGAGCTGGTGATTCCGCTCTCCGACCACCTCCGCGCCTTGCCCGAAGCGCAGCGGGAGAGCCTCGAGGGGGCGCTGGCGCTGGGCAGCCGGCCCGCGTCGGTCAATCCGTACGCGGTGTGCGTCGGCGCCTTGAACCTCCTTTCGTCGGCCGGCCAGCAGACGCACCGCGTCGTCCTCGTCGACGACCTGCACTGGGTGGATCCGGACTCCGAACAGGTGTTCCGGTTCCTCGCCCGGCGGGTCGCCGCGGAGCGCATCATGTTCGTCGCCGCGAGCCGCGAGCCCCTGCGGACGGCACCCGGCATCGCGACGATGGAGGTGGGCGGCCTCCCGGAGAATGACTGCCTGCGGATTCTCGAAGCGCGTGGGCTGGCCCTCGCTCCAGCGGTCTTCGACACGCTGATGGAGATGTCCCGTGGCAATCCGCTGATTCTGCTGGAGACGGCCTCGCGGCTGACCCTGGCGCAGCGGTGCGGAGAGAGCGCGCTGCCGATCTCCCCGGACTTGGGCGGCCAGGCCGAACAGGGGTGGGCGGGCCGGCTGCGGGCCTTGCCCGCCTCGACTCAGCAGGCGCTCGCCGTGGTGGCGGCCGCCGGCGACGTGACGCTCGATGTTCTGGAACGCGCGCTGAAGCACGCCGGCCTCTGCCTCCGCGACCTGATCCCCGCGGAGGAAGCACGGCTGGTCCTCGCCGGCAACCGCGGCTACGAGTTCGTGCATCCGATCCTGCGTGGAGTCGCGCTCAACGGCGTGCCGGTGTCGGTTCGCCGGGACGCCTACCGCGGGTTGGCCGAAGAGTCCACCGGCGGTAGGCGTGCCTGGTATCTGGCCGCCGGCGTGGTGACTCCGGACGAGACCATCGCCCGGGAACTCGCGGAGGCAGCGACGGAGGCCCGGCAGCGCGGCTCGTACCTGGCGGCGGCCCAGGCCTGGCATCGGTCAGCGGAGCTGACCCCGCACCCAGACCTGTCCACGACACGCGTACTCCAAGGTGCGACCGACGCCTTCCGCGGAGGGGCCTGCGACGACGCGGCGCGCTGGTGCGAGGCGGCCCAGCAGACCTCCGAGGACCCACGCCGGCGCGCCGACCTGGCGTTGCTCCGTGGCCGCGCTCTGACGTGGTTGGGGCGAGTCGGCCAGGCACACCGCCTCCTGACCGCGGCGGCGGACGAGGTCGCTGCCACCGATACCGGCCGAGCGCACCTGCTGCTCAGCGAGGCGGCACTACCGGCGGCCATGCATCTTGACCTGGCCGGAGCGATCCGCGCGGCTCGTCGCTGTCAAGAATTCCCACCATCCGACGCCGCCGCCGCCGTCAACGGTCCGCTGTTCCTGTCCTTGACCCTCGCGCTCACCAACGACATTCCCGAAGCCAAGAGCGAAATGCGGCGGGCCCTCGCCATGCTCGCCGACGCGGACCCTCTCGAAACCGTGATGGAACTCGGTCTGCTCGGCCAGGTGTGCAACTTCCTGGAGTTCTACGACGACGCCGCGCGCCTGCTCCACACCGTTCTGGACGGAGCGCGGCGCACCACGAATCCCGCGGCGTTCGCGTACGCCAGCGGTGCCCGCGCCGAGCTCTCGTGGTGGCTCGGGCAGTGGCCTGCCGCATACGCCGACGCGCTGGAATCGGCCGCCAAGGCGAGGGCCCTGCGCCAGCCCGGAACCGCCGCGTTCGCGTTGCTCGCGCTGGCGCGCATCGACGCCGCCCGCGGTGATCGGGCCGCATGCGCGCGGCACGCCGCGGAGGCCGTGGAGGCTGCGGACTTCACCGAGATCCGGTCGATGCCGATCATGCGGGACGCCGCGCTCGGTTTGGACTGTCTGAGCCAGGGCGCGTGTGAGGAGGCGGTGGCCCACCTCGACCAGGCGTTCCTGGCCTTCACCCGCCTGGGACTGGGCAATCCCAACCTCAGTCCGTTCGCAGCCGACCTCGTCGAGGCTCACGTGCGGGCCGGCAATCCGCTGGCCGCCAAGGAGGTTCTCGCCTGGCTGGAGGACGCCGGGAAGCGCACCGGCCTGATGTGGCCGTCGGCCGCGGGTGCCCGGTGCCGTGCCGTGCTGGCCGAGGATCCCGAGGAGGCAGCCGCCGGGTTCGAGGCCGCGCTGATCGAGCACGAGCAGCACCCGGCGGTCTTCGAGCGGGCCCGGACCCTGCTCTGCCAGGGCGAAGCGCTGCGCCGGGCCCGGCGCAAGAGCCGGGCCCGGGCGCCCCTGCTGGCCGCCCATCGGATCTTCACCATGCTCGGGGCGGCCCCCTGGACACAGCGCTGCCTCACCGAACTGGCTGCCACCGGACACCAGGTGCCCGGCGAGGCGCCGCGTGCCGAGGGCCTCGAGCGGCTCAGCCCGCAGGAACTCCAGGTAGCCCGGATGGTGGCGGACGGACTCAACAACGTCGAGGTCGGTGCGGCGCTATTCATCTCCACCAAGACCGTCGAGATTCATTTGACGCACATCTACCGCAAGCTCGGGCTGCGGTCGCGGACTGGTCTGGCGCGGCTCGTGACCGCCGCCGGCCTCTGACGACTCTCATCCCCTAGGATCTCCTGGCCGGACCGAGATCCCGCGGTAGCCGGGAAAGCCGAGGAACGTGGAGAACGCGACCCTGCTCCCGTGGAGATACGAGCGCTTCTCGAACGCCAGCGGCACCCCGGCCGCGTCCCACATGATGCGCCGGTCGACTGCGGTCCACCGCTCTCCGGCCTTCCGCGGATTCATCTCCGCTGCGGCCTGATCGATCATCGCATCGGTCTCCGGGCTCTCGTACCGGGACAGGTTGTAGCCATTGCCCCCGATGGAGCGGGAGTGAAACAGCGGAGCGAGCGTCCCCCCGCCGGACGGGTAGTCGACTCGCCACCAGGCGACCGCAATGTCATAGCCGGGGTTGTCCTCGCTCTGCGAGGCCTTCATCGTCGCCACGTTGACGTATCTCACCGTCACGGTGATGCCCGCGCGTTGCAGGCCCCGCTGGAGCGCGTCGACCTGGGCGCGCCCTGACAGTTGGTACCTCCCGATCGTCGAGTCGTCCAACGCCCACAGCGTGAGCCGCAGCCCAGTCGCACGACCGGCTTGCACGAGTAGCCGCTTGGCCTGCGTCACGTCCCCGGAGCTGCCCGCGCGATAGGGGTCGATCTCTTCCCGCCCGGGAATGCCCGGCGGGTTCAGATTCGTCGCGGGCACCGCGACCTGGTCGCCACCCAGCGCCGTCCGGAACGCGCGCCGGTCGACCGCGTACTGAATCGCCCGCCGCACGGTGACGTCGGTGAGGGCGCCGCGCCGCGTGTTCAGCGCGAGCATCCAGAGGATCGGAACCGGATTGGTGACCAGGCGCGACGCGGCGTCGCGATCACGGTTGACCACCGCGAGCTCCCGAGGGCCCAGCGTCTCGCCGTTGAACGCGAACTTGGCGGCGCCCTCGTCGTCGATCAGCCGCCGGGTCATCGCGGCACGATCGCGGACCTCCTCAAAAACGATCTCGTCCGGTCCTGCGGTCCGCACCGGGTCGGTCTCCGCATTCCAGTGCCGGTTGCGGACCAGCCTCACCGGTCCGCCCGCGGGATTGGACCGCACCTGATACGGCCCGGTTGCGACCGGATTCCTTCCGTAGGCCCGCGGATCACCTTTTCCCTCGGGCACCGGAGCGAACGAACCCAGCCCGGCGATCCAGGGCCACTCGCTGGAGGCTCTGCGCAAATGGAAGATGATCGTCTTGGCATCGGGGGTTTCGACGGACGCAAGCGACTTCCCACCGCTCGGGCCGGTATAGGTGTCCCCGCCGATCAGCAGCCGTTTGTGGAAGTCGGACGAATCGACGAACTGCGGGTCGAAGGAACGCTCGACGGCGTACTTGATGTCGCGCGACGTGACCGGGCTACCGTCCTGGAAAGCGATCCGGTCTTTGAGCCGGTACGTCCAGGTCTTGCCGCCGTCCGTCGTGGTACCGGTGTTCGTGGCCAAATCGGGCACCACGGCCGGCGGCTTCCCGCGTTCGGAGACCCACGTGGTCAACCGCCGAAAGAGCCAGCCGTGCGAACCGGTCGGGTAGATGAAGCCGTTGGACGGTTCGAACAATCCGCTGACCGACCCGGCGTACATCGTCAAGGTTCCGCCGCCGGCACGCACGTTGTCCGCCGACACGCCGCCGACCCCGGCCACCGCACCGCCGGCGAGTCCAACCGTCACCGCGGCCGCGAAGGCGGCCACGCGCAGAGGCCTGTTCATCGGTCGCCACGCTCCTGTCCCGGAGATGTCACTCCCCCGCGTTCGCGCGCGGGTTTGCCCGGCCTCCAGCGAAGTGGACGACCGAGGCCAGGCGGTATCCGGGGAAACCTGTGTGGCACTCGCTCAACGCCCGCCGGATTCGGACGAGCGACCGACCTGACCGCCCTGCGCCCGCCCGGTGTTCTTCGCGCGTGGCGCGTACGCGAATAGGGGGATTCCCCTACCCGCCCGGCCGTCGGCGTTGCTGCACCACTCCACGAATCGCAGTCCGACCGCGTTATAGGGGTGAAGCCGGTCAGACGAGAGGGAGACTGTGCCGAGCAAACCCGACGCCGCGGCGTTCGACGGGTTCGTGGCCGACCACGGAGGCACGTTCCTACGGTTCGCCTACGTGCTGTGCGGCGACTACCACCTGGCGGAGGACCTGGTCCAGGAAGCGCTGGTGCGAGTGCACCCACGCTGGCCGAAGGTGCGACAGCAACAGCCCAGCGCCTACGTCCGAAAAACGATCCTGCGGCAGTACCTGTCGTGGCGTCGACGGCGTGCGTCAGCGGAGGTGCCTGACCTTCCCGACGCCGACGCGAACCAGGACCGCCGCCCCGACCACGCCGACAGGCTGGCCGATCGCGACGCCCTCCGGATCGCGCTCGCCGGTCTGCCCCCACGGCAACGAGCGGTGCTGGTGCTCCGCTTCTACGAAGACCTCGACGACGACGAGATAGCCGAGCTCATCGGCTGTTCGACGACGACCGTCCGGTCGCACGCCAGCCGAGGGCTGGCCCGTTTACGCGGCGACGCCCACGTCGTCCCCATCGCGTGAGGAGGAGCTCTATGAACGACCTCGAAACCGAGATGCGCTCTATTCTGTCGGACCTCGCCGACGAGGCTCCGCCCTCGACCGGCCTGGTCGACGCCGTCCACACCCGGGGACGCCGGAAGCGGCGCCGTCGGCTGACCGTGACCGCCGCCGCGGTAGCGGTAGCGGTGCTGGCCGCCGGCGCCGTCGTCGGCGCCGTCGGGCGCGGTGAGCCGGAGGCCACCCTGCAGGTCGCCGAGCCGCCGCCGAAGACCCATCGTGGATTACCGCCTGCACCGGTGCACCTCGGCACACTGCCGAGCGGTTTCAACAGTCCCAGGGTGACGATCTTCGACTCGGTCGGGTGGGAGATCTGGTCGACTCGCACGAAGCCGGACGCGCAGTTGTCCGTCGGGATCGAACCGACGAAGCCGAGCGGCGGCGGCTGGCCCGGCGTCGTGTCCAAGGACGTGACGTTCAACGGCCGGCCGGCGACCCTCATCACCGCGCCGGTGAATCAAGGCGATTCCCTGGCCACTCTGAGGTTCCAGCGCAAGTCCGATCAGTGGATCTCCGTCACGGTCTTCACCAAGCTCACCAGCGATCCCTTCAGTGTGGTCAGTGAGACCGAGCTCCGCGCCGTCGCCTCCGGCCTCACCGACGAGCCAACTCCCGTGGCGGAACTACTCCGGATCGGGTCGGTTCCCGATTCGCTGGAGGTCTGCGGGAGCCATGACGGGTCCGGCCAGGAATACGACACGTCGCAGATCGCTCTCTGCGACCCAAGTGTGAAAACGATGCCGATACAGCTCAACGGAACCCTGCCCGCCGTGCCGGACAACGCGGCCATCCAGCTGTACTGGCAGCACATCAACGGCAAAATATGGCGCGACCTGAAGAGCGGCACAAACCGGACGCCGTTTGAGGTGGACGGCCGCGAGGGAGAAATCGCCGAAGCCGGTATCGCGTCGCAACGCCGCTGGTACGGGTGGATTCGGCTGACAAACGGCGTCGTCGTGAACCTCGAGATGAGGCAACCGAACCTGTTCACACGGGACCAGGTCATCGAATTCCTTGGCAGCATCAGCCCCGGCGAAGCGCTCAAGTAGCCCGGCTGCGACTCACGGCCGGGATCTCCTCAGCACGGCGATCTCGGGCGACGGGTCGAAACCGTGCTCGACCAGCCAACGGACCGCTAGCAGGCTTCGCAACGACCACCACGCGCGGATCACGTCGAGGTCGACATCGGTGCCGTAACCGGCGATGACGTCCTCGACGTGCTCCTCGTGTCCGAGCGTCAAGCTGGCGAGGTCGTAGAGGGCGTCACCCGGACCTGCCTCGGACCAGTCGAGCACGCCGGTGACCTCGTGACGAGCCACGCGCATTCGGCGTCGAGCGGGGCGGCCCATTCGTCGCGGCTCCGGCCAGGCCACGGTGGCAGCGGTGCGTCGTGCAGCAACCGCGCGGCGGCGCCCGCCGCGGCCCACGCCGCCGCGGACGCGCTCGACGGCTCGCCGAGGCGGCCGAGAGCCGTCCCGGGGAGGGCGGCGAGCGCGAGCACGGGCGGCTTCCGCCACAGGACCGCCGGAGTGGGGATCGGCGCCCTCGCCATCGCCTCGACCTCGACGTCGGTGCGCGTCTGATCGGCGTCGATCTTCAGGAAGACGTCGCCGACCCGCAGGGTCGCCCGCTCCGAATGGGCGACGACGACCTCGAGCTCATCCATGTCGGCGCGCGCTGGACTCACGACCGCGGGATGGCCGCTGCCTGGCGATAGCGGTGGCAGAGCGGTCGATGGCCAACGTCCTCAGTCGGTTCGTGGGGCGCGGGTCATCATCCAGAATTCCGGCAGGCCGGGCGCGGTGACGTGGCCGGCGACGGTGAAGCCGAGCCGCTGGTAGAACGCGAGGTTCCGTTCGCTGAGCGTCTCCAGATAGCACAGGTGACCGGCCGCGTCGGCCTCCGCGAGGACCGGTGCGACGAGCCGAACGCCGACGCCTTGGCCCTGCACGGACGGGTCCACGCCGAGGATGAACAGATGCCAGTACGTGGTCCCGTGCACCGTCGCGGCCGACTTCTCGAACGCGGACGTCAGCCGGGTGAACCGGCCGAACGCGGACGGCCCCAGGCGGATCGGCGCCAGCGCGAGGCCCGAGCGCAGCAGCGCCCCCGGGCCGAGCGACGTCCGGCCGGGCGGCAACCAGATCACCGCCGCACGGCCCGCATCGGTGTCCACTCTGCCCTGCTGGTCACCCAGCCGGAGCGCGGCGCCGAAGAACCACGGCAGCACGCGCCGACGACGATCCGCGGACGGCGCGATGAACGTGAACATCGGATCATCGTGGAAGGCGCGGGCGAGCACCTGCGCCTCGGCTCTCTTCGACGACATGCGCTCATCATCTCCGCTGCGTCGTCCGCGCTCAGTAGCGCGCGTGGATCTGCGTCACCCGATGCCCAAGGACGCTCCCGGCCGCGGCGAGTTCCTCGTCGCTGAGTACCCAGGTGCTCCGGGCCCAGTTCCGGACGCTGACCGCGAAGCGCGCGAATCCGATGGGTGCCTCGAAGCGCAGCTCGGGCAGCGTGAGCGCGGCCCCGCAGCACGGGACCGTCACGTTCAGGTCGTCGAAGATCGGGTCGCCCACAAAGCCCGCGCCGTTCCGTTCCCGCAGCAGGTCCCAGAACCAGTCCAGCCCGATCGAGGCATCACATCGGGGGCAGAACACGTCCTCCATGTAGCTGCCGCCGTCGATCAGCGTGACGCGCTCGTGGAACACCGGCTTGACCTCGTCCGCGGAGTCGCCGGGACCGGCGAAGAGGCTCGCGATGTAGCGCGCTGCACCGGCGGCGGCCTCGGCCGAGGGTTGCCATCCCGGGTCCGTCGGTATCACCTGGATGTAGCGGGCGCTCATTTCACCTCTGGGTTACCTCGGCCACCCAGTAGATCTGCCTGTGGCCGCGCGCCTCGAGCGTCGCCGCGACTTCTTCGGCCTCCGCACGCGAGTCCTTCCGGACGACCTCGTACCGGTTGCCGTTGTCGTCCTGTCGCCAGACGACCCATCGCACGGACGGACCTTCGATGGACACGGGGACATGATGCCCGAACCGCCACGGCCGCGGCACCTGTTCCGCGGAGCGCCGCCGGGCACCTCATCCGCACGCCTCGGGGAGCCGCTCGCCCGGCGCGTAGGTGCGGGCCTCCTCCGCGGTCAGCGACCGGCCGGCGGACCGGCACACCGCCGCGTACGGATCGTCGGGCATCCCGATCTCCCACAGCCAAGCGGACGTATTGACGCTCACCAGCGTCCGGCCGTCGGGGCTGAGCGCCATCGTGTAGGCGGCTGGCCCCGGCTCACCCCGCTGGGACAGCGTGGTGGCGTGGAACAGCGCGTGCCCGGCGTCGTCAGTGGGCGCGACCAGCACCACCGCGGTGACCCACCACGTCCTGCCTCGCATCGGCCCTCCCGGGGGCTCCGCTGGGACCTGAAATGGTGGCCTATCGGGACAAGGGGGTCAGGACGCGAGGTGAGCCGTCGCGGCGACATCCGTCCGCCAGGGATGAGGCGGCGACCGCCGTCGGCGCGCGACGCTACGCGCGCACCTCAGCGCCACGAACCCGAACGGTCCGGATGCGGATGAGCACGAGGAGGACGGAAATGGCTTTCGACACCTTCATCGCCTACGTCGGGGTGTATCGCAAGGTCGAGGACGCCGAGGCGGACTACGACCTGGTGAAGGATCTGCACCACAAAGCGGGCTTGATCGACGCCTATGACGCCGCCGTGGTGGAACGACGCGCCAACGGCAAAACGAAGATCGTCAAGAAGCACGAGACCCCGACCCGCGTCGGCGGGGTGCTGGGCAGCGGCTTCGGCCTCGCCACCGGCCTGGTCGTCGCGCTGTTCCCGTTCGCCGCGATCGGCGGCGGCCTCCTCGCGGCCACCACCGCCGGGGGCGCCGCGCTGGGGGCGCTGGCCGGCCACGCCGCGGCCGGGATGAGTCGCAACGACCTCAAGGAACTCGGCGAACACCTGGACGCCGGAACCGCCGGGCTGGTGGTCATCGCCGTGTCCGACATGGCGTCGAAGGTCGAGCGCGAGATGCGCCGCGCCGAGAAGCTCGAGGCCAAACAGCTCAAGGCCGACACCGCCGAGATCGAGCAGGACGCGAAGGCCGCCGGCGCCGGGCAGGGTTAGCGCAGTGCCCGGCTGGCGACCGGAAGCTATCGCGGTGGCTGTTCTCGCGGCGCACAACGTCGTCGGCCACCGGCTGTTGTCGGCACCGGCCGACGCCGCGTCGAACCTGGCTTCGGCCGCCGGGCTCACCGCTTTCGCCCACCGGAGCGGGTGCAGCCGGGGCGATCTGGGCATCGACCGTGCGGACGTCCGCAGCGGGTTGCGGACGGGCCTCGGCGCGGCCGCGCTGGCGACCGGAATGGTCGCCGCGGCGGTCGCGTTGCCGGCCTTCCGCCGGTTCTTCGACGACGCCCGCGTCCGCGACGTCAGGCGCGCGGAGGCCGCGTACCACCTCGTGGTCCGGATCCCGCTGGCGACCGCGCTCGCCGAGGAGTTGCTGTTCCGCGGAGCGCTGCTCGCGCTGTTCCGGCGACGACGTTCGGACACGGCGGCGGTGGTGTGGACATCGCTGCTGTTCGGCGCCTGGCACGTGCTCCCGACGTTGGACCACTACGACGGCAACGCCGTGAGCGAGACGATCGCCGACCGTGCGCGGGGGCGGCGGCTCGCCGTGGCGGCCACCGGGTTGTCGACCACCGGCGCGGGCGTCGTCTTCGCCGTGTTGCGGCTGCGTTCGCGGAGCGTGCTGGCTCCGGTCCTGACGCACGCGGCGATCAACATCGCGTCCTATCTCGCGGCCCGAACCGTGACCCGGGCCCATGGCTTGACTGACGGGGGCCGGTGATGCGGCGATTCAACGGCAAGCTCGCCGAGGTGAGCTGGGCGGATGGTGCGCGACGCGTGGCGCGGTGGCTCAATCCGCTGGTGGCCTCGCCGGCGGCGCCGCTGGAGACCGTGGCGGCCTTGAACGGCTTGGGTCCTTCGCTCATGCCGCGGACATCGGCGCTCGCGGGTACGGCGATGGGGCTCAGCACGCTCGGGGCGCGGGTGTGCGCTCTGGCCGCCGAGCAGCTTACTCGAGCGGTGGCGCCGGACGACGCCGCGTTCGGCCGGCGGCTGGTGGCACGGGCCGTGATCGGCGCGACGGGGGCGGCGCTGGCGGGGCTGCCGCAGCGAGACGGTCAGCGGCTGTGGGTGGCGTCGCTGCGGTCGGCGGGGTGGCTGCTGGCGGCGGGGGCTGCTGGTGGCGCCGTCCACGACCTCGGCCGACGCGTCCAGGAGGTGTATCCGGCCAGCCGTGCGATCCGGCCGGTGGCCGTCAGCAGCGCCCTCACCGGTGGGCTGCTGTGGTGGGGTACCCGGCGGCTGCGAGCGCGGGAAGCTGCCGTGGCGCATTGGCCGGTCCCGCAGACCACTACCGTCCCGTCGACCGTCGCCAGTTTCCTGGCGGTGACGTCGGTGGCGACCGGCCTGTCCAGAGGATTCCTCTACACCCGTGGCGCGCTGGAGTCGTACTTCGGACCGGAGCCCTCCAAACGAGTCGTGGCCCGCTTGGTCAACGCCGGTCTGTGGACTGCGGGCGCGAGCGCGCTCTACAACGCCGGGGTCGCCTGGGTCGGCCGCGCCAACGAGAAGGTCGAACCGGCCTACGCGACGCCGCCGGGCACCGCGCTGGTGTCCGGCAGTCCCCCCAGCCTGCTGCCGTTCACGGACCTCGGCATGCAGGGCCGCCGCCACGTCACCGACGTGGTCACCCCGACGCTGATCCACGAGGTGATGGGAGAGGAGCCTGCGGCGCACCCGATCCGGGTCTACGTCGGATTCAACAGCGAGCCGCTGTACTCCAGCGGTCGGGCCGAACTGGCCCTGGCCGAGTTGGAGCGGACCGGCGCCTTCGACCGCTCCCACCTGTTGCTGATCTGCCCGACGGGCACCGGGTGGGTCGACCCGACGCTGGTCGAGGCCGCCGAGTTCCTGACCCGCGGCGACCTGGCCACCTGCAGCATCCAGTACGGCCGCTCCCCGTCGTTCGTGTCGATCCAGAAGCTGGCTCTCGGGCGGCATCAGTTCCGCCTGTTGCTGTGGGGAGTCAAACAGCGGCTGGCCGAACGCCCGCCGGAACGGCGTCCCCGGGTGCTGATCTTCGGCGAGAGCCTGGGGGCCTGGGCCAGCTCAGACGTGGTGATGTTCCAGGGTGTCGGCGGTCTCGACCACTACGGGATCGACCGCGCGCTATGGGTGGGCCTGCCGTGGCTGGCCAAGTGGTCCCGCAGCGGCATGATCCGCGGGAGCAGCACGCTGGTGCCGGCCGGAACCGTGGGCGTCTTCGACTGTCACCAGCAGCTCGCCGACCTGGACGACGAGCAGCGCGCCCGCTTGCGGGTGACGATCCTGTCCCACGACAACGATCCGATCGCCGTACTGGGATCCGACCTGCTGGTCGAGCGGCCCTGGTGGCTGGCCGACGGGCAGCGGGGCCGTGGCGTCCCCCAGCAGATGCACTGGCGGCCACTGGTGACGTTCGTGCAGACCGCGGTCGACGCGGCCAACGCGATGGTCTGCGTGCCCGGCGAGTTCGGCTCGTTCGGGCACGACTACCGCGCCGACATGGTCCGCTTCGTTCAGCACGCCTACCAGCTCCGCCCGAGCAGCGAGGAGCAGATCAGCCGGGTCGAACGAGCGCTGCGATCCCTCGACCTGGAACGCGCCCGGCGGATCGACGCCGCCCATCCGCATGCCGCCCCGCTCCCGCCGGTGCGCCGCGCCGCCGATCAGGACGCCCCCGACGGTGTGCCGCTCCGCGCACGCCGCACCCGCGGTGCCCAGTGGCTGGCCGGCCGACGACACGCCCCGGCCTGACGCCCCAGGTGCTGTCGGCGATCAGCGGCCGGACGTCAAGAACCCGACGACGTTGACGACCACGATGATCCCGCAAACGATGCCGAACGAGATCCAGCCGATCTTGATGCCGACCCGCGCGAGGCCGTCGCCGTCCTCCCCGGTCTCACGGATCTGCTTCCGCGCGACGTGGCCGAGTATCGCGCCGACGAAGCCGAACAGGCCCAAGCACATCGTGACCGACACGATCGAGGCGATCAGCGACGCGAGGGCCAGCTTGTTCTTCGGTCTCGGCGCGTAACCCGGAGGCGGATAGCCGGGTGGCGGGGCGTCGCTGGGGTGGCCCGGTGGGGGTTGGTAGGTCACCGCGACTGCATATCACAGCCTGCGGCGGCGTCATCGGGACAAGCCGGCTTTGATCGCGAGGATGGCGGCGCGCACACGATCGCGGCTGCCGGTCTTGGCCAGCACGTTGGCGACGTGAGTCTTGACCGTGCTCATCGACAGGTGGAGCTGCCGGGCGATCTCGTCGTTGTTGAGCCCCGACCCGATCAGGGTGAGCACGTCGGTCTCCCGGGCGGTCAGCCGGTACGGCGTCAGATCGACGCCGGTCGCCGGACCGGTCGAGCGGATCCGCTCCAGCACCGCCCCGGTGACCTCGGCGGAGAGGATCGCCTCGCCGGCCTCGACGGCGCGCACCGCGGCGATCAGGTCACGGGCACTGCAGCGCTTGAGCAGGAACCCGCGCGCGCCCGCGGCGATGGCGTCCAGCACGTACGTGTCGTCGTCGAAGGTGGTGACGATGATGACGTCGGGAGCGTGCGGGATGCCGGCCAGCTCGCGCGTGGCCGCCAAGCCGTCGAGGACCGGCATCCGGATGTCGACGAGGGCAAGGTCGATCCGGGAGTCACGGCGGACGGCGTCGAGGAGCTGCCGGCCGTCGGCGACCTCGGCGGCGACCTGAATGTCCGGCTGGGAGCGCAGGATCAGGCTGAAGCCGTCGCGAACCAGCTCCTGGTCGTCGGCGATCGCGACACGAATCATGATTTCGCCACCGGCAGGCTGACCTCCAGGAGCGTGCCACCCCCGGGCCGCTCGGTCTGTTGCCAGCTACCGCCGAGAGCGCCGACGCGTTCGGAGATGCCGAGCAGACCCGAGCCGCGTGCCGGTGCCTCGGGTGGGCCGACGCCGTCGTCGCTGATCCGCAGGCGGGCGTTGGCGCCGACGCGCACCAGTTCGACCCAGGCAGCGGTGGCGCCGGCGTGCCGGGCGACGTTCGTGAGGGCCTCTTGGGTGATGCGGTACGCGGCCAGCGCGCCGACCTCGTCCAGGCCCGGCTCGGCGTCCAGATGGACGTGCACCGTCACGCCTTGATGCCGTAGCGGCTGAGCGAGCAGTTCGTCGATGTCGGACAGGCGCGGCGGTTGGCTCACCGCGATTGCCGCGCTCGGGTCGCGCAGGTGCACGACCAGCGTGTCGAGGTCTCGCAGTGCGGTGCGGCCGCTGTCCGCGATCCGCTGCAGCGCGACTGCCGGGTCGGAGCTCAGCTGGCCGGCCTCGGCCTGGACGACCATCGCGGTGACGTGGTGGCCGACCACGTCGTGCAACTCACGGGCCAGGTTCGTGCGCTGTTCCAGCCACGCCGCCTGACCGCGCAGCTCGGCCGCTTCCCGGGAGACGGCGTAGCCCCGCGACCACGATCGCAACAGCGTCGCCGCGAGGTAGCCGACCACGACGAAGACGAACGGCTGCTCGTACAGTCCGCGCTGATGAACCATCGCGATGGCGAGCGCACCGGCGGCGCCGGCGAATCCGCCCACCCACCCCAGCCAGGGACGCCGGGCAGGGTCCCGGCCGGTCGACAGGAACACGAAGGCCGCCACCGCCGTGCCCAGCTGCACGGACTCGCCGGTGCTCACGAGGGCCACGAACGCGGCGCAGGCCGCGAAGATCAGCGCCTGGTAGCCGGGGAGCACGGCCACGGCCGCCACGCTGGCGGGTAACACGAGCCACAACCAGACTGTCGGTACCGACACTCCCCCGTCGACGGTCGAGATCACGGCCACGACGATCAGGCCGGCCGCCAGGTAGGCGACCGTGCGTACACGCTCAGGGGTGAGGACCACCCGTTCAGTCTCGGCGATCGGCGCGAGCGTCGACCAGGTACCGGGGTACCGGATCGCGCGGACCGATCGGCACCACAGCACGTTCCCTCCGCACGGCCCGGAGCACGACTGTTCAGAGCATGACTCTTGTCGACGCCCCGTCCCTCCTCCGGGTCGGTCCTCTCCTCACCGTTCCCAACGGCATCACGGTCGTCCGCACGCTGGCCGCCGTGGTTGCCGGTGTCGTCGCCGTCGTCTGCGCCTCGATGACGCTGCTCGTCGTGGCCTACGGCGTCTACTGGCTCGGCGACATGCTCGACGGCTGGGCCGCCCGCCGGCTCGACCAAGAGACCAGGGCGGGCGCTGTCCTCGACATCGTCAGCGACCGCGCGTGCACCGCCGTGCTCTGCGTGGGCCTGGTCGTCCTGGTGCCCAATACGGCGGTCGTCGCTTCGGTGTTCCTGCCCTCGTTCATGGTGCTGGACACCATGCTCTCGCTGGCGTTCCTGTGCTGGCCCGTGGTCAGCCCCAACTACTTCCACCTGGTCGATCGGCGCGTGTGGGCGCTGAACTGGTCGCCGGCGGCGAAGGCCCTCAACACCGCCGGGGTCATCGGCGCGGTCGCAGTCGGGCAGTACCAGTGGGCGCTGGTGCTGGCGCTCGCGGTGCTCGTGGTCAAGCTGTGGTCCGCCGTCGCGGTGGCCAGGCTGCTCGACCGGCCGTGACCGCTCTCCTCGAGGCGATGACGACGCTCGGCTACGGGCTCGCCTCGGCTCTCGTGCCGGTCGTGAACGCCGAGGCCTACGCTGTGCTCGCCGCGCACCACACCGGCCACACCGTCGTCCTCATCGTCGAGCTGGCGTTCGGGCAGACCGCAGGCAAACTGCTGCTGTTCGAAGCCGCGCGGCGCGGAACGGGGCGACTGAACCAGAGGCTCGCGCGGCGGGCCCGATCGGGCCGCGCGCGGGCCCGCGCCGCTCGATGGACCGAACCGCTACGGCGCTGGCTCTCCGGCCGCCGCACCGGCCTACCGACCGTGTTCGTCTCCGCTGCGGTCGGGGTTCCGCCGCTCGCCCTCGTGAGCCTCGCCGCAGGGCCCGCGGGCCTTCGCCGCTGGGAGTTCGCCACCGCGTGCTTCGTGGGACGGGTGATCCGATTCGCCGCCCTCGTCCTGCCCACAACTCTCGTCTGACGCCTGAGGTCAGGGCGCCAGGTCGAGATAGGCCGCGCCGTCGCCGATCAGCCGTCGCAGCGCGTGGAAGCCCGCTGTGGTCAGCAACTGCTCAGGATCCGTGTCCCGCGGGCTCGTGCGCCCGATCCGCTCCAGGTGCCCGCTCAGCGCCGCGACGGCGTCCCACAGGGATCTCCACTGCCCGGCGGCCTGCCAGAACAGGCTGTCGTGCGGGCCGAGCAGCGTGACCTCACGATGCCCCGGCACACCGAGGAGGTACATCAGGCGATCGTTCGGGTAGTCACCCAAGCCGTGCAGGAGCGGCTGCAGCCGATACCGGGCGGCAAACGCGCGGGCCTGCGTCGTGCCGGGCCGCACGTCGAGGATCAGGCCGCGCTCGATCAACGAGTCCAGCGTCCGCCGGGCGTCGGGCACGCCAGCGCCGACCGCCTCCGCGGCCACCGCGTCCGAGGTCAGCAGACGGTGGGAATCGCCGGCCTCGAGGCCCCGGGCGAGATCCCAGAGACGCGCCTCGCCGGGAGTGAGCAGGTGCTCGTCGGCGCCCACCCTGACCTGCCGGCCGAGCAGGTCGTTGCCCGCCGGCCCGTAGAGCGGGCCACCGTCGTGGCCGACCGCGAACAGCCACCCGTGTGCGCCCCGATGGCCGGGATCGGCCACCCACCGGACGACGCCGGCGGTCGGTCCGGTCGGGTCGTCCGGCCGCACCAGAAATCGCAGCACCTCGTGCGGGTCCTCGGCGGTGGCCGGGTCGATCGGCTCGGCCGGCGGCAGCGCTCTCGGTTCCCGCGGCACCACCGCTTCGTCCGTGGCCGGCTGCAGCGCGGCCGACCACGAGCTGATCAACTCGGGTAGCGCCTGGACCGTCATGGCCAGGCGGTGGCCGTCCTCGTACGGGATCACGGCCTCGACCTTCGGCACCGACTGCGGGGCCAGCACCGCCGCGGCCAGCGAGGGGGTAGCGCCCGACCATCGCCAGATCTCGTAGGCGATCGCGGGCACGGTGATCCAGGCCCTGTTCAGGTCGGCGAACAGGCCGATCCGGCCGGGCAGTCCGATCCGGAACTGCGACCACGGGCCGGTCGGCTGGTTGCCGAGGCCGTGCGCCAGCGGCACCAACCGGTGGCGGTAGGCAAAATCCGGATAGTCGGCCGGGTCGGTGGGCAGCGGCACGAGCAGCCCACGCTGCCGCAACCGGTCAACCGCGCGGCCCGCGTCGGGCACCTGCTCAGTAGCGGCCAGCTCGGCTTCGGTGTGCAGGGCGGTGCCGTTGCCGCTAGCGCGGTGGGCGAGCAGCCAGACCGCGTACTCCGCGGCGTCCACCACGACGGTGCTGGTGCCGAGTCGGAGCTGGATGACCGGCTCGGCGCTGTGCAGTGGGCCGTGATGGTGCCCGACCGGCGCCAGCACGGGCTCACGCCCCCCCGTTGTCGGGAATGCGCTCTTCGCGGATCTCCAGGTCGAGGGCCAACCAGGTCTGGAACTCCTCAGCCGAGTGCATCCGCATCCGGTTGAGCAGGTTGCCGGGCATGAGTGACGCTCCTCCGCGATCAGGTACCGCCGGCCGCTCGAGCACGACCGTCCGAACCCTAATCCTCGATCGGCGAGACGGCCGCTCGTCGCACGCTCGCCACCTGAGCCGACGGGCAAGGTTCCCGCAAGGTCGATCGCGCACACTGCGCCCGGCGGAAGCCTCGGCCCTCAGCCCGGAACTCGTCGACCGACCGGAGGACCACCCATGTCACTGCGCAGCAGGATCCTCACCGCGCTCGCCCTCGTCGCCGGCCTCGTCGGGAGCTCACTCCTCGGCTCCCCGGCGTCGGCGGCCCGGGCGGACTGCTACAACTACCCCGGCACGATCTGCCTCACCGAGAACAGCAGCTGGGGAGGTCAGGTCTGGCGGCAGTACCCGTCCCAGATCGTCGGCTGCCGGAGCCTGGCGCCGGACGGATTCAACAACGAGGCCACCCTGGCGGCCAACCTGACCTCCAGCAGCATCGGCCTGTACCTCTACGACAACTCCAACTGCACGGGAGCGAGCCGGTACCTCGCCTCGGGTAGCTCGGCGAATCTGGCCGCCGCTTCGGTGAACTTCAACGACAAGGCCAGCTCGCTCCGCGTCGTCTACTTCTAGACCCTGGGTTTCCCGGGCGGCCAGCCCGTCGCCTACCGGGGCGGCGGGCTGACCCGGCATCCATCAATCGGTTGATCGGCGAGCCCACCTCGCCTCGTGCCGGGCGTAACTGCGTGGTCGATTCGGCGCCGGGCCGTGGACGAGACGCTTCTGGCATGGCAATCATCGAGGTAGACAGCCTCGTCAAGCGCTACGGCGACCACACCGCGGTGGACGGGGTCAGCTTCGCCGTCGAGCAGGGCGAGATCTTCGGCATCCTGGGTCCCAACGGGGCAGGCAAGACCACGACCGTCGAGTGCGTCGAGGGGCTGCGCACCCGGGACGGGGGCGCGATCCGCGTCTGCGGCATCGACCCGCAACGAGACACCGGCGAGCTACGGCAGCTGCTCGGCGCACAGCTCCAGGAGAGCGAGCTGCCCGACAAGCTCACGGTCGGCGAGGCGATGGAGCTGTACAGCTCCTTCTACCGGGAGTCGGCCGACTGGCGGGAACTGCTCGACACCCTGCGCCTCACCGACAAGCTCGGCACCCAGTTCCGCCGTCTCTCCGGCGGGCAGAAGCAGCGGCTGTCGATCGCCCTCGCGCTGATCGGCAATCCGAAGGTCGCGGTGCTCGACGAGCTCACCACCGGCCTCGACCCCCAGGCGCGACGCGACACGTGGGACCTCATCGAGGGCATCCGCGACCACGGCGTGACGATCCTGCTGGTCACGCATTTCATGGAGGAGGCGGAGCGGCTCTGCGACCGGCTCGCCGTGATCGACTCCGGCCGCCTCGTCGCGATCGACTCCCCGGCCGGGCTGGTCGCGAGGGTCGACGACCGGCAGCGGATCCGGTTCCGGCCGTCCGCGCCGCTCGACCACGCCGTACTGGCCGCGTTGCCCGAGGTCACCTCGGTCGCGCGGGCCGGCAGCCAGCTCGTGGTGACCGGCACCGGAAACCTGCTGCTCGCGGTGGTCACCGAGCTTGCCCGTCACCACGTCACCGCCGCCGACCTGCGGGTCGAGCAGACCTCGCTCGACGACGCGTTCGTCGCGCTCACCGGCCGCTCCCTCGACGACTAAAGGAGACCACGATGTCCGCACTGGCCCGACTCACCGCTACCGAGACCAAGCTCTTCTTCCGCGAGCCGATGATCGTGTTCTTCGCGCTCGGTTTCCCACCGATCCTGCTCGTCATCCTCGGTGCGATCCCCGCCTTCCGCGAGCCCGACGATTCCCTCGGCGGTCTGCGGGTCATCGACCTCTACGCGCCGATCATCGTCGCGATGGGCGTCGCGGTGTTCGCGCTCAACACCCTGGCGCAGCTGTTCGCCACCTACCGGGAGAAGGGCGTGCTGCGACGCATGCGGACCACCCCGGTCAAGCCGAGCGTCATGCTCGGCGCGCAGCTGCTGATGTCCACCATGCTGTCCGTGGCCACGATGGTGATCGTGCTCGCCGTCGCACGGCTGGCGTTCGACGTGCGGCTGCCCCGGCAGCTGCCGGCCTACCTGCTGGGCTATCTGCTGACCGCGCTCGCGATGTTCGCGATCGGCCTGCTCGTCGCTTCGATCGCGCCGACCGGCAAGAGCGCCGGCGCGATCGGAACCCTGCTGTTCTTCCCGGTCGTGTTCTTCGCCGGTCTGTGGATCCCCCGCAACAGCATGAACGACGCGCTTCGGACGATCAGCGACTTCACACCGCTGGGCGCCGGAGTGCAGGCGCTCCAGGACGCTACCGCCGGTGACTGGCCACAACCGCTGCATCTGGCTGTCATGCTGGGGTGGACGGTCGTGGCCGGTGGGCTGGCCGCGCGGTATTTCCGCTGGGAGTAGGTCGTGAACATCGAGGCCGAGCTGCGTGCGGAGTCCGATCGCTGGGAGCGCAAGGAGAACGCGGCCCTGCAGGTTCTCCCCTACCTGCTGTTAGCGCTCTGCACGCTCATCGCGGTGCTGCTGCCGCTCTGGGGCGTTTCGCTGCACCTCCCGGCGATCCTCGGGCTCTCGATCGCGGCCACGGTCTGGCTGCTCTCGTTCCACACGTTCAACCCGGAATGGCGCCAGAACGCCCCGTTGATGGGTCTGTACTACACCGGACTGATCGCGTTGGCCGCCGGCCTGGTGGCGACCGCACCCTGGTACGGACTCTTCGCGTTCGCCGGCTACCCCCAAGCCTTCCGGTACCTGAAAGGCCGCTGGCGGTACGTCGGCGCCGCCGCCACGTCGATGGTCATGGCGGTGTCGTACCTCGGTGGCGCGGCCACCCTCGTCGGTGGCTTCTGGTGGGCGTGGGCCGCGATCAGCCTGGTCAGCACCGTGCTGGCCTGGGCGTCCTCGTACCTCGTCGAGATGGCCGACCAGCGCGACGACAAGCAGAAACTGGCCCTCGCCGAGTTGCACGAGGCCAACGTCAAACTCGAGGCGGCACTGGAGGAGAACGCCGGTCTGCACGCTCAGCTGCTGGTCCACGCGCGCGAGGCCGGGGTGATGGACGAGCGGCAACGGATGGCGCGCGAGATCCACGACACCCTGGCACAGGGCCTGGCCGGCATCCTCACCCAGCTTCAAGCCGCCGAGCAGACGCTGGACGAGCCGCCGACGCTGCGCCGTCACCTGACGACCGCGATGAACCTCGCCCGGGAGAGCCTCACCGAGGCCCGCCGCACGGTCCACGCGGTGGAACCGGAGGTGCTCGCCGAGGCCCGGCTCCCGGACGCGATCAGCGACGTGGCGCGGCGCTGGTCGGAGGTCAACCGGATCGACGCGGTGCTGACCACCACCGGGCACGCCCGGCCGATGCACGCTGACGTCGAGGTGACGCTGCTGCGGGCCGCGCAGGAGGCGCTCGCCAACGTGGCCAAGCACGCGAAGGCCAGCCGGGTCGGCCTGACCCTGTCGTACATGGAGGATCTGGTGACGCTGGACGTGCGCGACGACGGGGTGGGCTTCGAGCCCACCGCCAAACGTGTCAACGGTTCCCCCGACGGTGGGTTCGGGCTCGCCGGCATGCGGCAGCGCGTGCAGCGCCTGGCCGGCCGTCTGGACATCGAGTCGGAGCCGGGTGGCGGCACCGCGATCTCGGCCTCGGTGCCGGCGATCCCGGCCGGAGGCGGCCGGTGATCTCCATTCTGATCGTCGACGACCACCCCGTGGTGCGGGACGGGCTGCGGGGGATGTTCAGTGCCGACCCGCGCTTCGAGGTCCTCGGCGAGGCCGACGACGGCGCGGAGGCCATCGTGGCCGGCGAGAAGCTCCGGCCCGACGTGATCCTGATGGATCTGCGGATGCCACGGACCGACGGCGTCACGGCCATCAGGGAACTGGCGAGACGCGGGGTGCCGGCCCGCGTGCTCGTGCTCACCACCTACGACACGGATCAGGACGTGCTCCCCGCCATCCAGGCCGGTGCCACCGGATACCTGCTGAAGGACGCACCGCGGGAAGAGCTGTTCCGGGCGGTGGAGGCGGCCGCGCAGGGGCAGGCGGTCCTCTCACCGGCGGTCGCGGCCACGCTCATGGGGCAGATGCGGCAGCCCGCCTCGGAGCCGCTGTCGCAACGTGAGCTGGAGGTCCTGGAGCTGATCGCCGGCGGCTCGACCAACCGCGAGGCCGCCAAACAGCTGTTCATCAGCGAGGCGACCGTCAAGACACACCTGCTGCACGTGTACGCGAAACTCGGCGTCAACGACCGGGCGGCCGCCGTCGCCACCGCGTTCCACCGCGGCTACCTGTCCCGGCGCGGCTGACGCCCGGGATTCACGACGGACGTGGAACGCCGGCGTGCACGGCCAGCCCGTCGAGAATCAGATCGAGGCCGAACTCGAACTGCCCGCCGAAGTCGTAGCCGGGCTGCTGGACGTGCTGCGTGGCGAACTCGACCAGGTGCGGGTAGTCGCCCGCCGCGAAGGCCTCCATGATCGAGTCCGCGACCGCGCCCGCGGAGCCCGCGCCGTCGAACGGCAGCGACGCCTCCTGCAGCACGAAGCCGTAGACGTAGGCGTCGATCGTCGCGTATGCGTGGGCCGTCATCTCCAGGGAGAAGCCCTCGGCCCGCAGCACGCCCAGCATGGCGTCGTGATGGCGCAGGGTGGCAGGCCCAGGACTGGTCCGGCTCTCGACCAGGGCCAGCGCCCAGGGATGCCGGGCGAGGACCGTCCGGGCTGAGAGAGAGCGCCGACGCACCTCGGCGCGCCAGTCGCCGCCCGCCTGCGGCAGTTCGATCTCGGCGAACACGCCGTCGACGAGGGCGTCGAGCAACTCGTCCTTATTGCGGATGTAGTAGTAGAGCGACATCGGCTTGGTGTGCAGTTCGGCGGCGAGCGACCGCATCGTCAACGCTCCCAGGCCCTGCGCGTCGGCGATGCCGACCGCGGCCTGCAGCACTCGCTCGCGGCTCAGCTGCCGCCCTTGTTCGCCCACCGTTCGGTTCCCGTCTCCTCGGCGCCGCGTTGACCAGCCACCCCATTATGCCTATCGTACTTAGTACCACTTACTTAGTACGAAGGCCGGGAGGCAAACGATGTCCCTCCGCACGAGCGGCAGATACACCGGCGCCATGTTCCTGTTGGCGTTCGTCGCCTACGGCGCAGGCAGCGGGATGGCCGGGCAGTTCCTCGGGTCAGCGCTGGTGGTACTCAACTCCGCGATGGTGGCGGCCATCGGCGTCCTGGCCTTCCGGGCGCTGCGCCGACCGCATCCGGCGATCGCCTGGACGTACCTCGTCGCGCGCGGCGCGGAGGCGTTTCTGCTCACCGCCGGGATCGTTTTGCTGGACGCGTTCGGTGACGGCGCGGCGGATATCGCCTACCAGGCGGCCATGCTGTTGTTGTCGCTGGGCAGCCTGCCGTTCTGCCTGGCCCTCTACCGGCAGCGCTGGGTGCCGGGCTGGCTGGCGATCTGGGGGTTCGCCGGATACGCGTTGCTGGCGACGGGCAGTGTGGCCGAGCTGATGGGGGCCTCGATCGGGCTCGCGCTCGCGATACCGGGCGGCCTGTTCGAGATCGTCTTCGGTCTGCTGTTGCTCACTCGCGGCTTCGCGCCGTCCGGTGCTGCGCGGCCGGAAAACGCTCCCGACGAGGCCGCCGTGGACGGCGACGCCCAGGCTCGAGGTGCGGCGCTGGGTGCCGGTGCCGGTCTTCTCGTCATGGCAGTTCTCGCCGGCCTCGCGAACTTCGGCGTCGTGGAACGGCTGGTCTCCACCGACGCCGCCGAGACCACCACCCGGCTGCTGTCGAATCAGACGGCTTTTGTCCTCGCGATCGTCGCCCTGCTGGCGGTGGCCTTCCTGGACGTGTTGGTCGCCTGGGCGTTGCGGGCGTTCTTCGGCGACGCCCACCGCGCGGTCGCGCGGCTCTCGGCCTGGTGTCGCACTGTGTACGCGGTCGTCTTCGCCGTCGCGATCACCCACCTGATCGCCGCCGCCGGTCTCCTGCACGACGCTGCGGCGACCGACCGGCTCAGCTCCCGCGTGTACGCACAAGTCACTGCGTTCGAGGAGATCTGGAGCCTGGGCCTGATCCTGTTCGGCGTCCACCTGCTGCTGATCGGGTGGCTGGCATGGCGGTCTCGCACGGTGCCGACCTGGCTGGCTGCACTCGTCGCGATCGCCGGGGCGGGTTACCTCGCCGACTCGATCGGCGCGCTGGTCTCGGCCGCGTACACCGTCCAGGTCGCCGCGGTCACGTTCGTCGGTGAGGTGGCCCTCCTCGTGTGGCTGCTCGTGTTCGCGCGGTCGCGCGGCGACCGGCGGACCACCGTGAAGGTCGACGTCCGGCAGAAGCAGCCCGCGTGAGAGCGGGCGGCGCCTACCCGGCTACCGCACCCACTGAACGGCTTCCTGACGAGCGGCCTCCACTTGGGAACCCGACTGCCTCCGGGCCATCCGGCGCAGCACGATCGGGGCGACCAGGACGCCGACGATGGCCCAGGCGCTGAGGACGCCGACCGTCTCCAGCGTGCGCCACGATCCACCGACCTCCAGGGACGCCGCGGATTCCGGCAGGAAGGCGGAGCGCATGCCGAGCCCGAGCCAGTAGATGGGGAAGAGTTGGACGATGACCTGAACCCAGCCCCACAGCATCGTGATCGGGAAAAAGATGCCGGAGAGGCCGGTGAGCACCATGACCGGGAGCATGCCCCAGGTGCTGACCTTCTGGACGTTCGGCACCAGCGAGCCGATGATGATGCCGATCGGCATCGTGGCGAGGAGCCCGAGGAGCAGCACCCAGATCACGGTGAGCCACCCCTCCAGACCACGATGGGCCAGATTGTCGAAGAGCAGGAAGCTCGGGATCAGGATGGTCAGCAGGGACGGGAACAGGTTCAGCGAGTGGTAGAGCACCTGGCCGCTGACGTAGCCGAGGATCCCGCGCGGCACCGCCTTGGCGCGCAGGAGCGTGCCGTCTTCGCGCTCCATGGCGAGCGCGTACGCCGGGCCGATGATCACGCCGAACGCCACCAGCGCGCCGAGGATGCTCGGCATCGCGACCGACGGCAGCAGCAGCGAGGTCCCTTCGACCTCGGTGTCGCGCCGCAGGAACAGGTAGCCGACGATCGCGACCGCCGTGAACAGGTAGAAGCCTTGATCCTGCGGGCTGCGGATGCTCAACATGAACTCGGTCCAGCCGCGGGCGAGGCCGACGCGGACCGCGTGCACCGTGCGGTGCCGGCTGCTGTTCATCGGGCGTCCTCCGTCTCGGCCTCCGCGTCGGCCGGTCCGAACGCCGTCGCCGCTTGGTCGGCGCGGCCGGACTCGTGCTGCTGGACCATCGTGAGGTAGGTGTCCTCGAGGCTGGCCCGCCGCACTTCGAGATCGGTGATCTTCCGGCCGTGGCGGGTGAACAGGTCCCAGACGAACTCGGTGGGCTCTGCTGTGGACTGCACGTGGCGCTGGCCGTCGAAGCTCCACCGCACCTGGCCTTCGGCCGCGACCTGCCTGGCCAGTTCGTCGGCGCTGCCGTCGGCGACGATCCGGCCGCCGGCCAGGATCAGGATGCGATCGGCCAGCTTCTCCGCCTCGCTCAGGTCATGGGTGGTGAGCAGGACCGTCGTTTCTTCGAGCTCGGTCAGGCGCTG
The DNA here is from genome assembly GCF_900143005.1 of Cryptosporangium aurantiacum. Lineage (NCBI taxonomy): Bacteria > Bacillati > Actinomycetota > Actinomycetes > Cryptosporangiales > Cryptosporangiaceae > Cryptosporangium > Cryptosporangium aurantiacum. The sequence goes on from NZ_FRCS01000006.1 coordinate 218,963, forward strand.
GATCAACTCGTGGAACTCGCGACGGGCCTGCGGGTCGAATCCCGCCGTCGGCTCGTCGAGGAAAAGCAGTTCGGGACGGCCGATGATGCCGATCGCGACGTCCAGGCGGCGGCGCTGCCCGCCCGACAGGGTGCGGATCTTCTGGTCCGCCTGTTCGGCCAGCCCGACCATCGCGATCAGTTCCTCGACGCCGTACGGCCGGCTGCGCTCGGGCGTGGAGTACGGCACGTAGTAGCGACCCAGGTGGGCGAGGAGTTTCCGGGGGGTCCAGCGCGCGTGGTCGCGCCAGGACTGCAACACCACACCGGTGCGCGCACGCCAGTCCTCGTCGCCCTTGGCCGGATCGGCTCCCAGTACGGTGACCGTGCCGTCCGAGGGCAGGCGGAACCCTTCGAGGATTTCGATGGTGGTCGTTTTGCCGGCCCCGTTGGGCCCGAGAAGCGTGACGACCTCACCGCTGCGTACGGTGAAATCGACCCCCTTGAGCACATCGGTGGACCCGTAGCGCATCCGCAGACCGCGCACGTCGATGATCGATTCGCCTTCGACCGGCCGCATGGTGCGACTATAAACGCCTCGAACACGCCCCGAGTTTTCTTGGCGATCCTCGCCTCGTGCTCCGAAAGATGTAATCCGGCTTCGTCAGCGCGCAGGACGTGCAGCCGCCGAGCGCCACCTACCGTGGGGCGCATGGACGCTCAGAAACACAGTGGACTCCGGAACGCGCTCCTCACCGAGAAGAAGGCGCTAGTCAGCGGCCTGGTCACGTTCGTGGTCGGCCTTGTGCTGTGGCTGTTCGGCTCCGACAACCACGTCGTCCTCTTCACCCCCTCGAAGGTGGGCATCGTCCTAATGGTCCTCGGAGGGCTGGAGGCCCTGTGGGCTCTGTTCAAAGCCGCGCGCCGACAATCGGCGGCGTGACCGATCGCCGGCAGTTGGATATCGTGGTCGGGCTCGATCGTTCCTAAATTCCCAATCAAGTCGGCGCCGTGGTGGTTGGTGGGTGCGCTGACGAGTTCGCCGTGCGGCGAACGCGTCTACCACCACGGAGAGATTGATGATCCATCAAACGTCCCCTTCCGCCGACGTCGTTGTTGTGGGCGCCGGTCTGGCCGGTTTGTCGTGTGCCCGTGAGCTCCTTCGCGACGGCATTGACGTGCTGGTCTGCGAGGCCCGTACCCGGGTCGGCGGCCGCGTCGAAAATGTTGAGGTCGATGGTGAGGCCGTCGATCTCGGCGGACAATTCCTCGGCCCGGGCCAGGACCGCGCCTATGCGCTGGCCGGCGAATTGGGCGTCCCGGTCTTTCGCATGTACACCAGCGGGACCCACCTCGCCGAGGACCTGTCCGGCCGAATTCGACGTTTCCGGGGCACGGTCCCTCGCCTAAGCCCCGTCGCCCTGCTGGACTTCGCACAGGCCGAGGCGCGCTTCGAGCATCTGGCCCGGACCGTCGACACCGAGGCGCCCTGGCGCACGCGTGACGCGGAGCGGCTGGATACCCAGACGCTGGCCGGGTGGATCCGCCGCACGCTGCGGACCGCGAACGGGCGGCGGTTGTTCGCGCTGGCCGCTCGGGTGCTGTGGGCGTGCGAGCCGAGCGAGCTGTCGCTGCTGCATGCGTTGTTCTACGCCCGCTCGGCCGGCAGCCTGCGGGCGGTGATGGCCACCGAGAACGGTGCGCAGCAGGACCTGCTCGTCGGTGGTGCGCACCAGCTCGCGGCCGGGCTCGCGGATCAGCTCGGCGAGCGCGTCCGGCTGGCGATGCCGATCCGACGCATCGTGCAGCAGGACGACGAGGTGCGCGTCGTCGCCGAGTCCGGGCAGAGCGTCCGGGCGGCGCGGGTGGTTGTGGCCATCCCGCCCACCCTCGCCGGCCGGATCGACTACGACCCTCCGCTGCCGCCCGGCCGGGACGGCCTGACCCAGCGCCTGGCGATGGGCAGCACGATCAAATGCATGATCGTGTATCCCGAGCCGTTCTGGCGAGCGACCGGGCTCAGCGGTCACGCGCTCAGCCTGCGTGGCCCCCTGGCGGCCGTGGCAGACAGCAGTCCGCCGCCGGCTCGGCGGGGTGTGCTGGTCAGCGTGCTGGAAGCTGGTGTGGCGCGACGCCTGGGGACGAACACCGTCTCCGAGCGGCGGGCGCTCGTGCTCGACGAGCTGACCCGGCTGTTCGGTCCGCAGGCCGGCAATCCGTCCGCCTACCTCGAGCGGGACTGGAGCGCCGAGCCGTTCACTCGCGGCGCGTACTCCGCGTTGTTCCCGACCGGCGCGTGGACCCAGTACGGGCCGGCGCTCCGCGCGCCCGTCGGCCGCATCCACTGGGCCGGCAGTGAAACCGCCACGCGATGGTACGGCTACATCGACGGCGCGATCCGCTCCGGCGAAGCCGCCGCCGACGCGGTACGCGCCGACCGAACCGCCCCCCTCACAACCTGACTCCCGCGGAGAACACTCCCCTCATGGCGGCGAGATCGTGCGTGCGGCCCACCGCGAGGTCGCCGGTGGCTGAGGGCGTGGGAATGCGACCCCTAGCCCGGGCACGGAGCGGCCTGTGCACCGGACGGCGGTCATCCGGGTAGCAGGGCGATTCGGCGTAGCCAGGCTTCGATGTCCGGTCCACCCTCGGCGGCTTTCTCGCCTTGCACGGCGAGGCCTTCGCCGAGGGTGGCGCCCCGGCAGGAGGCGGCGTAGTCGCGTTCGGTGTTGCCCAGCCCGCTCATCGCGTGCGTGGTGAACGGGTGGACGGTCTTGCCGGTGAAGTCGAGGCCCTCGGTGAACGTCGTCATGATCATCGGCGCGCGAATATTCCAGATCGGGCTGCCCAGCAGCACGGTCCGGTACTTCTCGATCGACGTCAGAGGATTCGCGATCGCCGGGCGCGCGTCGGCGTTCTGTTCGCGGACGTTGCGTGCCACCGTCGGGTCGTACGCCGACGGGTAGGGATCCTCGGCTTCGATGCGGTGGACGTCGCAGTCGACGAATCCGCTGATCAGGTCCGCGACGACCTGGGTGTTGCCGACCGTCAAGTTCCGGCGTCCGCCGTAGTAGTAGTTCTCGCCCGCGCGGGAGAAGTACGCGACCAGAACCGGCCCGGAGGCAGCGGCGGAGCCGCTGGACGACGCCCGGGGCGCTTCGCGGTCGGAGCCGGACGCGGTGCAGGCGCTGACCAGCGCAGCGGCACCCAGTAGTACGGCGCGGCGAGTGATCACGAGATCTCCTACTCCGACCGGTCCGCCTCGGATCGGTCAACGGCGCACCCGATAGCGCAGGTGAAGCACCCGGTTGCTCTGAATCACCACGTCAGGATCCTCCAACAGGTACTGCGCGTGGACCGACCCGAAGTAGCGCTTGCCGGACCCGAACACGACGGGGACGACGTCCATGCGGACCTCGTCGACCAGGCCGGCGGCAAGCACCTGGCCACCGACGTCGCCGGCGGCGATCTCGACGATGCGGTCACCGGCGAGCTCCTGCGCCTTGGCCACGGCTGCCTCGACGCCGTCGACGAAGTGAAACGGCGCCTCGGGGTCCCAGCCCTCGGGCTTCGGCCGGTGTGTCACGACGACCACGTGGTCGATGCCGCTCGGAGGTTTCCCGTCCCAGCCGTCCGTGATGTCGAAGACGTGGCGGCCGGCGATGGTCGCCCCGATCTGGTCCCAGTAGGGGCGGGTGTAGTCGTAGGAGGTCTGCGACACCTTCACGTAGCCGCTCTCGTCCAACGGGACGTCACCGCTGGTCAACCAGTCGAACAGCGGTCCGGGCTGATCGTTCTCGTCCGCGACGAAGCCGTCCACCGACACCGCGCCGTACATGACCACCTTGCCCACGGGGCTCTCCTCTGCTTCGGGGTGCCCGCAAAGTAGCGCGTCGTGAGCTGTCGCTCTTGTACGAAATCAATCGGCAGGCAACGGCCAGCCGTCGAACACGTGCCCGGGATGTTCGTGCAGGAACCGCCGCCGGACTTCGACGTACCGGGTCGGCGTGAGCCCGGTGAACGCCCGGAACTCGTGGCCGAAGTGGGCCTGGTCGAAGTAGCCGGCGCCACCGGCGAGCTCGCCCCAGTCGATCGGTCCGGCGGGGTTGATCGCGAACACGGTGGCCGCGAAGCGGTGAGTGCGGGCCAGCCGCTTCGGCGGAACGCCGATGAGTTCCTTGAACCGCTGTGCCAGATGAGTGCTGCTGACACCGGCCGCCGCGCTCAGGTCGCCGATCGTCACCGCCCCGCGGGTCGCCGCGATGACGCTGCTCGTGTGGCGGACCAGCCCCAGGCCGGCGGTCTCGCACAGCCGTCGCATCAGCTCCTCCTCGAGCAGCGTCAGCATCTCGTGCGGTCCGTCCGCCGTGGCCAGCCGGTCTCGCAGCTCGGCAACTGCGGCCCGGCCCCAAACCTGCTCCACCGTCACCGGCCGGTCACACAGCTCGGCCGCGGGCATCGGCAGAAACGGCGCCAGCCCCCACGGCTTGACGTGCGCGCCGACGGACCGGGTCCCGAGCGGGTAGCCGAACTCCCACGCGCGGGTCGGCATGGTGACCACGCAGCCGTCGACGTACTCGACCGTCTCGACGTCGGTGCCTGCGCGAATGCGGAACGGCGCCCCGAGGTTGACGATGAGCAACGCCGACGGCGCCGGCGGCAGCGTCAGCCGGGCGTACGGCGGCGCGCCCTCCAGGTAGTAGAGGTCGTCGATCAGCCCGTCCAGCGGCGGTCGCGGCACTCTCGACACGTACTCCACGGCCACAGCATCGCCGACCTCGCGCGCCGGGCCAACCCCCCGTCAAGCGTCACTCTCCGCCGCCCCCACGAGCGTGATCAGCCTCGACACGGCGACGCGGGCCTCGTCGTCGATCTGCTCGATGCCGGGAGGCTCCTCGCCGAGCAGGACACGGATCTGCCAGTCGCGGACCACCAGGCCGTAGAACAGCTGAAAGGTCTCGGCCGGGTCCGACGCCACCAGGAACCCGCGCTGGTGCAGGCTCTCCAGGTAGGCCTCCACCAGCGGGCCGGTGGTGTGCCGCCCATGGCGCAGCAGGAGCGCGGCGAGCTCCGGCGACGACATCGACGCCCGGTTGAGCGCCACCGAGGCCGGACCGACCAGCAGCCGCAGCAGACCGGTCGCGATCGTGGTCAGCGCGGCTACCGGGTCGGCCGGGTCGTCGAGGGCTGATTTGACCGCCGCGTTCGTCGCCGCCGACTGCTGCTCGACGAGTGCGGCCAGCAGGCCCTGCCGATTGCCGAACCAGGTGTAGAGGCTCTCCTTCGAGCTGCCGGCCCTGGCGGCCACCGCCTGCATCGTGGTGCGTTCCAGGCCGCTCTCGGTCAGCTCGGCGAGCGCGGCCTCGAGCACCGCCCGGCGACGCTCGAGGTGTTCACCGGCGCGCGGACGACCCCGCCTGCTGGACGGCATGCATCTCTCCTTCTGGACTCTAATCGAACTTGCCGGTACGGTTTTAATCGTACCCAGCGGTTCGAATATACTGGAGTCCACATGTCGCAGGCCCTGGCTTCCTCCGTCTCACCGGACGACACCCTCACCCCGGACGCCCGACGCCTCTCCCTCGCCCGTGTGTGGTTACTCGGCGCGGCCACGCTGACGACCGGCCTGATCGCCGGGTTCTTCTACGCGTACGCCTGCTCGGTCATGCTCGGACTGGACCGGGTCGACGATCGGACGTTCATCGCGACGATGCAGGCGATCAACGCCACCGTGCGCAACACGTGGTTCGCGCTGAGCTTCTTCGGCGCGCTGCTGCTGACCGCGGCCGCGGCACTCGTCCATCTCGGCCGTTCCGGTCGTCGCGTGCTGCCGTGGGCGGCCGCAGCCTTCGTGCTCTACGCGATCGCCTTCGGCATCACGATGGGGATCAGCGTCCCGCTCAACCAGGAGCTCGCCGACGCGGGCGCCGCGGCGACCCTCACCGACCCGGCCGGCGTCCGCGCCGCTTACGAGGACGACTGGAACAACTGGAACCTCAACCGGACGTTCGCCTCGATCGCCGCCTTCGGCTGCCTGGTCCGCGCCCTGATCGTGAGCCGCCGCCCAGCGTGACGCTAGTGCCGGCTGCGGTTGGCCGTCGCGATCCGCTCCAGGATCCGGCGGCGCGACGAGCTCAGGCGCGGACGAAGTCCAGCGGCACCGAGCGTGTTCCCCACTCGGCCCAGATCGCCATCTCCGGTTCGCCTGCCGGCCGGAACGCGGTGCTGCGCGCGAGGGCCTCCTCCAGCGTGATCCGCATCATCATCCGGGCGAGTGGGGCGCCCGGGCAGCTGTGCGTGCCCCGCCCGAACGAGATGTGCTGCGCGATGTTCGGCCGGTGGAGCACGAAGTTGTCTCCGTCGGGGAAGACCCGCTCGTCGCGGTTGGCCGAGGTGTAGACCAGCGCGATCGGGTCGTCCTTGCGGATCAGCTGTCCCGACAGGACGACGTCCTCGCGCGCGGTGCGGGCCATGCCCCGGTAGGGCGAGTAGAGCCGGAGGAACTCCTCGATCGCGGCCGGAATGAGCTGCGGCTCGGCCCGCAACCGGTCCTGGAGGTCGGTGTCCCGGCTCAGGTGCACGAACATGTTTCCGGTGAACACGCTCGGCGCGACCATCCCGGTGACGATGAGCTGCCGCACGCAGCCCAGCACCATCGCCTCGGGCAGTGGTGCGCCCTGGTACTCGGCGGCGAGCAGGGCCGCGGTGAGGTCGTCGTCCGGGTCGTAGTCGCCGGCGCGTCGATCGTCGATGATGCCCTGGGCGATCTCGTAGAGACGGCGGCTCAGCCGGATGACCACCTCGTGATTCAGCACCTGGATCGCGTCGACGTACTCGCCGCTGACGTCCTTGATCTCCGCGGAGACGGCGACGTCGAGGTTGAAGAAGTGCGCGAACACCGCCGCCGGGAACTTGTGCGCGTACTGCTTGCAGACGTCGACCCAGCGCGCGTCGATCAGGGGGTCGAGCAGGTCGACCGCGACCGCACGCGCCTTCGGCTCCATCGCGCGCATCTTCGGTGGGGTGAAGAACGCGTTGATCACCCGCCGGTAGGCCAGGTGCTCGGGCGGGTCCAGGTGTAACGGCGGCCGGACGCCGGTGAACGCGAACTTCGGGATCGCGTTCTGCTTCGACGTCGTGAAGTGCTCGATGTCGGTGATGACCGAGAGCACCTCGTCGTAGCCCAGAGCCGCCCAGAACCCGCCGTACTCCTGGCTGCGCGCGATCGGGCAGCGGGGACGCAGCTGCGCGAACTCCTCGTGGGCGCTGGTGAACGTCTCCCCCGGGCGGACCGGGTCGAAGTCGTGCGCCGCCCGTCGGTCGTCACCCTCGGGACCGGACTCCGGATGCTGGCGGGTCATGACGGTCCTCCGAGAGCTGACGGGCTGAACGGCACGATCGGACGTTAGCCGAGAGAGGTCAACCTTCGCCAGATCGTTGACGGCAGTAGCGAAGTAGAAGAACATGGGGTCGGCCGATTGACGTGACTCCGGTCACCCGGCTCCTCTCGATCGACGGATCCGCCCTCGAAATGCGAGTTCAGACGTGGTGCGGAGAAAGGCAAGGTCGATGCAATGACGCCCGGCACGCCAACGGATTCGACGACACCGATCATCGAGGTGCGTAACCTCGTCAAGCGCTTCCGCCGCGAGAGCGGCGCGGTGGTCCACGCGATCGACGACGTGTCGTTCACCGTCGGCACCGGTGACTTCGTCGTCCTCCTGGGCCCGAGCGGCTGCGGCAAGACGACGCTGTTGCGCGCGATCGCCGGCCTGGAGACGCCCGATCAGGGCACGATCCGCATCGGCGGCCGCACCCAGTACTCGTCGGCCGAGCGCATCGCGGTCCCGCCGGAGCGCCGCAACATCAGCATGGTCTTCCAGTCCTACGCGCTCTGGCCGCACATGACGGCGTTCGACAACGTCGCGTACCCGCTGCGCAGCCGCCGGGGCCGTCCGGGCAAGCGCGAGATCGCCGAACGGGTCCGCGCCGCGCTCGAGCTCGTCGGGGTCGGCGAGCTGGAGCGCCAGTACCCCGGTCAGCTCAGCGGCGGCCAGCAGCAGCGGATCGCGCTGGCCCGTGCGCTGGTCAGCAACGACGAGCTCGTGCTCTTCGACGAGCCGCTCTCCAATGTCGACGCGAAGGTCCGCGAGCAGCTGCGCTTCGAGCTGTTGTCGATGCAGCGGAAGCTGGGCTTCTCCGCGCTGTTCGTCACCCACGACCAGACCGAGGCGATGGAGCTGGCCCACCGGATCGCCGTGCTCGACAGCGGCCGGATCGTGCAGTTCGGTACCCCGCAGGAGATCTACGCCCGCCCGGCGACGCGCTACGTCGCGAAGTTCATCGGCGCGATCAACGAGTCGCTCGGCACGGTCGCCGTCATCGAGGGGAACGTCGCCACCGTCGACACCGACCTCGGGCGCGTCGTCGGGCGAACCCACGGACGCACCGCCACGGTGGGCGAGCGTGTCGCGGTGATGTGGCGCCCGGAGCGTGCGGTGCTGACCCGCGACGAGCCGTCCACGGTCAACCGATGGCCGGGTTCGGTCACCGCGTCGCTGTTCGTCGGCTCCCACACCGAGTACGTGGTCACGCTCGCCGACGGCGACGCGCGGTTGTGGAGTCCCCGGTCGGACGTGGTCGCACCCGGCTCGTCCGCATGGGTCTCGGTGACCGAGGAGGACGTCCTCGTCCTCCCGGTGGACGACGACGCGCCGGCGCCGGTTCCCGACGCAGTGCTGGAGACGGCGTCGTGACAGCCGCACCCACCACCGACGCCCCCGCCCAGGCCGGTGGCACGGCACCACCCGACCGTCCCGGCCGCGGGGCCCGGCGGCTACCGGGGCCGTTCGACGCGCTGACGCTGCTCCTCGCGGCGGCGCTGATCGGCATCGTGGTCATCCCGCTCGGCCGCGTGCTGGTGGGGATGTTCTGGGTCGACGGTGCGCTCACCCTGGCCCCGGTCCGCCGGACGCTCGCGATCCCGGACCTCGGCAGCCTGCTCCTGGACACGCTCATCCTCGTCGTCGCCAGCGCGGTGCTCGCGTTTGTCATCGGCACGGCACTGGCGTGGCTCAACGAGCGGACGAACGCCCGGATGGGCCTGCTCACCGACGCGCTGCCGCTGCTGCCGTTCCTGCTGCCTCCGGTGGCCGGTGCGGTCGGCTGGACGATGCTGCTCTCCCCCCGCGCCGGTCTGCTCAACAGCTGGATCCGCGACGCACTGGCGCTGTTCGGCGTCGAGATGCGCGAGGGCCCGTTCGACATCAACTCCTGGTACGGGCTGATCATGGTGATGGCGTTCTACGCTGTGCCGTTCGTCTTCCTCAACGCCTCGGCCGGGCTGCGCAACCTCGACCCGGCGCTGGAGGAGGCCTCCCGCCTGTCCGGCGCAGGCACCTTCCGGACGCTACGGAAAGTCACGCTGCCTGCGGTGGCGCCCAGCCTCGGTGCGGGTTTCCTGCTCGCCATCTGGTTCGGCATCGGCATGTTCAGCATTCCGGCGATCATCGGCACGCCCGCCGACATCGACGTGCTCTCGGTCCGGATCGTCGAACTGCTCACGTTCACCTACCCGCCGCGCACGGACCTCGCGATCGGCCTCTCCGGTTTCGTCGTCCTGTTCGTCGGGCTGGCCTACTGGCTCCAGCTGCGGATCCTCCGGCGCGGCCGGTACGCCACCGTCACCGGCAAGGGCGCCCGCGCGACGACGCTCGACCTCGGCGCGGCGAAGTGGCCGGCCCGCGTGTTCGTGCTGGCCTACGTCCTGGTCTCCACCGGGCTGCCGATCGTCGCGCTGGTGCTGGTGTCGCTCAACGGCTACTGGACCCCGAACATCGCCTGGGACAACCTGAGCTTCGCCGCGGTCACCGAGGCGGTGTTCGAAGACCAAGCCACGCTCACGGCGCTCCGCAACAGCCTCGGCCTCGGCGTCGTCGGCGGTTTAGTCGGGATCCTCGGTGCGGCGCTGATCGCGCTCTACGTCGCCCGCCGCCGCACGCTGCTGGCCAAGGGCATCGACGCGGCGGTCAAACTCCCGGCCGCGATCTCGAACATGGTCATCGCCGTCGGCATCCTCCTGCTGCTCGCCGGCGCCCCGTTCCACCTGAGCGGGACGCTGCTGATCCTGCTCATCGGCTACCTCGCGCTCTACCTGCCGCAGGCATCCATCGCGGCCGACGCGGCGGTCAGCGGCGTCGGCGCCGAACTGCCGGAGGCCGCGGCGATCTCCGGGGCGACGCCGTTCCGCACGTTCCGCACCGTCTACCTGCCGCTGATGACGCCCGGGCTGGTCGCCGGCTGGGCGCTGCTGTTCATCCGGATCGTCGGTGACCTCACCGCGTCAGCGATCCTGGCCGGTACCGGCAACCCGGTCGTCGGGTTCCGCATCCTCGAGGTGTTCACCAGCGGCTCGTTCGCGCTGCTCGCGTCCCTCTCGACGGTGCTGGTCGTGATCACCGCCACCGTGCTGATCGCGGTGCTGGCCTACACCCGGCGCGCGTCGAAGCTCGGCGTGAGCGCCCGGATCGGCGCCTGATGGCCGTCCTGCAGGAAGCCGAGGTTCCCCTGGACGGAGGGCTGCGCCCGGAGAGCCTGCTGCTCACGTTCTTCGGTGCGCACGTCCTCGGGCGGCCGCTGCTGGTCGCCTCGACGAGCGTGCTGGACGTCATGCAGCGCGTCGGGGTCTCGCCGCCCGCCACCCGCTCGGCGCTGGCCCGGATGGTGCGCAAGGGCCTGCTCGTCAGCGAGCGGCGGGGACGGCCGGTCTACTTCGGCCTGACGCCACGGTCGGAGGAAGTGCTCAACGACGGCGCGGTGCGCATCTGGCGCAGCGGCGCGGTCAACCGCCACTGGGACGGCCAGTGGACGCTGCTCAGCTTCTCCCTCCCGGAGTCCTGGCAACGCGAACGCCACGACCTCCGCTCCCGGCTCCTCTGGGCGGGGTTCGGCCCGCTCCAGGGCGGCCTGTGGATCGCGTCCGGCACGATCGACGTCGCCCACCTGCTGGACGACCTCCCCGCAGCGCAGCACGTTCGCGCGTACTCGGCGTCGCCGGTCGCGGGTACCGACATCGCCGCGATGGTCGCCGACGCGTGGGATCTGTCGGAGCTCGCTGCGCGCTACGAGACGTTCCTCGAACGGTGGGAGGGCGGCGTCGCCGACCGGGCGTACGTCGATCCGCTCGCCCGCCAGCTGGCGCTGCAGGCCGAGTGGCTGCGCGCGATCCGCACCGACCCGCGCCTGCCGGTCGAGTGGCTTCCCGCGCCCTGGCCGGCCGAGCGGGCGCAGGAGCTGTTCCATCGCCTGCACGCCGAGGTCGAGTCCTCGGCCCGGTCCACCGCCGCCGCCCTGCTCCGGACGATTCCCCAGCCTGCCGGATCCCAGCCTGCCGGATCCCAGCCTGCCGGGGCTCAGCCCGCCGGATCGGCCGCCGACGACGGATCGGCGGTCCTGCGATGACGGCCACGGATGATCGGCCGTTCGCCGACTTCGACCCGCTGGAGTCCGACGCGCCGGACAACGCGCTGGCCACCTACGCGCGGCTCCGCGCGCAGTGTCCGGTGGCCCGGACCGACGCCTACGGCGGGTACTGGGCCCTCACCCGGCACGCCGACGTGACGGCTGCGGCGTCGGACTCCCGGACGTGGATCTCGTCGGTCCGCGCGGTCGTGCCCAGCGATCCGCGCGGACTGCGCCGGCCCCCGCTCAACTTCGACGCGCCCGCCCACACGCCGTACCGGCGGGCCCTCGACCGCACACTCCAACGTGCCCGGATCACCGCGTTGGAGCCGCGGTTACGCGCCCACGCAGCCCGCGAACTCGCTCCGATGCTGGCCCGGGGCGGCGGCGACGTCGCCCAGGAGTTCGGCGCCCGGTTCCCGGCCTGGGTCACGACCGAGTGGCTCAACCTGCCCGACGACGTCGCTCCGCGGCTGGCCGACACCGCCACGGCCTGGGTGCGGGCCTGGCGCCGGATGGACGGCCCGGTCGTCAACGCGATGAGCGAGCGCATGTACACGATCGCCCGCGACCTCGTCCGCGACCGGCGGGCCTCGCCGTTACCGGTCGAGTCCGATCCCGCCAGCTCGCTGCTCGCCGAGCGACACGAGGGCGCCCCGCTCGACGAGGAGCACCTGGTCGGCGCGCTGCGGCAGAGCCTCGTCGTCGGGATGGTCGCGCCGCCGATCCTCCTCGGGTCGATCTGCGTCCACCTCGCCCAGGACCACGACCTGCAGGAACGCCTGCGCGCGGCACCAGAACTCCTGCCCGACGCCATCGAGGAATTCCTCCGGCTCTACACCCCGTACCGCGGCTTCGCCCGCACGGTCGCGCACGACGTCGAACTCCACGGCCGACAGATCCGCCCCGGCGAGCCGGTCACGCTCGTCTACGCCTCCGCCAACCGCGACGCCGAGGTCTTCGACGATCCCGACTCGTTCGTCCTCGGGCGTCCCAACATCGCCGCCCACCTCGGCTTCGGACGCGGCAGGCACCGGTGCGCCGGGGCGCCGCTCGCCCGGTTGGCACTGCGAATCGCGCTCGGTGAGTTACTTGCCGCCACCAGCGGTTTTGTCCTGGACGGACCGCTGGAGGGCGCCCGCATGCCGGAGATCGGCTACGTCTCCGTCCCCCTACGTCTCACCCCCGCTTGAACCCCACCCCGGCTGACCGCGGCCCGCCGCGGAGAGAAAGGACCGGACATGCGCAGACGGAAGAGCATCGTCGCTCTCGGCGCGAGCCTCGCCCTCACCCTGACCCTCGCCGCCTGCGGCGATGGAGGTAGCGACAACCGTGCCGACGTCGCCGCCCCGACTCTCTCGGACTCCCCCGAGCTCCAGCAGCTCGTCGCCGACGCGAAAAAGGACAACTGCCTGACGCTCTACGGCGTCCCGGACGAGTCGACGCTCAAGGCCGTCACCGCCGCGTTCACCAAGGAGTACGACATCCCGGTCTCGTTCACCCGGCTGGTGTCCGCTGACCTGTCCCAGCGTTTCTCGACCGAAGCGGCCTCAGGTGCTCCGGCCGCGGACGTCATCCTGCTGACGCACTCGCCGTTCTACAAAGACGCCCTGGCCAAGGGCTGGCTCAACCCGGTGGACAAGGCAGGCGTACCCGCTTACCCCGGAACGTTCCCCACCGGCTACACCGCCGACGACGGCGCGACCCCCGTCGTCCAGCTGGTAGCGACCAGCCTGGCGTACAACTCCGAGCTGGTGAAGACCGCGCCGGACTCCTGGGAGGACTACGCCGACCCGGCGTACAAGGGCGAGCTGCTGTTCGCCGAGCCGACGTCCTCGCCGGCGAACGTCGCTTTCTGGCAGCTCATGCGCGACACCTACGGCGACGACTTCCTGACCAAGGTCGCCGCGAACAAGCCCAAGTGGTACAACAGCGCGGTTCCGGCGACCCAGGCCGTCGCGGCGGGCGAAGGATCGCTCGCCTTCCCCGGCGTCACGCCGATCGTCAACAGCCTGAAGGGTTCAGGTGCACCGGTCGAGCTCGCCAAGCTCTCGCCGACGACCGGCCCGGAGATCGCCCTGGGTCTGACCGCGAAGAGCAAGTGCCCGAACGCGGCGAAGCTGTTCGCCAACTACCTCCTGACCGAGGAAGGCAACACGTACCTGAACAAGCTCTCCGGCGACATCTCGCCGTTCGCGCCGAACGCCAAGGACTTCGTCCGGCCGAAGCCGGTCCCGGATGCCCAGGCGCAGGAGATCAGCCGCCTGCTCGGCGCGCCGTGATCGTCCTCGCCGTAGCGAAGGACACCGACACGTTCGTCAGCGCACCTGGCCACCGCACGGTCAGCGCCGCGGTGCTGCGGCCCGGTCGCGCCGAGAGGGTGTGTCCCGGACAGCCGTGACGATCGCGTCCGGCGGCGTCGAGCGGCGCCGCCGGGCACCGGGTCCGAACCGTCCGCGCATGGGCGAGGATGTCTGCATGAGCACGCCGAGCGGTGACGAGTCGGACGAGGTCGCGCTCCGTCCGGAGAGCCTGATCCTCACCCTTTTCGGCGCCCACGTATTCGGCCGGCCCGTGCTGCTGGCCGGCACCAGCATCATCGACGCTCTGCAGCGCGTCGGCGTCTCACCGCACGCCACCCGCTCCGCCCTCGCCCGGACGGTGAAGAAGAACCGGCTGACGAGCCGGCGCAAGGGACGCCAGGTCTACTACGGCTTGACTCCGACGTCGATCGAGGCGCTCAACGACGGCTACGTCACCATCTGGCGGAGCGGCGCGGTCAACCGTCACTGGGACGGCCGGTGGACGCTGCTCAGCTTCCGGCTGCCGGAGTCCTGGCAGCGCCAGCGGCACGAGTTGCGGACACGCCTGCTCTGGGCCGGATTCGGACCGCTCCAGGGTGGCCTGTGGATCGCACCCTCCGAGCCGGACCTCGAGCAGATCCTCGCCGGTCTGGAGGCAGCCGAGCACGTGCGCGCCTTCGTCGCCCGGCCGCACTCGGGTCTTGATGTCGCGGCGATGATCCACGACGTCTGGGACATCCCCAACCTGGCGCACCGCTATGAACGCTTCATCCGGCGCTGGGACGGCGGCGTCGCCGACCGGGCACACACCGATCCGCTCGCCCGCCAGCTGGCGCTGCAGGAGGAATGGCGTCTTGCCCTGCGCCAGGATCCGCAGTTGCCGGTCGAGCTGCTCCCCGCGCCCTGGCCGGCCGACGAAGCGCAGCGGCTGTTCCGCCGGTTGCACGCCGAGGTCGAGATACCGGCGCGCGCGGTGGTGACTTCGGCGTTCGACACCATCCCGGCCCCTCTTCCCGATCAGGCGGACTGACGGGCTCGCTTCCACCGCCTCGTCGTCGACCGTGGCGGGGCCTGACGCCGGCACTTGATACCGAATCGACATGCGTACCCACTCCAGCGGACGTTGGCCGTCAGTAACGTGCCGGGCGTGTCCGAAACGCGCGAGAGCCTGCCGCGAGCCGGGCGCCCACCGCGCCGAGCCCTTCGGACGCTCCTCGTCGCTCTGCTTCTCATCGCGCTGTGCGGTAGTTGCTGCGTCGGTTGCCGAGAAGCGTTGGTCGGCGACGTCTTCGTCGCGGGCAGACCGGACCTCGACGACTCCGCGATCAGGACCGCTCACGCCGAGGCGGAGACGCGGATGGACCGGAACCTCGCCCTCGCGAGACCGCCCGGAGTGACCGTGATCGCCGACGCACGGCAAGCGGGGTGTTACCCCGGCGAACAGTCGATCAAGTTCACCACGCCCTACGACAACATCTGCCTGAGCCGTCGCGTCGTCTACCTGGCGGTTCGTGGGACGAAGGCGCTGGAGACGATCCACGGGCAGCTGGCCGATCGGAACTGGACGGCGCAACGGCTCGATGGCAGCGCCGACCGGCTGATTCTGCTCCGCGGCGCCGAGAATGCCGCGATCGACTCCGATCACCCGCTTCACGAAGCCGAGTACACGCGCGACGAGGATCGCTTGAGTTTTCGATTCGGGCCGCCGACCGCCGACGCACTGAACGACGCAGCAGCCTGGCAGGACGTCACGATGTACGCGTTCACCCCGGCGTACTGGTCCGAACAGCACCGGACCACCGCTGCCGAACTCGGTGCTGCCGTGCGCAACGCCGGCGCGGACACCGTGGTCGCGATGGCGAGCGAAGAGACCTGGTTCCGGAACTAGGCGAGCAGCGAAGCGTGCTGACGAGCTTGCTCCGTCACGGCCGCGAGGAACGCCGTGAGCGCGGGAGCTGACGGGCCGTCCCGAAGGACCACCACGAGCCGACGCCCCAGCCGCTGCTCGGCGATGTTCCGGATCACCAGAGCCGGATCCGCCCCGGAGGGCAGCGTCAGAGCAGGCAGCAGAGCCACCGCTCCCGTGCTGCGCACGAACTCGAGCTGCACGTCCGCGTCGCTGGATCGGTGCCGCACGTCCGGCTCGTAGCCGCCGAGGGACCGACAGCTGCCGACCACCATCTCGTGATGGCCGGTCCCCTGGTCCGAGGCCACCCAGACGTCGTCCCGGAGACCGGACAGGGCGACCGGACCGTCGGACCCGGCAAGCCGGTGGCCGGACGGCAGAACCACCTTCAGCGGTTCCACGAGCAGCAGCGTGAACCGCAGTCCGGCCGGACGAGGGCGGGGATGCCCGTCGTACTCGTCGCTGATCACCAGGTCGAGCGATCCGAGCCGCAGCCCCGGCAACGCTTGCTCCAGTTCGAGCTCGCTGACCTCGGTCCGCACCCGGGGATGGTCCGCCATCATCCGTGCCACCGCGGGTATCAACAGCCGGCGCGTGGCCGACTGCAGACCGCTGGCGCGCACCGTGCCTCGCACCTCACCACCCAGCGCGGCCAGGTCGGTGGCGGCGGCCTCGGCCGCTTTCAGCAACACCCCCGCGTGCTGCGCGAGCAACCGGCCGGCGTCGGTGAGCCGTACTCCGCGTCCGGCCTTCTCCAGCAGACGCGCGCCGGTTTCCTTCTCCAAGACGCTCAGCTGCTGGGACACCGAGGAGGGGCTGTAGCCCAAAGCCGAGGCCACCGCGCCCAGGGTCCCCCTCACTTCGAGCTCGCGAAGTAGCCGGAGTCGTCGGAGGTCCAGCTCGATCATTCGGAAAACCTACCCGATTAACCCCAGGAATCGTCGCTAGACGTGAAGTATTCGATCGTCGAAGCTCGAAGCATGGGTGTCGCACTGTGTCTTCTGTCCGCCGCGGGCTTCGGCGCCATGGCGATCTTCGGCAAGTTCGCCTACGCCGCGGACGTCTCGCCCGGAGCGCTGCTCCTGGTGCGCTTCGGTCTCGCCGCCGTCCTGCTCTGGCTGCTGTTGTTCCTGCGGCCCGCGCTGCGCCGGGGCCCGGCGGACGCCGAGCGAGGTGCGGGCGGAATGACGTTCGCGCTCCTGGTGACGGCCCTCGGTCTGGGCGCCGTCGGCTACGCCACCCAGGCGAGCCTGTACTTCTCCGCCTTGGAGATCATGGATGCCTCGGTACTCGCGCTGATCTTCTACACCTACCCGCTGCTGGTCACGCTGGGGGCCGTTCTGCTCGGCCGGGACCGCTTGACACCTGGTCGCTGCGCGGCGCTGATCGCCGCGTCCGGCGGAACGCTGCTCGTTCTCCTCGGCACCGGCGAGGTCGACGTCAACCCGCTCGGCGCGGCCCTGGCGTTCGGCACCGCGGTCAGCTACACCCTCTACATCCTGGTCGCGGACACCGTCGTGCACCGGCTGCCGCCGGTGGTGCTGGCCGCGCTGGTGATGACCGGAGCCACCCTCACGCTGTCCGGACGCGCGTTGATGACCGGCGGAGTGGATCTCGGCTTCGGATGGAGCGGATGGTTCTGGCTCGCGTGCATCGCCGTCGTGTCGACCGTCGTCGCGATGCTGACGTTCTTCGCCGGCCTGCGACGAACCGGCCCGTCGACCGCCGCGATCTCCTCGACGTTCGAGCCGGTCGTGACGACGGCGCTGGCGGCGCTGACGCTCGGCGAGATCCTCACTCCGCTGCAGCTGACGGGCGGGCTGCTGGTCCTCTCGTCCGTCGCCGTCCTGCAACTACGGCGGGGCCGCGCCGAACGTCCGGGCGCTGTTCCGGGGCCGGACGTCGAGCCGCTGCACCAGCCGGTGACGGTCGGTGCTGCGCACGCGCCGATCAACGCGAACGCCTCTCCCCCGGTGGCGCAGAGCCGGTGCTAGCGCGGATGACGCACCCCGCGCTCGTCGTCGCTATCACTGGCGGCGGCGGAGAGCGGCCGTTCGTCATCGCCGCGGGGCTCTAGTGTGTCCGGCGTGGGGAGCCTGGTGTCAGCCCGAAGAACCGAGGAACGCGTCTTTCGCGGGCTGGCCGCGACCCTGCTGGGCGCCGCACAGCCTCACCTCGTGACGTCCCTGGCGTTCTGTTTGGTCGTCGACCTGGCGTCGATCGCGGTGCTTGCCGGCGCGTGGGCGATATCGCGCTGACTGCCGCCGCCAGTCGGCGGGACCGCCGGTCGCGTGGGCGGGGTCATCGGCGGGGACCTGGGCTTCGCACTGACCTTCGGTAAGAACCACGGGGCAGGCGCCGCTAGGCCGGGGTGGGGGTGTCGAGGGCGGTGCCGGCGTCCGGCCGGTCGGGCGTCTCGAGGGCGGTGGCGGCGACCCGGACGAGCGCAGAGTCGGGGCTGTCGCGGCGGGCGGCGTCGAGGTACCGCGCCGCACCGGACCGGCTGCCGTTGGCCGCGCACGCCAGCGCGGCGATCGCGTAAGAATCGGCGCGGTGGCCCGGCGGGTGCCTGCGAGCGGCGCGGACGCTGCGGTTGATCGCCAGGCGCCAGGCGCCGTCGAGGTAAGCGACCTGCGCCGCCAGCGCCTCGGCTAAGCCCGCCGACCGGGCGTAGGCCGCGTTCCTCGGTCACGGTGTACGGCACCGCGCGCACCTCGACGAACCGGCCGGTCGCGAACTGGTGGTACCACATCCGCGGGCCCGCACCGACCACCACTGCGAAGACTGCGCCGCCCGTCAGGGCCCAGACAACGCCGCCGAGCGGTGAAAGGGCCGCGCCCCCGGCCAGCAGTCCGAGCGCAGCACCGACGGTCACGCCCGGGTCACCCTCCGTGGCCTCGAGCAGGCGAGCGATCGCGGCAGCCAACAGGACGAACACGACCGTCATCAGCCAAGGGCGCAGTTTCACGGCGGCAGTATGACCTACTCCCTGAGCTGCACTTACGTCGCAGTCTCACCCGGAGCGCGGTGAATACGCGCCCCCGGCGGTAGGCCGGTGGGACACTGAGGTGACGCCTCTGGTGTCCATCCGTTGACGGGGGTTCGATGCCGTGGAGGCCGTAATCCTGCGGGTGGGCGGCTCCGTTGTCCAGTCCGCAGTCAAGGCATGGCTGTCCGATCGAAAAAGCCGGCGTGAGCGGTCGATGGGCCTCTCTGAGCTGGTGAACGTTCGGTTCGGTGACGACTTCCGACGCAGACGGTTCAGCCGTGAGGTGGAGGCAATGGCCGACGCCGTGGCGCAGCGCCTGCTGCCGTTGTGCAGACAAGAATTGAGCGGCCTCGACGTAGGTGAACGCAACGCGGCTCTCAGTGCCGTAGCGGCGAGTTTTGAGGCGACCGACCTGTCGGATGCTTCACTGTTCGCGATCGATGTCGATGCGATGAAGCTTGCTCAGCGACTGCGGGCTCACCTGCCAAACGCTACCGAAAGCGCTCGCCTGAGTGAGGCGGGGAGCAGGTTCTACGACGTTGTTCTGGACGAGTGTTGTGCCTGTTATGTGGAGTTGATTGTTCACCTGCCGCCGTTCACCGCACGCGCCACGACAGAGGTGCTCGGCCGCATGTCCAGGCTCGCCGAGCAGGTGGACGTGGCGCTGCAGCGGCTACCAGCTCGAACGCTCCTGGCTCCGCACGGCACCGCGCACGACGAGGAGTTCCGACTTCGGTATCTGCGCCTGGTCAGCGAAACTCTGGACGAGATGGAACTGTTCGGGGTGGACATCCGGAGCTACCGCCCGCGAACGACGTTGAGCGTCGCTTACATCAGTTTGTCCGTCACGACTCGGGTGCTGGGCCGACGCATCGATCGGACGAGACCCTACGATTCCGCGCAATGGCGTGCCGGTGCCGCCGCGTCGCCGCGCGATACCACCGTTCGGGTCGAGCAAGCGTTGGGCAGCGCCACCCGCATCCTGGTTCGCGGTGACGCCGGGTCGGGTAAGTCGACCCTACTCAAATGGCTTGCGATCAACTCGGCTCGAGGCACCTTCAGCGGCGATCTCGCGCAGCTCAACGGCCACACTCCCTTCTTGATCAAGCTTCGGAGCTACGCCGGAAGGTCGCTGCCGAAGCCGGAGGAGTTCCTCGACGACCTGGCAGACCCGCTCGCCGCGTTGATGCCAGAGGGGTTCGCGCACCGCCGCCTTGCGGCGGGCACCGCGCTCGTACTCGTCGACGGTATTGATGAGCTTCCGGCCGACGAGCGTCGTCGGGTCCGGGACTGGCTGCGCAAGCTGGTTCGCACTTTCCCCGATAGCCATATCGTGGTCACCTCTCGCCCCGCCGCCGCCGCTGATGCGTGGCTGGAGGCAGAAGGCTTCGGGTCGGCCTTTCTCGAGCGCATCAGCTCCAGCGACATTCGGACGCTCATTCGGCGCTGGCATGACGCCGTGCGCGACGCCGACAGCCTTCCGTGTGACCCACGAGAGCTACCGCGATACGAGGCCGCGTTACTCGGTAGGCTCGACGGAAGCGCCGATCTGAGAGCTCTCGCGACGATTCCACTGCTGTGCGCGATGCTCTGCGCACTCAACCTTGACCGGCGCACCTACCTACCCCGAGACCGGATCGCCATCTACCACGCCGCGCTGACCCTGCTGCTGGACAGGCGTGATGCCGAGCGGCAGATCCCTAGTGCTCGCACACTGGACCTCGGCCCCGAGGACAAACGCCAGCTGCTGCGGCACCTCGCGTGGCGGCTGACGGTGAACGGTCGTTCGGAACTTTCACGATCCGAGGCGGTGCGACGGATCGCCGACAAGTTGGCCGCCTTGCCGCACCTGCGCTGCGACGCCGACGGAGCCCTCGATCACCTGGTTCACCGCAGTGGTGTCCTGCGAGAACCGGCCGCAGATCGCATCGACTTCGCGCATCGCACCTTCCAGGAGTACCTGACTGCGGAGGAGGCCGCAGACCAAGGCGATATCGGTCTCCTCGTTCAGAACGCGCACCTGGATCTCTGGCGCGATGTCGTTGTCATGGCCGCCGGACTTGCGAATTCACCGTTGCGCCACGAACTCATTTCGGGCCTGCTCGATCGCGCTGAAGTCGAGCCACGGAACCGGCGTCGACTGAGACTTCTCGCAGCGTCCTGTCTGGAGACCGCTCCCGCCCTTGCCCGCGAGTTAGCGAACCGCGTGGAAAAATGCATGGCGGAGCTACTACCAGCACGTGCGACCGCCGAAGCCCGTTCTCTGTCCTCAGTAGGCGCCAGCCTACTGCCGCGGATGCTCGTGGAACCTCAGGATCTGAGCGAGGCCGCCGCAGCAGCCACCATCCGCACCGCCGCCCTGATCAACGGGTCAGAAGTGTGGCCCGTATTGGAACGATTCGCCGCAGACCCGCGGCATCGCGTGCAAAGCGAACTCATCTCCGTCTGGGAATACTTCGACCCCGATGAATATGCCGATCGGATATTAGCCGATGCGCCTCTGCTCAACGGCTCCGTAACGATCCTCAATCCAACTCTGCTGACTGCTCTCACCCGGCTGCGCCGGCTCACTGAGCTGCACGTCAGACTGCACGACGTGACAGACTTGGAATCGCTTGCCGGGCTACCACACCTGAGAGGTCTCTTCATTGATGGCGATTTCGAAGACCTGACAGCGCTTGCGCCGCACACAGAACTGGAAAGCGTCCTGGTGGGGACAAAAAGGCGACTGGATCCAGAGCCCCTCACCCGCCTGCCAAAGCTTTCTCGGCTATTCTACTATCCCGGCCACGTGGCAGACCTTGAATTCATCCGCTCCATGGCCCTTACTGTCTTCGCCGTCAGCGAGACCCGCGAGGTAACCGACCTGTCCGCACTCGGAACTCAACAGCGGCTCACCTCCCTCTATCTGTACGGCTACGCAGACAACGTCGATCTCAGTGCGATCCGCGAGCTGTCGGCTCTGCGGAGCCTCGAACTCGGCCGCACAGGAACAGGAAGCGAGCTCAACGCGGTATTGCGTCCTAGGATCGCCCAGCTCGCCGCCCTCGCACCCGCGCTCAACAGCCTGGGCTTCCTTTGCCTATCGATCGCCTCCGAACTGCCGGAATTGGCAAGATTCAAGGAACTCGATTCTCTCTCCATTCGCTCCTGTGATGTCTCGGACTACTCTCCGCTATCGAAAGTTCCTTCGCTGACGAGATTAGAAGTAGCGCCCACCGGTGGCGATCTCTCCTTCCTGGCCGGGCTTCGATCTCTCGACCGCCTGGCCGAGCTGACGATTTTGTCGAGTCCGGACGATGCGTGGAAGGTCGATTTATCGCCACTCGGAAACCGTCCGTTGACAGTCCGTCTTTATCGCGATCTCCACCGAGTCGTCGGAGTCGGCAAGGGTGTGCGCGTGAAATGGATCGACATCGAATAGTCGGGCAACCTGCTCGGTAGTCCGCGTGCGCGAGGCTGCCACACTCGCGAACGTGAACGTCCTCGCGTCGTCGCCGCCCCGTCCACTGCCGACGAAACAGCCGCCGGGCCTCCGGGCGCTGCTCGGTGCGGTGGCCGTCGTGGCGGTGCTGACCGCGGTGGTCGCGCTCTGGTGGCCGCGCTCGTCGGTGGTCGCCGTGCACCGGCAGCCCGCCGACGTCGTCTACGCCGATGGCCACAGCCATGTCGCGGTGCTCCGCCACGTGCGCGCGCCGATCGCCGCGCTGCGGCTGGCCGACGACGCGTCGGTGGCGGAAGACCACTACGTGCTGGTGCTCGGCAGCGATCCCGCCGGCGCGTACGGGCACATGGTGCGCCTCGACGCCGGGACCGCCACCGACGCCGAGCGGCTCACCGTCGTCTGGACGCCGGAGGGCGCGGAGATCACCTACGGCTCCGGCCACCGGCTGTTCGTCCCGGCGGCCCTGTTCACCGGCGGTCGCTGAAGGCTCCTCGGTGGTCCGCCACCCCGATGGAACCGCGCCGCGTCAGCGGAGGTCGAGGTAGTTCCGCACGACTGCGATGAAGTCGGGCGGGAGGCGTGCCTGATCCTCGACGAACATCGTCGTGACCACGTCCCGGAACCGCTGCCCGACGGGAAAGCCGCGCAGCGGGGCATCGTGCGCGAACGGCAGGCATGCGACGTAGGCGGCGATCAGTTCGTCAACCGAAGCGATCTCGCAGCGGACCAGCCACAGCGTGAGCAGCGCGTGGAGACCGGAGACCGGTACCCGTGGTACGCGGACGGCTACCCTCTCCGGAGCCTGCGCGAGGTAGTGCCGGAGCGCGTCCTCCTTCGCGGGGTCGACGAACGTATTGAGCGCCGCGGTGCCGAGCGTGTCGAACAACGGCGCCAGAGCGTGCACCAGCGTGTCCAAGCCCTGGGCGGCGGCGAAGGTGGTTCCGGCCACCACCTCGTCGCTCTGGTAGCCGACGAACCACAAGGCGGTGGTCGACGGACCGAGATCGTGGAACCAGCGTGGATCCAGGATCCAGACGTCGCCGCGATCGGCCGGGTTCGCTCGCGCTCGCACCCGAACCTGGCGACGATCGTCGACCCGGCCCCGCTCCACCGCGAGTGACTCGGCCACCGTGCCCCACAGCCGCACCTGCGACCGCCACAGCAACGCCAGGTCACGCCAGCCGTCCACGGGCGAGTCGCTGTCCGGGAACAGCTCGTCGCTGGTGACCTCACCGGCGGCCAACACGGTGAGCAGCACCAGGTTCGCCGAGTAGGTGGCGCAGCGAGCCGGGAGCGACGCCTGCCACGGCTGATAGTCGCGGTGCCGGTCGTCGTGCCTGGCGTCCAGCGAGCGGCGGAACAGCCCGAGCAGCACGTCGCGAAGCGTCTGCCGGCTCGCGTCGTCCAGCGTCCGCAGCCGCTCGGACACGAAGGCGGCCGTCGTCGCGCGGCTGGTGAGCGGCGCGAACGACAGCAACGCGTAGAGCAGCGCGTCGTCGGCGAGCGGAAAACGGCCGCGGCGCGCGGCGTGCCGGACGGCGTCGATCAGCTCGTCCAACTCGCGGGTGACCAGGCGCGCCACCAGGTATTCGCCGAACGTGGCGTGGAGGAACTCGTACGTGCGCAGCCGGGTGTCGTCGCGGGTGGCGCGGGCCTCATGCACAAAAAAGAACCGCCCGACGACGACGTCGGCCGCGGTCAGCCGGGCCCGTAGACTCCGTCCGGGCACCTCGGCGGACGGCGGTTCCGGCAACAGCGCGGCCAAATCGGCGTCGAGCTCCGCACCGGTCACCCACTGCTGGCCGCGGTTGAACATCGCGAACGCCACCACCGCGAGGCGGGTCAGCTCCTGCTCGATCGCGTGCGAGTCGTCCGGATAGGTACCGGCCTTCTCCAGTTCCCGCTCGACGAACCGGATCAGCAGCCGTTCGTACAGCTCCGCGGTGTGCAATTGGTCGGCGGAGCGCAACGCGTCGCTTTCCGCGTCGTACAACGCGAGCATCAGCAACAGCAGGGGCTGAGAGGCGAGCTCGCCATGCGCGAGCAGTGTCTCCGCCGTCAGCGGTTCACGGTCAGCCAGCGCGAGCGCGTTGTGGCCGTTCCAGATCTCGAGCCAGCGCGCGACCTGACTCTCGCCGAAGGGTTCGAGCCGGACCGCCACCATGCCGGTCACGGGCCGGGCACGGTCGGCCACCGCGGTGCGGGTGGTGACCAACACCGCGACCGGACGTCCTTGATCGGCCTCGCGCTGCTGGAACGCCGCCACTCTCTGCAGGTAGTCGGATTGGCTGACGCCGGTCGCCTGGAGCAGCTCGTCGAACCCGTCGAGGATGACGACGCCGAGTGCGCCGTCGGCGGTGCGGGCCAGCGCGGGCCACGGCAACTCCTCGCCGGTGGCCGCGCGAATAGCGTCCTCGATCTGGGCTTGTAGGTCAGCGTCCGCAGGGACATCGCGTAACACCACCCGGACCACCAGGAATTCGCCCGCGGGAAGGCTCCCGGCCAGCATCCGGGTGAGTACCGACTTACCGGATCCGGGCTGGCCGAGGACCAGCAACGGCGCCTCGGTCGCCGCAGGGGTGGTGAGGAAACCGGCGAGGAAGTCCTCGAAGTCGTTACGGACCGGCACGTCGTCCCACCACGACTCCTGCGCGATCTGGCCGTCGCGCCACGCCCGGACAGCGCGAAATCGCGGGGTGACGTAGCCGGCCAGCAGCGAGGGCAGCCGGAGCCCGTCCGGAATGTCACCGGTGGAGGCGATCGCGCGGTCGAGGTCGGCACGGTAGGCGCGGGTCAGTGCGTCCCGCCGTTCGTCCGGCAGCCGTCCGGTCGCCAGCGCGAGCAGCGTCTGTTCCAGCCGGTCGAAGCCCTGCCTCACCACGACACGGGTGGCCTGGTGGTCGACGAGGTTGAGCCAGAGCCCCACCTCGGGGCAGTCCAGGGCCAGCTGGCGCACACGGTCCTCGTAGCGGACGAGTGCACGCGCCGGGAGCGCATCGGTGAGCTCGGAGGTACACGCCGCTTTTTCGGTGTCGTTCAGGCCGTCCCAGATCGCGAGGCCGCGCACGAATCCGGCGACAGCTCCGGAGAGACTCCGGTAGCAGGCACGGAGGGCCTCGAGCGTTGCCTCGTACGACTGATCCGGGCCGGGAAGCGGAACATCGGCCCGCAGCAGCGCGGCCGCCACGTGGTTGCGCCGGTCGCTGTCGCTCGGGCTGCCGGCCAGGCTCAGCTGGTCCAGCGTGGACAGCCGCATCTCCTCGACCGCGAACGGCATCGGTGCGGCTGCCAGTTCTTCGAAGTACGCGGACAGCACCACGATCGCGTGCGCCGCAGCGAGGCGTTCGCTGCGCTCGAAGCGGCTGAGCCCGCTGACCCGCTCGCTGAGCCCGGTGACCAGCGACCCGCTCAGTCGCGCCAGCTCACCCTTCGCGTCGAACAGGCTCAGCGCGAGCGCCGAGCCGCCGGCTGACGCCGCGAGCAGCGCGCCCCCGGCCAGAGCGTCCAGTGCGGACACGACCTTGCTCTGCCGGCCACCGAGCAACAGCACCGCGTCGGCGTAAGTCAGTCCCAATGCGCCTCCCCGTGGGCCGGGCCAGAGTAGTCCGGTGCGGTACGTGGCGCGAGATCGGCGAGCAGCTCCGCGCCCCGTAGCGGCTGACGACGCCAGCGTGGCTACGCGTCTGCGCAGGTCGGTTTGTTAGGGTCTGACGTGGCACATCCGAACGATTCCCCGCGGGAGCAAGTGATGGCTGACGATACTGAGCCGCAGGACGCGCCTGAGGGTACCGAAGCGGAGCCGGAGCAGTTCCTGAACCGGGCCGCCCGCCGGGCCAAGGGCAAGGGCGCCGCCGCCACGAGTCAGCCGGGCTCCGGCGCGAGCAAGATCGGCAACCGGGGACCCGTCGCCGGCAAACGCCAGTGGGCGAACCGGCGCAGCGGCTGACCTCCGAGCCCAGTACTGCCGGCTTCGCCGGATGACGGGTTCTCGGGCTGTAACAGATGCTTAGAGGCCTGTTTCGCGGGTAGCGGCGTCGAGCTACTGACTCAGGGCGGGTCGGCGCCCGCGGGGTGTCGCCGGTCGAGTACTAGGGAACGAAGACGACGCGCTCGTCCCCGTCGGTGGTCCACGCCTCCGCGATCTGCGCGAGCGGCACGGCACGGGCTCGGACGTCGATCCCGCCCTGGCTGATCACTGACGCCAGCTCCGGTAACTCCGCGACGAAGTCACGCGCGGGAACCGAGCCGATGCCGCTGCCGATGATCGATAGCCGGGCAGCGCGCAGGGCCGCGGACGGGATCGGCGCGGTCTCGCCTGCCATTGATCCGAGCTGGATCCAGGTCAGCGGAGAAGTGCGGTCGGCGCGGGCGGTGAGCAGGGGAATCATGGTGCGGGCCGAGGGCTCCCCCCACACGTAATCGAGGACGACGTCGACGTCGGCCGCGCGTTCGGCCTGGTCGTAGGTGATCGTCTCGTCCGCACCCAGCGCGGGCAGGGCGCTCAGACGGGTCACGTCGCGCCCGGCGGCGATGACGTGGGCGGCGCCGAATCGTTTGGCGATCTGGACCGCCATCCGCCCGGCGTTGCCGGTGGCGCCGAGCACCAGGACGCGCTGGCCCTCGGCCGGCTCGATGCGGCGACGCAGCGCGACCCAGGAGGACATCGCCGGGTTCATCGCGGCGGCGATGTCGACCGGGTCGACGCCGTCCGGCAGGGCCACGCTGCGGCGGAGGTCGATCACGGTGCGCTCGGCGAACGTGCCGAGGTTCGTGTCGTCGAGGACCGCGTACCGGAGCGTGCCGGACTCGTCGCGCACGACACCGTCGACGCCGGGGACGAGCGGGAACGCGCCGGCGCTGCTGTAGTGCGCGCCGTAGGCCTTCGATCGGGTCAGGTGGTGCAGCCCGGCCGCGAGCACCTCGACGACGATCGCGTCCTCGTGTGACTTCACCGGCTCCGGGTGTTCGCGGTAGAGCGGCGGGGTGCCGGGGGCGGTGATGACGGCAGCGCGCATGGCTGTCTCTCCAGACTTTGTTTGTAATACGAACTAACCTCAGGATGGTTTGTAATACGAACCATGTCAAGTAGGATCGCCGCATGACTTCCGACGCCGGACCGGACGCTCTGCTGGACGCGCTCGTCCGGAGCTCGTTCCTGGTGATGGGTGTGCTCACCCGCATCGGCGCGGAACACGACCTGTCGCTGACCCAGCTGCGGGTGCTCGGGATCCTCCGCGATCGCCGGGCTCGGATGAGCGAGCTGGCCGCCTACCTGGGCCTGGACAAGTCGACGATGTCCGGCCTGATCGACCGCGCCGAGCGCCGAGGGCTGCTGGCCCGGGGCAAGAACCCGTCGGACGGCCGGGCGGTCGACGTGTTCATGACGCCGGCCGGGCTCGAGCTCACCGAACGCGTCGAGGACGCCGTCCGACGCGCGCTGGCACCCGCGACCGGCCGGCTCGCTCCACCAGAACGCGATCAGCTCACCCAACTGCTCGAACTCGTCCTACTACCTGCCGCTGACGCCCGGCCGCACTGAGCTTGAGCGTGCCGCGCGCGCCGATCGTCACGGGCAGGAGATACTGCTCCGTGTGTCAGGCTCTAGCGAGCAATCGGCGTTATGCCCCGCCGCGTCCGGGCCGCTTCTCGGTGTCGACGTCGGGCTGACGAACACCGTCGCGCTGCTGCGCAGGCCCGACGGGCGCAGCAGCCCGTTGCTGTTCGACGGCGAACCGGTCCTGCCGTCCGGCGTGCTACTCGACGCCGACGGCACGGTCCTGGTCGGCCGGGAGGCCGAGCGGGCCGCAGCCACCGACCCCCACCACTTCGAGCCCGCGCCGCGGCGGCACATCGCCGAGCAGAAGTTCCGGCTCGGTGAGCGCGACACCACCCCGACCGACCTACTCGCCGGCGTTCTCGGCGCGGTCGCGGCATCCGCCATCGCCACGCTGGGCACTGTGCCTCCCACCGCGCTGACCTACCCGGTGCGGTGGGGAGCGGCCGAGCAGAAGACACTGCGGGACGCTGCCCTGCACGCGGGCTTCACGGACGTCACGCTGATCCCGGAACCCGTCGCGGCGGTCGCCGCGGTCGGCGCGTCAATGGCGGTCGAACGCCGCCTCGCGGTCGTTGACATCGGCGCGCGCGGCTTCGACGTTGCGGTGCTGGCCCCGGTGTCGGGGCGGCTCGCCGTCGTCGCGGTCGGCGGTGACCCCACGATCGGCGGGCGCCGCATCGATGCCGCGATCGCCGCGCACATCGCCGCAGCCGCCGGACGGCAGCGCCGGGACATCTGGCGTGCGATCGACCGCCCCCGTACCGTCGATCAGCGTCGCGCGCAGCGGCAGTTCTGGGCCGACGTCCGCGCGGCGAAAGAGGCGCTCGACGAGGCGGCGTTCGTTCCGGTCTCGGTCCCGGGCACCGCCGACATCGTGCCGCTCGCCCGGGCCGACATGGAGCGCTTCGCGGGACCGGTGGCCGACCGGGTGGCCAGGGTGACCGCACGCGTGCTGCGCGAAGCCGGAGTGAAACCGCAAGAACTGGACGCCGTCGTGCTGGTCGGTGGCTCGGCGCCGCTGCCGACGCTGTGGACGACGATGCGCGACACGCTGGGGGTCGAACCGGTCCAGCCCGAACCGCCGGCGTTCGCGATGGCCGGTGGCGCGCTCGGACGGCTGGCCGCGGACCTCGCGCTGCCGGTCGGTAGCCCGCTGGCGACGGCTGCGATGGGAGTGCCGCACCCACCCCGGGTCGTGCCGCCGCCGCGCCTTCCGGTCGCCGGCGGTGCGTTCACCCGCGTCGCGAAGGCCGCCGCGCGGCTCGTCCGGCGTCCGGTCGCCGAGATCGCCGCGCCGCCCCGACGGGCCGCTCTGCCCGGCCCTCGGCAGCCGGAGGACGGTCTGCCCGGCCTCTCCGCCCTTCCGGCGCCACGCCGGGCGCCGGCTGTCCCTGAGCCGCGCCGAGTACAGCACGTGCCCGCGCACCGCGACCCCTCGCAGCCGTACGAGCGCGCCACCGTGGCCTGGACGCGGTTCGGCTGGGCGCTGGTGCTCGTCGCGATCCTCGCCGTGCTCTGCGTCGCCATGGCTGTTCTGCTGGGGTAGCCGGCTGATAGTCGCTGAGGCCGCATGAGACGCGGTCAGTCGATCACATCTCGAAGAGCGTCTCGGCCTGCGGTGGATCGAGGACCCGGCGAAGGTCGCTGATCGTGCGTCGCCATGCCGCACCGCCGTCCTTCCAACCAGCGGTCATCCAGGACGGCTCGGTGACCAGCCGGTCCAACGCCCGGAGGGCCAGCCGCCGGTAGTCAGCCGGGAAGTCCGGCGTGGGCGCGGTGGGCCCATGAGGCGACGGAACCGGCTTTCCGCCCGGGCACTGCGCCGCGACCAACGCCGCGGCCGCCACGGCTCGCGGCGCATCGATAGGCGACAGGTCATCGGTGAGGCTGCTGGTGGCAACGCGCTCCAGCACGGCGCCGACCATCTCGATACGCGCCTCGCTGTTCGCGTCGTCCAGACCGAGGGCGAAGTCCGCAGCGTCGTCGTTCCCGAACGGACTGGCGTCCCAGAATCCCATTGCCCATCATCCTGTCAAGCGCGGGCGTCCTCCGTGACCCGCCCTCCGGAAAGGACCAGCGAATGACCGACCTGACCGCAGACCATGCCCAGCGAGCGATCGTCGACTACACCGGACGTCTGGCGGAGTCAGCCGCTGCGGCCGGACCCGACGCCGCCGTGCCGACCACCCCGGAGTGGACCGTGACCGACCTGGTGGCACACGTGGGCCAGACCCAGCACTGGATCGCGGAGATCATCGAACGGCGCATCACCGACCCCACCCAGCTGCCCACCGCGATGGCTGTCCTCCCCACCGATCCCCGCGAGTGGCGGGCGTGGCTGTCGGAGTCGGCCCAGCGGGTCGCGAACGCCTGCTCCGACGACGCACTCGACGCGCCGGTGTTCAACGCCGCCGGAGACGAGCGCACCGGTACACGATTCTGGATGATCAACGTCCTCAACGAGACGGTCGTTCACGGCTTCGACGCAGCTACCGCGGCCGACCGACCGACCGACATCGACGCCGACGTCGCCGCCGCGCTCATCAGCCACCACCTCGCGATGCTCACCTCCCCCACGTGGGAGATGCTGCGGTCCGAGTCCGCCCGGGCCCTTCGCGGCACCGGCCAGAGCTTGCAGTGGGTGGCCACCGACACCGAGGGCGCGTGGTTCGTCGAACGGCGTCCCGACCGGGCGACCTGGCGGCTCGGAACCCAGGACGCCGATGTGACGGTGACCGGCCCGGCACAATCGCTGTTGCTGACCCTGACCCGACGGCTCCCGCTCACCGACCGCGGAGCCACCGGCATCACCGTCGACGGCGACGCCGACCTCGCCCAGCACTGGCTCGACCACACCGCCCATGTCGGCGGCTGACCCGGCGTGCCCAATGAATTCCGATACCGCGGAGCACGGTCCCGGCTGCGAACGCGACCGGCAGACCGATGCTCTCCGCCGCGAAGCCGACCATCGGTGGTCCGGTCAGGTACGCGAGGTACCCGACGGCGCTGACCCGTGCGGTCATCGCCGCCGCCGTACCCCCTGACCGCCCGGCGCGATGCACGGCGAGCGGGAACACCGGCCCGAGCGCGAGACCGGTGACACCGATCGCCACGACCATGCCCAGCGCCTCGCCGACGGCGCTCGCCACGGGGACCAGGCAGCACAGCACCACGGCGACGACGGTCAAGACCTGAAGAGCAGCGCCGTCCCCACACAGACCGCACCGGACCGCAGGCTGCGGAGCAGCCGCGCCGTGAGCAGCAACGCGGGGACCGAACCGGCCGCGACGCCGAACAAGGCGAGGCCCAGCGCACTGTCGGTGAGTTGGAGGCGCTCCTGGACGTCCGGGATCCGCGGAGCCCAGCTCGAAAGAACAGCGCCGTTGACGAAGAACACGATCCAGAGCGACGTGACGCGCATGGCGGCCCTCGGGCCGCCCTGACGAGAAGCCGTCTCCGTCCCCGGACGGTCAGGGCGGTGGCCGTTAGTCGTCGCGTCCCACCCTACGGCGTCCCGCCGCGACCCGCCGATGAGAGGCCCGGATGCGACATCGGTGGGATGGAGAACAAGCCCCGACTATGCCTCCGGTCGTACGCGATCGCGACCCGGGACAGATGTGGCGCCGCATGCCCCGCCGTGACGATGAGCGGGTGACCGAGATCATCGCGGGGCCGCACCTGTCCCTTCTGGAATTTCTTGCCGTGCTGGGCGCCATCGCGTTGGTGACTGCGCGCTGGCTTCCGCCCGCGCACCGCCCTCGCGTCACGATCGCGGCGACGACGGTTCTCGTGCTCTCGGTGATCGTGCTGAGTCTGATGGGGATCCGCTGGCAGATGCTGCCGGTACTGGCAGGCGCTGCCCTCGCGTTGCCGTTCGCCCTCTCCCCGCTGCTTCGGCGCCGAACCGGCCGGCCGGCGTGGCGGGCCCGATGGTGGCTGGCGTTGCCGGGCTCGGTGACCTGCGTCGGCCTGATCGCCACGGCTCCGGTGGCCGCCTGGGCCTTTCCGGTACCCGTGTTCCCCGAGCCGTCGGGCCAGTTCGCCGTGGGCACCCGCGTGGTGCAGTGGACCGACCCGCAGCGCTCCGAGACCTTCACCGCCGATCCGCACGACCGGCGCACCGTTGTGGTCCAGCTCTGGTATCCCGCGCAGGAGAGCCCCGCAGGGACGCAGCGAGCCCAGTACCTCGGACGCACGGAGCACGAGGCGCGCACCGTTTCCGCGGCCCTCGCCCGCCAGGTCGGTTTGCCTGGCTTTCTGGTCGACGGCGTCCCGCGTGCCCGCACCCGTTCGGTCGTCAACGCCCCGGTGGCCGGTGGGAGCGGACGGTTTCCGATCGTGCTGTTCTCCCCCGGGTCGGGCGGAGTGCGTACCCAGAACACCGCTTGGGCAGAGGAACTGGCCAGCCACGGCTATGTGGTCGCCGCCCTCGACCACCCGTACGACTCCGCCGCCGTCGTCCTCGCCGACGGCCGAACGATTTACGCCACGATTGCCTCCACCGGAGACCAGGACAAGGACGAGAAGCTGTCGGTCGGCTGGACGGCTGTTCGGGCCGCCGACCTCCGCTTCGTCCTCACCCAGCTGGACCAGCTAGGTCGAGGTGAGACGACCGGCCCGCTGACCGGACGCCTGGACACCAGCCGGGTCGCGGTCACCGGCCACTCCATGGGCGGCGCAGCGGCTCTGCAGGCAGCGCGGCAGGACCGCCGGTTCGACGTCGTCATCGATCTGGACGGCTACCCCCACGGCCCCACATCGCCCTCCCTCCACCAGCCGACGCTCGCGCTCACCCAGGCCCTCACCGCCGGCACCGACCCG
This sequence comes from Cryptosporangium aurantiacum, assembly GCF_900143005.1. Classification (NCBI taxonomy): domain Bacteria; kingdom Bacillati; phylum Actinomycetota; class Actinomycetes; order Cryptosporangiales; family Cryptosporangiaceae; genus Cryptosporangium; species Cryptosporangium aurantiacum. The sequence continues at coordinate 251,422 of NZ_FRCS01000006.1, forward strand.
CGGTACCTACCCCGCCTCACCGAGGTCCTCGAGCTCAGCACCGCGACGACCTACCGGCTCACCATTCCCGGCGCCGCGCACCTCACGTTCATGGACGGCCCCCTGTACCTGCCGCCGGTGCCCTCGATCGTCGGGTCCCTGGGCCGCACCGAGAGCCCGCGCGTCGTCGCCGCAGCCACTCTCGCCTTTCTGGACACCACCCTGCGGCACGGACCCGGTGACCTGGCCGGTGTGCTGTCGGACTACGGCGACCTCAGCATCTACCGCCCGGACCACAGCCGCTGATCTGTTGCCGCGGCAGGCGGCGCGGCCGCCGGGCGAGGTCGTCTCACTGCAGCGTCGCGCCGGTCCGGTCGAGCAGTTCCGCGCTCGCGTAGATCGGAGTGTCGGTACGCAGCGCCGGCGTGATCGCGTCCGACGGCCGGGCCCGCAGGTCGCCGCCGCCGTCTGAGTTCCGGCCGGTGTCGATCACGGCCTTCTCCACCGGCAGCCGCATTGTCCGCAGCAGGTCGAGGAGCAGCGCGTACGGAGGAAAGCCGGAGTTCTCTCCTCCCATCACCCCGGCCAGCGGGGCGGCCTCGTAGTGCTCGAGGAGGAGCTCCAGTCGCCGGTCTCCGTCGGCCTCCCGGAGCACGACGATCCGCTGATCCTCCTGGCCACCGCCGGGGGTGGTCGTCACCTCGAGCACGGTCAGCCGTCGGTGGGTCGCGAAGTCGCCGACGACATCCAGTCTTCGCTCACGCGCAGCAGAGTAGTCGGCGGTTGGTAGCGTGGCCGGACGCTGGAGCCTGCCGGGACGCGGACGGGAGTATCGCGCGTGGACGACGGCGAGTGGGCGGCCGGTGACACGATCGCCGGACGTTATCGAGTGGTAGCGATCAGCGGCCGGGGTGGGATGGGGCTCGTTTACCGGGTCCACCACCTGGAGTGGGGCGTCGACCTCGCGATGAAGAGCCCGCAGCCGCGTCTGTTCGGCACGCCGGAGGACCGCGAGCGGTTCGTCGTCGAAGCCGAGACCTGGGTGTCGCTGGGTCTCCATCCGAACGTGTGCGCCTGCCACTACGTCCGCACGATCGACGGCATCCCCCGCATCTTCGCCGAGTACCTGCCCGGGGGCAGCCTGCGCGAGTGGATCGACGATCGTCGCCTCTACCGTGGCGACGAGCGCACGAACCTGGCGACGATGCTTCGCATCGCCGTGCAGTTCGCCTGGGGCCTGCACCATGCCCACGAGCATGGGCTGGTGCATCAGGACGTCAAACCCGCCAACGTGCTGATGGACGACGAATCGACGGCGAAGATCACCGACTTCGGGCTGGCCAAAGCGCGGGCGACCGCCCGCGGATCTCGTCCGCTGCGCAGCGACGGCACCGATACCAGCGTGCTGGTGTCCGGCCGGGGGTACACCCCCGCGTACGCCTCGCCGGAGCAGATGGAGCGCCGGCCGCTGGGGCGACGCTCGGACCTCTGGAACTACGCGGCCTCGGTTCTGGAGATGTTCACCGGCGGGGTCTCCTGGTCGGTGGGCCCGGCAGCCGGAGCCGCGCTGGCGCAGTACCGGCACAGCGGACCGCCCCGCCCTGACCTGCCGTCGATGCCGGAGCCCGTCGCCGACGTCCTCGACCGATGCCTGCGCCCGGACCCGGCCGAACGCCCGGCGAACCTCACGGAGGTCGCCGACGTTCTGATCGCCGCCCTGGAGCGGACGACCGGCCGCCCCTCTTCGCGGACGCCACCGCCCGCTGCCGTGCTGCGCGCCGACGGCCTGGTCAACCGCGCGGTCTCACTCTTCGACCTGGAGCGGCCACAGCAGGCGGAGCAGACGCTCAGCGAGGCGCTGAGCGTGGACCCGCACAATCCGCACGCGCTCTACAGCACCGGCTTACTGCGCTGGCGGCGTGGCGAGATCAGCGACACCGACCTGCTCGACTCGCTCGAACACACACGGCCGGGCGTCGCCGACCCGACCGCGGTCGACGCGTTGCTGGTCCCGGTACAGCTCGAGCGCGGCGCGCTGGTCGGGCACGGCGAGGGAACGCGCCCGCCCGACCTCGACGGCGAGTTCGACGGCGAGCTGGATCACTCGCGCCTGATCCGCCTCGTGGGCAGCGGTCCGCTGGCGCTGGTCGGGCCCGCGGTCCACCCCGACGGTAGAAAGAACCGGCTCGACCGGGAGGACGAGACTTTCCAGGTCCGCGATCTGCGGACCGGCACCGTGACCGCGACGCTCGTGGGCCACACCGGAGCGGTCTGGGAGATGGACGCCACGCCCGATGGGCGGTGCGCGGTCTCGCTCGGCCTCGACGAGCAGATCCGCGTCTGGGACTTACCGGCCGGCGAGTGCCGGCACGTGCTGCCCGGCGGGTCTACGTACCAGCCGATTCGGATCAGCGCCGACGGTCGTCGAATCGTGTTTCAGGGCAACGACGGTGTGCTCCGGATCTGGGACGCCGCGAGTGGACACTTGGTCGCACGCTTCGAGAGCGGCTGGGAACACGAGGCGTACACGGACAACCTCGCGGTCAGCGCCGACGGCCGCGTGGTCCTCTCCGCGGCCGTAGCCTTCCGGTCGAGCACTGACCGCGCGGCGCCGTGGGTCGAGTTCCCGGGCGGCGTGCGGCTCTGGGACACCGTCGCGGGCCGGGAGCTCCCGGGCGCACCGCTCGAACACGTCCACAGCGTCGCGGTCAGTGCCGACGGTCGGGTGGCGGCGTGCTACGACAACATCTCGCAGAGCATCCGGGCGTGGCGATTCGACGGGGAGCCCAGCCTCGCCGGCGAGCCGAGCCTGGTACTGCGCACGCCGACGAGCGACCCACAGGGCGCCGTGGGGCATGTGGCGCTCAGCGCGGACGGCCGGTTGCTGGCCTCCGGCACGGAGTTGGGCACGGTGCGCCTCTGGGAGACCGCGACCGGACGCTGCCTGCGCACGTGTGTGCCGCAACCGAGTCCGGACCGAACGACCTTCATGGCCCCCCGGTGGGTGCTGCGTTTCGGCGCCGACGACCGGCAGGTGGTCTACACCGACGTGTGGCACCACCGCTTCTGGGCGGTGCCCACCGGGTACGTCGCGCCGTGGCTCCCCAGCCGGCCGCGGTCGCACGCGTTGCTCCTGGCGGCGGCGGAGCGCGCCCACGACCTGCTGACCGAAGCCGGCCGGGCCTTCACCGAGGAGCGGATGGCCGACTCCCTGGCGCTGCTGAGCCGGGCCCGCTCCGAGCCCGGGCACGAGCGGGACGCCCGCCTGCTGCACGCGTGGCGGCGACTGGCCGAACGGTCGGTCCGAACCGGGGTCCGCGCGATCTGGGCGCTCCCGCCGCTCGTCGGTCATGAGGGCCGGGTCAATCGGTTGGCCGTCGGCCCGGACCCGCGCTGGGCGGTGACCGGCGGAGCGGATGGCACCGTACGACGCTGGGACGTCGAGCGCGGAGAACTCGCGGCGCGCTTGGAGACCGGCGGGCCGGTGCCCGCGGTCGCGATGGGCCAGGGCTCGGACGTCTACTTCCTTCGTGCGGCCGGCCCGGACGGCTCTCCCGGCGAGCAGCAGCTACAACGCTGGCGCTCCAACAACGTCACCGGGTTGATGCGGAAAGTCGACAGGTGCCTGGAGGTGAGTCCGGACGGGCGGGTGGCGGTGATGATGGACCGCGGCGGAGTGCACACGGCCGTGCTTCTCGAGAAGCCGGCCCTGCTCGCGAACCTGGCCTCCGATTCCGAGCCGTCCCAGCCGGTCCGCATTCCGCTGGACGCCAGGATCTCGCTGTCCCTGTACCTGGGGCAGCTGCGGATCCACCACAACGAGACCGGCGCCCGGCTGGGCGAACACAGCGTCGGTGTCGGCATGGCGCTGGCCGTCGCACCGGATTCCGACCACGTCCTCACCATGTACGGAGGGGAGAACGCACTGCGGCTCTGGCGCCTGACGGACAACGCGACGGTGCACCTCCTGCGTTCCGAGGACGACGGCAGGATCCAGGGGGCCGTCTTCGCCCCGGACGGCCGTTTCGCCCTGTCCTGGAGCCGCAACTCGATTCGGGCCTGGAACCTGGAATCTGGAACTTGCCTGCGGACGCTCCACGTCGCTCCGCGTTCGCTCACGAATGCCGTGATCAGCGCCGACAGCCGTTTCATCCTGGCCGGCACCACCGACGGCTCGGTACTGCGCTGGGAGGTGGACTGGGCCCTGGAGGCCCGTGCGCCGGCGAACTGGGACGACGGCGTCGTCGGAATCCTCACCGGCCTGATCGGCGCCGGCGCCGTCAGCGGGGTGCCGCTGACCTATCCGGAGATGCTCCGGTGGATTCGGCGAGCCGGGTACGGCTGGGTGCGACCGGCCGCCATCTTCAGCTGGTTCGACGAACACTGGGCGAAGACGCTCGAGGGGACGTCGTCGACCGCCCCGCGCGGCATCCCGTCCGGCAGCTGAGCGATCAGGGCCACGGAGAAATCGTCGGGGGCGGATCCTCGTTCTCGCGGTCGGCGGCCGGGAGCCAGAGGACGAACGTGCTCCCGATGCCGACGGTGGAGAACACGGCGACCGTACCGCCGTGGGACTCGACGATCTGCCGAACGATCGCCAACCCCAGTCCGGTGCGGCGCTCGCGCGACGTCTGCTGGCCGTTCGGACCGCGCCAGAAGCGATCGAAGACGCGAGGCAGGTCCGCCGGGGCGATTCCCGGGCCCTCGTCGGCCACCGCAACCCAGAGCCACGACCTCGACCGCCCGGTGGCGACCGTCACCGTGGAGTCGTCCGGGGCCAGCCGTAGCGCGTTGGACAGCAGATTGCCGATCGCGCGCCGCAACGCGTCCGCATCGCCGACCAGATGCAGACCCGGCACCGTTGTGCAGCGCACGCCGACCGGACGTTCTGCCAGCGAGGCATCCTCCCCTGCCTCGCGCGCGACAGCGCTCAGGTCGACATCGGTCTCGACCGCCGTGTCCGCTTCTCGGCGTGCCGTCGCCAGCAAGTCCTCGACCAGCCGCGCCATCCGTGCCGTCGCACGATCAACGATCGCGACCGCCCGCTGCCGCTCCTCCGGTGTCGCCTCCGGGTCGGTCAGCGACGCGTCGAGGTGAGTACGGATGATCGCCAGCGGGCTGCGTAGCTCGTGGGAGGCATCGTCGATGAGCTGCCGCTGCGCGGAGAACGCGTCCTCCAGACGGGCGAGCATCGAGTCGATCGTGTCCGCGAGGTCGCGCAGCTCGTCGTGCGGTCCGTGCAGCCGGATGCGGCGGGACAGGTCCGTGGCCTGGATATCCCGCGCGGCATGGGCGATCGCGCCGACCGGCCGCAGCACCCGCCCGGAGAGCACCCAGCCGATGCCCAGGCTGGCCACGAACAGTCCACCGAGGGCGATCAGCGAGTAGGTGCGCAGATTCTGCAGCGTGTTGTAGTTGACCGCTGCCTCGATCTCGCTGACCTCGGCCACGGTGGCAGTTCCGAGAAACTCCCACTCCTCGCCGTAGACCTTCGCGGTCCGCTGGGTGATCGGCTGCGGCTCGGTGGTTTGCGCCACCGCCAGGTAGGTCACGCCCAGGGCGGTGGCGGCCAGGGCGAACAGCAGCGTCGAATACATCACGGTGAGCCGGAAGCGGATCGACCGGAAGACCTCAGGCCGTCGCATCAGGCAGCGTCCCGGAGGCGGTAGCCACGCCCGACCACAGTCTCGATCCATCCGTCGCCGAGCTTGCGCCGCAGCGTCCCGACCGTGACGCGAACGGTCTGGGTGAACGGATCGGCGTTCGCGTCCCAGACGTGTTCGAGCAGTTCCTCGCTGGACACGACGTGTCCCGGCCGAGTCATCAGGTACTCGCACACGCCGAACTCCTTACGGGTCAGCGTCAGCGATTCGCCGCGCAGCATCGCGGAGTGCCGGGCGGTGTCCAGCATCAGCTCCCCGATCGTCAGCGTCGCGGTGTTACCGCTGGTGTCCCTACGCAGGAGCGCCCGGACTCTGGCCTGCAGTTCGGCGAGGTGGAACGGCTTGACCAGGTAGTCGTCCGCACCCTCGTCCAGGCCGCGGACGCGGTCGGGAAGGCCCCCGCGAGCGGTGAGGATCAACACCCGTAGCTCGCCGTCACCCGGCGTGACCACGTCACCGGCGCGGAGGGCCCGGCACAACTCGAGCCCGTTCCCGTCAGGCAGATTCAGGTCGAGCAGCATCAGGTCGTACGCGTGGAGAGTGAGCCGGTCGTACGCCTCGGCGACGTCGGCGGCGACATCCACGGCGTAGCCGGCGCGCGAGAGCCCGACCCGCAAGCCCTCGGCCAGGTCTTCTTCGTCTTCGACGACCAGCAACCGCATGGTCCATCATCCCCCGGCGATGAGCGTGGTGGCGACCTGCCTGACCCGGTCGACCGGGATCGCGAACCCGATACCGATCGAGCCACCGCCCTCCAGCGTCGCGATCGCGGTGTTGACGCCTACCACCGCGCCGGCGGCGTTGACGAGCGGGCCTCCCGAGTTGCCAGGGTTGATCGATGCGTCGGTCTGCACGGCGGTTTGGCGCACCGCACCGCCGAGCCGCACCTGCCGGTCCAGGGCGCTGACGATGCCGGCGGTCACCGTGCCGGACAGCCCCAGCGGTGAACCGACCGCCAGAACCGGTTCTCCGACCCGCGTCCGGTCCAGGTCGGCGAGGTCGAGCGGGCGTAACGCGGACGATGGGTCGACCCGCAGGACGGCGATGTCACTGCTCGGATCCGTGCCGACCACCTCGGCTCGAAGCCGACGTCCGTCGGAGCCGACCACCATCACCGGGCCACCACCTTCAGCGGTGACCACGTGGCTGTTCGTCACGATGTGACCGCGGTCGTCGAAGACGAACCCCGAGCCGGATGCGCCGCCGGATCCGGTGCGCACCTGCACCGACACGACGCCGGGCAGCGCACGGCTCGCGGCAGCAACCAGATCGGACGGAATGCCGGAGGTGGCGGTAGCCCCCGGCGGTGGGCTCCCGTCGTGCCCCGTCAGGTAGCCCGCGGCGCCGCCGGCACCGGCCGAGAGCACGACGACGGTGAGGGCGCCGGTCACCACCAACGGCCATCGACGGCGCCGTCCAACCGGCGCGACCGGCGCGACCGGGCCGACCGGCGGCCACGGGCCGGGCGGCGGGAACGGCCCGAGCGGCGGTGCCTGGAGATGCGGGGAGCGGAACTCCGGTCCCCGCGGGTAACCCAATCCGGACATGAACGGTCCCTTCACGGAAGACGCGCGAACCAGAGCAGCGAGGCCAGCGCCGCCAGAACGGCGAGTACCAGTCCGGCGCCGGTGAACCGTGCCGAGACGTCTTGCAGCTCGATCTCGTAGCCGACCAAGCTGCCGATGTCGGAGTAGGCCTCGCGCAGCTCCTCGGCGTTGCCGGCTTGGTAGTACTGGCCGCCGGTCGCCCCGGCCACGGTCTCCAGCGTCTGCCCGTCGACCGGCACCGGCTGCTGCGCTCCGTAGGTCCCCCCGTTGCCGGCGTCGATCACCCCATCGGACGTACCGAAGGCGATCGTGTCCACCGGAACACCCAGCTGGGAGGCGAGCCGAGCCGCATCCTCGGGGCTCTGGCCTGCGGTGTTCGCGCCGTCGGAGAGAACGACGACCCGCGCGGGCGGCACCTCGTCTTCCGCGTCGCCGGATGCCGATCGGATCTGGTCGAGGGAGGTGGCGATCGCGTCGCCGATCGCGGTGCCGGGCTGGCCGACGCTGCGCTCGGTGAGGCGGCCGATCCCGGCGTCCATCGCGGCCTGGTCAGTCGACGGAGGCACGAGCACCACTGCGCTGCCGGCAAAGCCGATCAGCCCGACGTTGAACTGCTCGGGCAGGCCGGCGACGAATTCGCGAGCCGCGTCCTTCGCTGCGGTCAGCCGGTCCGGCGCGACGTCGGAAGCGAGCATCGAACGAGACACGTCGACGGCGACCAGCACGGTCGCCTGCTCCCGGGGCACCTGCGTCTCGGCCTGCGGCCGGGCGAGACCGACGACGAGCAGCACCAGCATGACGAGGAACAAGCCGGCCGGGACGTGCCGACGCCAGGCCGGGCGCTGCGGCGCGACCCGGTCGAGCAGCCGAAGGTTGGTGAAGCGGACGGCGTACCGGCCGCGGCGTCGCTGCGCGAGCACGTACGCGACGGCCAGCGCGGCGACGCCGAGCAGCAGCCAGAGCCGCTCCGGGGAGAGCCAGTTCATGCGGTGACGCCTCCCTTCAGAACGGGTCGATGGGCGCCGCGGCCGAGGCGACGCTGCGCGTACACGTGCCGCACGATGTCCGCGACCCAATCGCGGTCGGTCCGCAGGACGAGGTGGGCGGATCCGGCCCGCCGCAGCGCCGCGGCGATCGCTGCCTGCTGCTGCCGGGCAGCCTCCGCGTAGCGCTCCCGCAGCCCACGAGCGGCGGTCGCGATCTCCCGCCGGGCTCCGGTCTCGGGGTCGACGACCGGAAGGACGCCGACGTCCGGCAGCTCCAGTTCACGCGGGTCCGTGACGTGCACCGCGAGGACTTGGTGGCGCGCGGCGAGCCGCCGTAGCGGCTGTTCCCAGGCAGGTGGCGCCGGTCCGAGCCCATCCTCGTCGAGGCCGTCGAGGAAGTCGGAGACCACGACCACCAGTCCTCGGCGGCCCGCGGCGCGGTTGAGCTGGACGAGCGCGTCCGGGAAATCGCCCGGATCTCCCGACGCTGGGCACCGGGGTGCGGCCAGCAGCGCCCGCAGGATACCGAGCAGGTGCGTGCGGCCGCTGCGGGCCGGAAAGCGGCGGACGCCGTCCGCGCGCACCAGCGACGCGCCCAGTCGGTTGCCCGCACTGCCGGTGAGGAATCCGACCGCGGCCACCGCGGCGACCGCGAGCTCCCGCTTCTCCAACTCTGCGGTGCCGAAGTCCATGCTCGGAGATCCGTCCGCCAGGACCCAGGTCGTCAGCTCACGGTCGGCATCGACGGTGCGGACGTGCGGCGTCGTGGTGCGGGCGGTCACCGCCCAGTCCATGCGTCGCACCTCGTCCTCACCGGGCCGGTACTCCCGGCTGCCGGCCGGCTCGCTGCCGAGTCCCGGCAGCAGGCCGAGGTAGGAGCCGTGCAGCAGCCCGTCGAGCCGCCGGGTGATCGTCAGCTCGAGGCGGCGAAGCCGTTGCTCCGGGGTCAGTTCGGCCAGCGACGCGCCGGCGGTCACGCGGCCACCCCGAGGCCCGGGCCCTGCGTCTCCTGGGCGGGTGCGATCGTCGGGCGCGGCACCGTGTCGACGATCCGCTGCACGATCGTGTCCGGCGCGACGCCGTCGGCGACCGCGTCGAAGGCCAACACGAGTCGGTGGGACAGCACGTCCGTAGCGACATCGTGGATGTCGCCCGGCAGGACGTAACCGCGGCCCCGCAGCAGCGCCAGCGCACGCCCGGCGGCGACCAGTCCGAGGGTCGCCCGCGGGCTCGCACCGTAGGCCAGCTGCCCCGCCACCTCGGCCAGGCCGAAACGCGCCGGGTCGCGGGTGGCGAACACCAGCCGGACGACGTACTCGGCGAGCGCGTGGTGCACGAACACGTCCCGTGCCCGGGCTTGCAACCGGAGCAGCGTGGCGGTGTCCAGGACCGGCGACGCCACCGGACGGACGCCCCCCATCCGGTAGAGGATCGCCAGCTCCTCCCGCTCGTCCGGATAACCGACGACCACCCGCATCAGGAAGCGGTCGCGCTGGGCCTCCGGAAGCTGGTAGACGCCCTCGCTCTCGATCGGATTCTGGGTGGCCAGTACGAGGAACGGCTGCGGCACCGGGTAGGTGCGGCCGCCGATGGAGACGTGGCCCTCGGCCATCACCTCCAGCAGCGCCGACTGCACCTTCGCCGGCGCGCGGTTGATCTCGTCCGCCAGCACGAGATTCGCCATCACCGGCCCCAGCTCGACATCGAAGGACTCTTGGCTCGGCCGGTAGATCCGAGTGCCGATGAGGTCCGAGGGCACCAGGTCAGGAGTGAACTGGATCCGGCGGAACGACCCGCCGACGGCGACCGCCAGTGTCTCGGCGGCGAGCGTCTTGGCGACTCCGGGCACGCCCTCCAGAAGACAGTGCCCTCCCGCGAGCAACGCGGTCAGCAATCGCTCGACCAGGCGGTCCTGCCCGACAATCACCTTCTTGACCTCGAACAGCGTCTGCTCGAGGAGCCGCGCGTCGGCCTCCGGCGTGTGGTCTGTCATGAAACTCCCTCGCTGCGCTCAGGGTCTGTCTCGGGGCGGACGCCCGACGGAACCGGGCCGACCGGACGCCCGCCTGTCGCCCATGACAGCAACCGGCATCGAAAACCGAGCGAAGGAAACAGACCGACCATCCTCGGGGCGGGCGTCCGCGAGCAGGAAGCGGCTGGTTGGATCATCAGAATGAGAAGCCGGGCCACGTTCGACAGGGCAGAGGTGCGCGCATGACTCCAGTGCGATTCGGTCTTGTCGGGTACGGCTTCGGGGCCCGGTACTTCCACGCCCCGCTGCTCCGCTCCGCGCCGGAGTGCGACCTGATCGCGGTGATGTCCTCCGCACCCGAGCGCCGCGCGCTCGTCAACCGTGAGATCCCCGGCGCCGCGACGGTGGCGAGCTTGACCGAACTGGTCGACCTCGGCGCCGAGGCGGTCGCGATCTCCACGCCGGCCCCAACCCACAGCACACTGACCGAAGAGGCGCTCCGGTTGGGGCTGGCTGTCGTCTGCGACAAACCGTTCGCGCTCGATGCCGAAGCCGCCCGCGCGACGGTCGACCTCAGCGCGCGTCTCGGGCTGGCGCTCAGCCCGTATCAGAATCGCCGGGAGGACTCGGACTTCCGCACGGTCCGGGCCCTGGTCGACAAGGGCACGCTGGGCACCGTCACCCGGCTGGAGTCCCGCTTCGAGCGTTACGCACCGCAGGCGGGCCCCGGACCGGCCGGCGGCGGGACGCTCCTGGACTTCGGCAGCCACCTCGTCGATCAAGCCCTGTTCCTGCTCGGTCCTGTCCACGCCGTGTACGCGGAACTGCGGACCCGCGAATCCGGGCTGGACGACGACGTGTTCGTCGCCCTGACGCACACGTCCGGCGCACGGTCGCAGCTGTGGGGCAGCTGGAGCCAGTCCGCGCCCGGCCCCCGGTGGCGGGTGACCGGCACCGAGGGCACCTATGTCCTGGCCGCCGGAGACAGCCAGGAAGACCAGCTCGTCGCCGGCCACAGCCCGGCCGACCTGGGCGAGGCCTGGGGTGTGGAGCCCGCGGAGAGTTTCGGCACCGTGTATTCCGGCGACTCCGCAGGCCGTCACCCGACCGAGCGCGGCCGCTGGGACCTGTTCTACCCGCGCTTCGCCGCGGCCGTCCGGGGCGAAGGTCCGCCACCGGTCGAGGCGGCCGACGCCGTCGCCACCGCAATCGTGCTGGACGCCGCCCGCACCAGCGCCCGCACCGGGGCGGTCGTCTCGGTGGAGGCACGATGAGCGACGACGAGCAGCTCTCGACGCTCCTGGCCCAGGAGCAGCGCCTGGTCTTCGCCCGCTTCGACGAGCACACCGCCTGGGACCTCGGTAGCGCGCTGCGCTCCGCCGCGGACGCCGAGCGCCTTCCGGTGGCGATCACGATCCGGCGCGGCCGGCAACAGCTGTTCCACACCGCCCTACCCGGCGCGTCGGCAGACAACGACGGATGGCTGGAGCGCAAGGCCGCGGTCGTCGACCGATACGGCCATTCCAGCTACTACGTCGGCTGCCTGTTCCGCGCCGGAGGCGGCGACTTCGACACCGACTCGCGGCTGGACACCGCGCTGTTCGCGGCCCACGGCGGAGCCTTCCCCCTGACCGTCGCGGGCAGCGGCTGCATCGGCTCGATCGCGGTCTCCGGACTCCCCCAGGTCGACGATCATCGCTTCGTGGTCACTCACCTGGAGCACTACCTCCGGCGGAGCGGCCAGCTCTCGGACTGAGCCGCCGAATCCGCACCGCCGCCGGTCAGTGCGTCGGGGCGTGCTCTCCGGCGGGCGCCGCGGTGCGACGGACCAGCAACGCTGCCGCCACTGCGGCGAGCGAGACGATCCCCCCGGCGACGAAGGCCGCTTGCACACCGTCGACATTTGCGGTTGCTTTGTTCGCGCCACCAGCGAGTTCGGAAGCCGTCACCCGGGACAGAACCGTGATGAACAGCGCCGTGCCGGCCGCGCCGGCGAGCTGCTGCAGGGTGCTGATGACCGCACTGCCATGGCCGTAGAGGTCGGCGGGGAGGCTTCCGAGAGCGGAGGTCATCAACGGCGTCACCATCAGCGCCAGTGCCGACATCAGCATGACGTGAAACACCACCACGATCCCGATCGACGTCGTCGGCCCGACGGTGGCGAGCAGCCAGAGCGCGCCGCTGAGCACGACCGCACCCGGGATGACCAACGGCCGCGGTCCGAATCGGTCGAAGAGCCGCCCGACCAGCGGGGACAGCACACCCATGGCGAGACCACCAGGGAGTACCAGCAGGCCCGCGGCGACCGTGCTCACGCCGCGGACGGTCTGCAGGTAGATCGGCATCAAGATCAGACCACCGAACAGCGCGACGAAACCGGCCAGCGTCACGAACGTCGAGACCGTGAAGTCACGCCGGCCGAAGACCCGTAGGTCCAGCAGCGGGCCGCGCCCACGCTGCAGCGCGCGCTGGCGCCAGACGAACAGCCCGAGCGCGACGAGACCGACCAGCACCGGGATCCACGGCGCGACCGGGGCGTGACCACCACTCTCACCGAGGCTGGACAGCCCGTAGATCAAGCCGCCGAAGCCGACCGCGGAGAGCAGCAACGACAGCACGTCGAGATGCGCGTGCCGAGGCGTGGTGACGTTTCGAACCTTCCACACGCCGAGCGCCAAGCTGAACAGGGCGATCGGGAGGACGAGGAGGAACAACCACCGCCAGCTCGCCCGGGACAGGACCAGGCCGGAGACGGTCGGGCCGATCGCCGGTGCCACCGAGATGACGATCGAGATGACGCCCATGACTCGGCCACGGCGGCTCGGCGCGACGAGGCTCATCGCGGTCGTGATCAACAGGGGCAGCATCACCCCGGTGCCCATCGCCTGGACGATGCGGCCGGCGAGCAGTACCGGAAAACCGGGTGCGACAGCGGCGATCAGCGTGCCCGTGCTGAACAGCGTCATCGCGGCCACGAAGACCTGCCGCACGCTGAAGCGCTCCATGATGAAGCCGGTCGCCGGAATGACTACGGCCATCGTGAGAAGGAACCCGGTCGTCACCCACTGAGCCGTTGACGCCGAGATCCCCAGATCGCTCATCAGCCGCGGCAAGGCCAGGGACATGACGGTCTCGTTGAAGATCACGACGAACGTCGAGATGAGCAGCAGGCCGATGAGGGTGTGGTCGGCCCGGGTCAACGGCCGATCGCCGGCGTCAGGTAAGGCTGTCGGTGGTGCCTCGGTCTGCGTGGTGTCGGCTGCGGGGGCCAAAAGAACTCCTCGGTGCTCGTGCTCAGGCTCAGCGTAGTGGCACTCACTGCCATATCGGCACGCGCTAGCATCGATACCGTGAGTGACATCACTGACCTCCGGTGGCGCCGCCGACAGACCACCTCGGCGGAGATTGAGGCTGCCGCGTTCGATCTCTTCACCCGCCACGGGTCGGAGCACACCACCGTGGACGACATCGCCGCCGTCGCCGGGGTCTCCCCACGAACGTTCTTTCGGTACTTCCCGACGAAAGAAGACGCCGTGCTCGGCGTCAAACGCGCCTTCTACGAGACGGTCAGTCAGCACATCCCGCGCGCCGCGCCCGAGGGCGTCACCTTCGGTGACCTCATTCATGCCACCGCACAGGCCCTCGCCGCGTTCAGCGCGGGCGACCGAGCGCCCCTGCACCGAATGATGCGCGTCCGCTGCCTCTGCCGGGACGATGACAACCTTCGTCACGCCTCCTTGCTGCTCGACTCCGAGCAGTGCCGGCTCCGGCAGCACGAGGTCGCGGCCGGCAGCGGCGCGCAGTCGGAACTGCGCGCCAGGATCCTGGTGGAGACCCTCAGCGTCGTGTTGAGCGCAGCGCTCGACGACTGGGCGGCCCGCTGCGCGGCCGGCGAGGACGCCGACTTGGTCGAGATCTTCCGCGGCACCTGCGAGATGCAACGGCGACTGTGCGGGGATACGCCTACCGCCGTCCGCGAGCAGAGCGGCCTGCGGGTGCGGTGAGCCGAGCTCACCGCGGAAGGAACTTCAGCCCGACGCCAGGCCTCATTTCGTCAGGAGCTGGGCTCGTAGCTCGGCCAGGACCTTGCCGAGCAGGCGCGACACCTGCATCTGGGAGACGCCGATCTCGCGCGCGATCTGGCTCTGGGTCTGGTTGTCGAAGAACCGCAGCGCGAGCATCGTCCGCTCCCGGGGACGCAGCGCGGCCAGCGCGGGAAGCACCGCGTGCCAGTCCTCGAGCCGATCCAGCGCGGGATCGTCGGCGCCCAGTGTGTCGACCAGGCGCGGCGACCCGAGGTCCGCGGAGACCGGCGCGTCCAGCGGGACGAAGTGATATGCGTTCGCGGCCTCCAGGCCGATGAGCACGTCGTCCTTGGTCACCCCGAGGTACGTCGCCAACTCGCCGGCCGTCGGCGCCCAGCCCTGCCGGGAGAGCTCGTCGACGGCCGACTTGATCAGCTGGTGCAACTCCATCAGCCGACGCGGAATCCGCACCGCCCAGCCGTGGTCGCGGAAGTGACGGCGGACCTCTCCCATCACGGTCGGCACCGCGAACCCGAGGAATTCGACACCGCGGAACGGGTCGAAGCGGTCGACGGCCCGGATCAACCCCACCGTCGCGACCTGGGTCAGGTCTTCCAGCGGTTCGCCGCGGTTGACGAACCGGCGGGCGATGTTCGCGGCCAGCGGCGCGTGCGCGGTGATGAGCCGTTCACGCAGGACGCCGCGCTCGGGATCGCCGGCGTCGAGACTCGCGTGCCGTTCGAAGAGCGGCGCCACCGTCGAGTAGTCCTCGTAGTCCAGCCGTTCCGCGATGGTTGTCATGACATCGAGCGTGCGGCCCACTCCGCCCGGCTGAATCCGACGAATGACTGCCTAGTCGTGATCGGTCCTGGGCGCGACACGACATCCGGCGCGGCGGCAGCGAGATCAGCCTCATCCGGCATCCTCGCGTCGGCGACCTGCGCCTGCGTCGCGAGAAGCTGGCCATCGTCGGCACCGATCTGCAGATCGTCCTGTACCACGCCGAGCCGAGCACACCGTCGGCCGACGGCCTGACGCTGCTGGCCACCCTGGCGGTCACCGACGACGTGCAGCCTTCCGACGCGTCGCGACCTGATTCGCATCGGGCTGAGACGCACGCTCGGTCTCGCCCCGCGATCGCCGACCACATCTGGAACCTGCGCCGCGACCGGGAGGGCTTCCGGCACTTCCACACGCCCCTGCCCGAGCACTGACCCGCAGAGTGGCCGCGACCTGACGCTGGGTGTCGACGCCTGGCGGGCACAGTTGCGCCCGCTAAGAGGCCTGGTCCACCGGCTGGAACTGGGTGAGCTTGTCGGCGTGTGGCGAGTCGAGCGTCGCTTGCGTCCAATGCGGATACGTGACGTACACCAATTCGGTGTCCTCCTCCGCGACGTACACCAGCGGTGTGCCCGCGTACAGGTAGAGGACTTCACCGGATCCGGCCGACAGTGATCGCTCGGCGGTGCGAACGGTAAAGCGACCCTTGGTGATGATCAACGCCTCGTCGTAGGAGACCGTCCACTCGTTGGACTCGTCCCGCCCGTACCGCGCGAAGCCGACCGTCATCGCCGCGTCGGCGGTGGCATCCACGGCGTCGGCGAGAAAGATGTTCTGCTCGCCGCGCCGATACCAAGCCAGCGTTCCGTCGCTGGTGACCTTCTCAATGCGCACGCGGACCCCCTTGTCACTTAAGCGGAACCAGTTCCGCTTAGAGCCGAGTGTACGGCGGCCGGTCGCGATGCGCGAGGTCAATCGGAACCTGTTCCGGTACGCTCGGTCGGTGGGTTCGCAGCTACCGCTGGTGGGCGCCGTACCGGCGGAACGCGCCGACGCAGCCCGCAACCGCGAAAAAATCCTCAAGGCGGCGGCCCAGCTCATGGCCGAGCACGGGCCCGAAGGCCTGGCGATGGACGACGTGGCCGCTCTCGCCGGGGTCGGCGTCGGCACGATCTACCGCCGCTTCGGTGACCGGGCCGGGCTGGCGCAAGCGCTGCTCGATCGGGCCGAGCAGCGGTTCCAGGCCGGATTTCTGCACGGTCCGCCCCCGTTGGGCCCGGGCGCGCCTGCCGACCAGCGGCTTCGGGCGTTCCTGCACGCCTACGTCGACCGCCTCACGGACGAGGCGCCGCTGCTGCTCATCGCGGAAACGAACACGCCGATGGCCCGCTTCACCAACGGCGCGTACGCGCTGCATCACGCCCATCTGATGGGGCTGATCGCCGAACTGCGGCCGGACGCCGACGCGGTATACCTCGCCGACGCGCTGCTCGCACCGTTGGCCGCCGCCGTCTTCCTCCACCAACGCGCCGGCCACCGGATGCATCCTGAGCGGATCAAGGCGGGAATCGACGGTCTGCTCATCGGGCAGTTGGACCGACTCAGCTAAGAGCCGGCCGTCACGCGATACGCCTTGCCTGCCGCCAGGCTCCCTTGACTCGTGCTCGTACCTTACACAGTATGGTTACCTTACGACGTAAGATGAGTCGGCCTGGTCGAGGCGCACGATGCATCCCCTGATCCGTACCGCTCGCGTGACCGGTCTGCTCTACCTCTGCCTCGCCGTCGCGGGTGGGCTCGGATTCTTGTTCGTCCGGTCCGAACTCTTCGTGGACGGCGACCCCGGCGCGACCCTCGCCAACCTCGTCGAACACGAGTCACTCGCCCGCCTCGGCGTCGCCCTCGAGCTGCTCACCGTGCTCACCAAGGCCCTCGCAGCCGTATGGTTCTACCGGCTCTTCCGCACTGTGGACCAGGTCGCCGCCGCCAGCATCGCCGCATTCGGCCTCGTCAACGCGGTCGTGGTCCTCTGCAGCGCGGCGCTGCTGGGCACCGCCATCGGCCTCGCCGCGGACCCGGTCGGGGACACCGCGTCCGACGTCCAGCTGCTGTACCTGGTCAGCGGTGAACTGTGGAACGTCGGCACGATCTTCTTCGGCCTGTGGCTGATCCCCATGGGATGGTGCGTGCTTCGCTCAGGCTGGATGCCCCGCGCCCTCGGCTGGATCCTCGTCATCGGCGGCGCCTGCTACGTGCTCGGCGCGTTCGCCCTCTACCTCGTCCCGGGCATGCCTGCACTCGCCGACGCGCTGTCCGTCCCGGCGACCGTCGGCGAGCTGTGGATGATCGGCTACCTACTCGTCCGCGGCGTCCGCCGGCACGCCCTCGGTGCATCACGCGGATCCCGGCAGGCACCCGGTCACGACGTCGGCGGGTCCGCCGGCCTGGCTCGCTGCGGGTAGATCGTCTCGTGCCGGGCCAGCATCGCCACGCACTCGGCGATCTTCCGGGTCCGCGTCTCGGCCCGCTTGACCGCATTGACCCGGCCGATGAGGGCGAAGCGGTTGGTCTTGGTGAGCACATCGAACATCGCCTGCGCCGCCGGGTCGGCGGCGATCGCGGCTCGCAGGTCGGCCGGGACCTCCGCTTCCGACGGCGGAGCATAGGCGGCCGCCCACCGCCCGTCGGCCTTCGCGGCGTCCACGGCGGCGCGGCCGGGGGGCAGCATCAGGCCCGCTGCCTCCAACCGGGCCACGTTGGCGACGTTGCGTTGGGACCAGATGCTGCGGGGCCGGCGCGGGGTGAACCGCCTCCAGGAACTTCCCTCGTCGCGCTTGCGGGCCTGGCCGTCGATCCAGCCGAAGCACAGCGCCTCGTCGACCGCCTGCTGCCAGGTCAGCGTGGTGACGGAGCCGCCCTTCCTGGTCAGGGCGAGCCACACGCCAGGCGAGGTGGTGTGATTCTCCACCAGCCACGCGCGCAGCGCCGCGCCGTCAGCCACGATCAACTCGTCCAGTTCGGCTCCGGCCACCACCGCAGGCTAGTCCCGCGATCCGATGCTGCGGACCGTCGGGGTAACCGGCGCGGGGCTCTCAACCGTCGGAGAGGGTTCGCTGCATCTCCGCAGCCAGCCGCGGATTGGAATAGGCCCCTGAAGCGCGGAGCGCGCTGATCACCCGCCGCTGCGTCTCGCGGTCCTTGTCCTGGCTCATCTTGACCTTGCACTCGAAGCGGCTGATCGGCAGCCGGAGCCCGACTGTGCCCCTGGCGATCGGCTTCGCCCACTCGAGATCCAGCAGCATCGGGCTCTCGACGTGACGCTCGAAATGCTCCACCAGCCGCGCCAGCGTCTCCAGGTTCGCCTCCTCGTCGAGGATCTCCGGAACCCCGTAACAGTGGACCGCGGTGAAGTTCCACGTCGGCGCCCGCAGAGCTCCCGGCGCGTACCAACTCGGAGAGACGTAGCCGTGCACACCCTGAACGATGAGCACGACTTCCCGTTGGCCGAAACCGTGGAGCTCCTCATCAGGCCGGCCCACGTGCGTGAAAACCGCGAGCTCGTCACAGTCCTCGTCGAGGATCACCGGATAGTGCGAGGCCACGAGGCCGTGCTGATCGCTCACCAGGATCGCCCACGGGTTCTCCTGGATCAGCCGCCGGACCAACTCGGGATCATCGACGAAGTGGTGCGGGTTGTGACGCATCGGCGTCTCCCTCTCGATCGGAGACGCCCTTACAGCACCCTGCGAGTCCCGAGCGTGGCGGAAGACTCCGTCGCAGCGTCCCTCGGGCCCACAGCGACCGTACAACAGCGCCTCCACGTCACTCGCTCAAGACCTCATCCAGCGGCCATCCGCCGCCGGCAACTCCCTTGGGTCCGCTGACCGCCCGACCTGGCGACCTGCACCCGCGGCAAACTCACCCACCATCGGCAGTCGTGAGCGCCTGCGCAGAGCAGAGATCAACCAGATCGTCAGTGCCCTGACCGACGTCATGCAGGTGATCCGCAATGCCGACGCCCGCGAGGGCTACGGGTGCGGGATGAGCTCGGCATCGTCTATCAGGAGCACGGCGGTCCCCTGCCGAGAATGCCAGGACTACGGGACGCCCGTCACTTACCGGATCGTCGACCCTCTCACCGGCGACGTACCGGCCCCGGTCGCCTCCGGGTGGGGGAAGTACCGGAGGCGAGCCCGGACCGCGGGCCCGCGTCGCGATCTTCCACCATGCGGCGCGCAGCGCCAGCTTCTCGGCGTAGGCGGTTCGGGGCCCCGAGGGGCCCCGACCGGTCACGCTGTGTAGAGGTGCTCGGCTTCCCGCCGCCGGGTGTACAGCTCCCAGTAGGTCTGCGCGATCGCGGCGGGCTCGGCGGCGGCGCAGGGCCGCCGCGGCCGCGTTGACGTTGCCCATCGGCGGGATCGGAGTCACCGAGCCCGCGCCGGTGGTGAACAGGAGCGTGCCGGCGCCCGCCGCGAGCATGGCCGGCAGCACCGCCTTCGCCGCGGTGACCGCCCCGTACAGGTAGTACTCCAGTTGGGGCTGGAGGTTCTCCGGTGTCACGTCGACCACGTCGACCACGTCGGCCATGGCCAGGCTCGGGGAGGCGGTGTGGGGCGCCGGCGAGTACTCCAGCACGTCGATCGTTCCGAACCGCTCGGCCGCGGCGGCGAGCGCGGCGGTCAGCGAGGGCCGGTCGAGGACGTCGGCGGCGAAGCCCGCGGCCCCGATCCCGGCCTCGCTCAACCGGGCCGCGAGTCCGTCGAGTTTCTCCTGGTTCCGCGAGATCAGCGCGACCCGGAATCCGTTGCGGCCGAAAATTTCGGCGATGGAGAGGCCGAGGCCCGGTCCGGCGCCGACGATGGCGAGCGTCGGCATCAGGCGACGTCGATCGCGAGCTTGCCGAGCGCGCCGGCGCCGAAGTCGGCGAACGCGGTCGCCGCGTCGTCGAAGGCGTACCGGCGGGTGACCGGCACGCGCAGCCGTCCCGCGGCGGCGTCGGCGGCCAGCCGGTCGAGTGTCTCCCGGGTCGGCGCGGCCATGACTGCGGTGGCGGTGACCTCCGCCTCGGGCGCGAAGCCCAGCGTCGAGGCCAGCCGACCGCCCTTCTGGAGCAGCGCCGCCAGCGCGGCGCCGTCACCGGCGAAATGCAGCACGACGTCGACGGGCTCGCTGACCTGCGCGGCCAGGTCCGCGGTGTAGTCGACGATCTGCACATCCGTGCCGCCCAGGTCGCGGACGAATTCGGTCTCGGTGCCCGGGCGGGCAGTCGCGATCACCCGCGCACCCGCGGCCACCGCGTACTGCAGCGCGATCGCGCCCACGCCCCCCGTGACGTACTCGCCGTGCGACCCGGTCCCGAGAAAAGACTTCGTGACGACGCCGAAGACCTGGTCACCGACGGCGAAGTCCTCAGCGGCACTCTCCACCACACCCGCGAAGTCTTTGCCGGTCACCAGCGGGAACCGGTGCTCCATCATCCCTTGCACATAACCGGCGGCCGTCGCGGCGTCGAAGCCGTTGATCGACGTCGCGACCACCTTCACCAGCAGCTCACCGGCCTCGGGCTGCGGTGTCGGGAGGTCGGTCAGCACCGGGGTCGCCGGTACGGCGTCCACAGCAAGAGCGCGCACGTCGAGATCCTTTCTCGGGCTTCAAGTGAAGACATGGTCGTCGCCGACACCACCATTCACCACGGGGGCGCCCGGCCCAGCCGACTGGTGCTGCCGATCATCGCGCGCTGACCCACGGCCCCAGGTCCGCGCCCGCTAATCCGGAAGCGGGCCTGGGACCGAACCCGCGGGCGATCAACCACCCAGGCGTCGCCTCAGCGAGCCACGCCCGCGCCCGACGGAGCCAGCGAACCGCAACTGCCAGCGGCAATACCGCCCCACCTAGATCCTCAACCACCTCGACGAGCTCGCTGCACCGGGCGTGACGCTGAACCCGGACGACAACAGCTACGGCACTGCCTCACTGACGGCGGAAGCCCGCCGCCGGTGACCTGAGTACGAACCCCAGCTCGCAGGAATAGAACACCCTGCCAATACCGCTCGCTGCCAACGCGTACGCCGACTACTTCGACGACGCCGAGGGCTGGGAAGTGGGCTGGGGCAGCGGCATCCGGCACCCGCACCCACCTCGGTCGGCCCGGCCCCGCGGCGACGGGTAGGCGGGTATCGCGCGAGCCCAGCGCCGCGGGTCTATCGGTGCGGATGATCGTGCCGGTCGGCGGGACGGTACCTTCCGTGCGTGGCGTACGGGTTGGGGATCGACTACGGCACTTCCCACACGGTCGTCGTCGTGGAGCCGCAGGGCGGTAAACCGGAGCCGATGCTGTTCGACGCGTCGCTGCTCCTTCCGTCCGGTGTGTACGCGCCGGACGCAGGTGGTTTGGTGGTCGGCACGGACGCGGAGCGTGGCGCGCGGATCGACCCCGGCCGGTACGAACCGAATCCCAAGCGGCACATCGACGAACGCGAGTTGCTGCTCGGAACGGCGGAGGTGCCTGTTGCCGCGGCGATCGGCGCGGTACTCGCACGGGCCGCCGGCGAGGCGCAGCGGACGATGGGCGGGCCGCCCACCCGGGTCGTACTGAGCCATCCGGCCGAGTGGAGAACGCACCGGCGGGCCGTACTGCTGGAAGCCGCTGCCAGGGCAGGGCTCGAGGAGCCCGAGCTGGTGCCCGAGCCGGTGGCCGCCGCCGCGCACTTCACCGGGGTTCTCGGTCAGCGGGTCGACCCGGGCTCCACCGTGGTGGTCTATGACTTCGGCGGTGGAACGTTCGACGTGAACGTGCTGCGCCGCCGTCCCGACCAGGGCTGGGAGGTCCTCGCGACGGCGGGCTTGGACGATGTCGGCGGCGTCGATCTGGACGCCGCGCTGGTCGCGCACGTGGGTGCGGTCGCGGCGGCACGGGACGCGGACGGCTGGCGGCGCATCGACCGTCCGGCGACGGCCACCGACCGGAAGTACCGCCGGCTGCTCTGGGCGGACGTCCGGGCGGCGAAAGAGCAGCTCAGCCGCGCCAGCTCGACGCTGATCCCGGTTCCGGTGCTGGAGATCGACGTGCCGGTGACGCGCGAGGAGTTCGAGGCGCTGGCGCGTCCGTGGCTCGATCGGACGGTGGCGCTGACGACGTCGACGCTGTTCGGCGCCGGCGTGAGCGCGAAGAACCTGGCCGGGGTCTTCCTCGTGGGTGGATCCTCGCGGATTCCGCTGGTGGGGACGTTGCTGCACCGGGCGCTGGGGGTGCCGCCGGTCGCGTTGGAGCAGCCGGAGCTCGTGGTGGCGCTGGGGACGCTGCGGGTGGCCGCGGTCCAGGCGGGCGCGCCGTCGCCCCCGACCCCGGCCCCGAGAGGCCCGGTCCCGAGCGTCGCAGGCCCGGTCCCGAGCGTCGCAAGCCCGGCCTCGGGTGCGGCAGCGCCGGTCCCGAATGTGGCAGGCGCGGACCGGGGCGGGGCGTCGTCTGCACGCGCGAGCGCACCCCCCGAAGTGGGGATGCCGACGCACCCGGGGATGACGCACGGCGGGACGGCAGGGCCAGCGCCCGCGGGAACGAGTGCACACGCGGTCGCCGCGGGCGGGGCGGAAGGCCGTCGGGCGCGGCGGCTGATCCCGCACCCGGGGCTGCTCGCGATCGTGGTGCTAGTCCTGGTGGCGGGCGCGGCACAGGCGATCCAGATCGGGCTGCTGTCCGCGCACCAGCTGGCGGCGGACCCCGAGGTGTACGCCCACGGGCTGAGCCTGACCGGGCCAATGCCCTTCTGCGCCCTGTACGCGGCGATCGTGGCGACAGCCGCGCGCCGATGGGTCTGGGCCGGGGTCACGGCGGCCAGCCTGATCGGGCTGGTGCTGCTCCGCGTGCTCTCGAAGCTCGAGCCGGGTCTCACCTCGTGGCCGTGGCTGGGATGGGCGTTCCACGCCGACCGACTCGAATCCCTGACCCGGCCGGCGACCGGATCGTTCTTCGCCCTCGCGTTGGCGGCCCTGCCACTCCTCGCCTTCGCCGTGCGGGGGCCTCGGGCCCCGGTCACGTCCCCGCGGCTCGCGGACGCCCGTCCGGCCCGGGCCCTGCTGACGCTCTCGGCGCTGTGCGTGATCCTCACCGTCGGCGGTGTGCTCTCCCTGGCGTTCCGAGATCGCGGGGCCCGCGCGACGTTCACGTTCCGGCTTTTCCGGTCGGCGGTCGAGCGTGTCGAATCGAACTACACCGAGTACACGCCGACGGTCCCCACCGTCGGGCTCGGCAACCTCGCGTCCTCGTGGGTCACCGACTGGCCTGCCATCAGCTTCTGGAGCGCGGGCTGGATGCTCGGGGTCGGTGTGGCCGTCGTCGCCATGGCCCGTTCGATCGCTTTCGCGCAGCTGCGGTGGACCGCGGTGGTGGGCGCGACCACGGCGCTGTCGCTCGCTGTCGGCGCGGGCCTGGACGCTGCGTCGACGAGTACCGGATCGTTTCCGCTCGCGGGTCTGGCCCTGATGGGCACTGTGCTGGTGGTCGGCCCGATCGCGTACGCCGCGCAGGAACTCTGGAGGACGTCGCGAGCCTCCTCACAGGAGTCCGACGGCGGCCCGAGCCAACCGGCGGACCCCCACCACGCGCAGCATGTTGCCCGGTGATCGGTAATACGTGAGGGAGTCGCGCCTCGACGTCGATGCGCGGTCAGCAGAGGAGGTGGTCAACCACCGCCCTGGCGGGCCAGGGCGGTGGTTGACCAGCTAGCCGGCGCTTACCGGAGTGACGACATGACGGTGAACGACGACGTCGAACCACTGCCGTGGTGTTCCGCCGGACAGGTAGGACGCGAGTCCGTCCTCCGGGACGCCGCGGGTCCGGGTGGGTGCGTCGAGCCACGTGTGTACCGGACCGGGAACGCGCCCCCGCAGGTCGAGGGAGAACTGGTCGGCGCGGACGGCTCGGAACGGGGCTTCCAGCCAGTCGGGCGCAGCCGGCGGCAACGCCACGGCCTGCCCGTCGGGGGCCGCGCTGCCGCGGTCGAGCGTGAAGCCGATCGACAGGTAACGACGCCCGTACCAGTCGCGGATGAAGGAGCCGACGCTGGCGAACTTCGAGGCCAGATACTGCGCGTAGGTCAACTGCAACGCTGCGCCATCGACGGTATGCCCGCTGGCCGCCCAGTAGGCGACCTTGTCGCCGAAGAACTGTTGCGTCCACCGCAGGTTCTTCGCGGCGTGCGCGTCGCGGTAGGCGAGCGGGTTGGAATCCGCGAACTGTTCGTAGAAGCCCACGATCTGCCGGGCGTGCTGCAGGTGTAGTTCGTGCCTACGGTCTCCGGGCTCATGTGGCACCGAGGTGACCAGCCGGTACAAGTCCCGAGCGTGCCGAACGTAGGGCGCCTTGTCGCGGACCTGCTGCGCGTACCACTGCGCATGGACCCGCATGTCGTCGCTCTTCGGCGTCAGCGGCCTCAGGTGGGTGCGTACCTGGGCCAGCCGGTCGGGCGCACGCTCGGCAACGTAAGCCTCCACCAGCTGGTAGACCGCCGGACGGGTCCCGTACCCCTCGACACCCACGAACGTCACGTCGTCGTGGTGACGGACGTTCCAGGCACGGATCCACCGCAGTACGTCCGCGACGTCCGTGGATCGCCAGGCAGTGCTCATTGCGCCCACCAGGCCCGCCAGGTCGCCCTCGCCGGTCCGCAGATACTGATTGATCCGCAGACCGAGGCTCCAGTCCTCCTCCCAGGCGATGGTCCGGTAGCCGAGGCCCTCCACTAGGAGCCGGAGTACTCGGTGCTTCAGCGCCGTGATCTCCGCGGCGCCGTGCACCGCCTCACCGAGCCCGACGATCTTCGCGTCGGCGATCGCACGGCGAAGGTGTCCGAGATCGGTGAGCGGAGCCGCCGGATCGATCGTCGTCAGTGGCCGGGCCGCGTGTTGCGCCCATTGCGCCACCGCGCGGTTGTCATCGCCGGTCCCGGCCTGGGCGGGCAGGGCTCCGACGGAGAGGGTAGCGATCGCGAGGATGCTCGCGAATGCGCGGACCAGAACCGTGCGGCGCTGCCTCCGTGCGTACATAGGAATCCTCCTCGGGTCTCGCCTACACCCTGTCGGTCCGAGAACGCCTCTTCGTCATCCCTGTGACGTCATCCGTCGTACGTCGACGCGCGTATATGGACCCGCCGACGACCCTCGGTAGGCGACGCCCCCGAGACGCCAAAAAGGACCAATCCGAGGCGGACGCGCAGCCCTGCGCCGGTACGCCCGCCGAGCTAGTCACCGGCCGTCGCGGCACGCATCCCGCGCCTACGCACCGACGCGTACGTGCGATGCCGTCGAGCGACTGACGCGCCGGGTGCGCGTGAAGAGGATCGTCGAGTCGCGGAATCGCAGTTCGCGGCGCGCATCCGGTTCGCCGCGATCACGGCCCGGGAATGCGGGGAAATCATGGACGTGCTCGTCGTCGGCGGCGGAATCGGCGGGCTGGCACTGGCTCACGGCCTGCTCATCGACGGTCATCGAGTCACCGTGCTCGAGCGCGGTGACGGCCCGGCAACGGGCGGCGCGGCGGTCAGCATCTTCAGCAACGGGGCGGCGGCGCTGGCCGGGCTGGGCGTGGACGTCTCCGACCTCGGTAGCGAGTTCGAAGTGCTGCGCACGACGAGCGCCTCCGGCCGCCCGATCATGGAGGTGGACCTGGCACCGATGCGCGCACGTACAGGCTTCGGAGTCCGCGCGATCGCCCGGGCCGATCTGATCGGCCGGTTGACCGATGGACTGCCGGCGGAGGTGATCCGCTACGGCGCTCGGGTCGAGTCGGCACGGGTCGACGGGCCGCCCGCGGCCGTGCTGACCGATGGCGAGGCCGTGCGGGCCGATGTCATCGTCGGCGCGGACGGATACCGTTCGGTCGTCCGGCGGAGCGTGCTCGGGCCGCCGGAAGCCAAGCCAGTCGGCTGGGACACCTGGCAGGGCCTCACCCGTATTCTGCCCGGCTTCGCCGCTGGCCGGATCGGACGCATCGTCGTGGGCAGAGCCGGGATGGTCGGCTTGCTGCCTGCCGGTGAGGGGCGATGCCAGTGGTGGTTCGACGTGCGAGTCGGCGACCTCGCACCGGGAACCGGCGTCGCCACCCAGTTACGGAAGTATTCGCCGCCTACACCGAGCCAGTTCCGGAGCTCCTGGACGGGATCCGGGACGCGGACATCGGCCGCTACCCACACCTGCTGCACGAGGTACCCCGGCGCTGGGGCACCGGCACGGTCACGCTGCTAGGGGACGCCGCCCATGTGTTCCCTCCGTCCCAGGCTCAGGGCGCCAACCAGGCGATCGAGGACGCCTGGCTGTTGACGCGCGCCCTGCGTCACGCTGCCGTCGAGCCGGCACTGCGCGGCTACGAGGCCCGGCGCGCCCGCCGGGTGCGCCTGGTCGCCAGGCTGGCCGCCAGCGAGAGCACGAACCGGGTGCCGCCCTCTCCGCTCGCCGCGCTCTCCCGGTCGCTCCGGCCGAGCCTCGCGGGGCGCCTCTACACCCACCTGCTCTACCGGTACAGCAGCGTCCTCCACGACGAGCAACCCTGACGACCGACGTCGGCATCATGCTCAATACGTGGCAGGTGCTGTCCGGCGGACGTGCCGATATGAGGGCGCAACCCGAGATCACTCAGCGTGACCTGCGAACAGATCCGAAGGATAGCCGCGCAGGGTGACGCTGGATGCTCAGGTTGGGGCGAACATGGCCGTGGATGCCGAAGGGGATGCCTCAGCAAAGGTCCGCAAGGTCCCCCGGCGGACGAGCTGAGCTACTACTCGAAACTGCCGAGGGCGTCGTCTACCTGTATGGCGCCGGGCGGGACTGAGGGATTTCGTCGGTGGGGGGTGATCCGACAAGCTGGAGGCCGCCCTCACGCTAAATCCGTTCGGAGACCGCGTCTCCGACGAGCTGTACGCCGGGGCGGCCGTCAACTACGACGATAAGCACCCCGCGGATCCCCGCTCGGCTCGCTCGCCGCCGCGACAGCCAGAACGTTCGCCCGCGAACGCTGGCGACGACGAAGGGCTTCCGCAGCGGCCGCCGCAGCACGCATTCAGGCGTGGCCTGCCGCGCGGACGGGTAAGGGGGCGGACATGAGAACAGAGCACAACGCCGGACAGGTCAACTGGTCCCGTCGGGTCGCGCGAATCACGCTCGGCGCGTTCGTCGGCGCCGTCGCGGGTCTACTCGCCGGCTTGGCTCTGCTCCTGCTGGATGCGACCGACAATCCTTTCTGGACCGCGAGCGTCGGCCTCGGAGTCGGCGCCGTGGCGTCGGCGACCTGGGACCTCTTCGCGACCAAGCCATGACTGCGTTGGGTCACACCTTCGCGCAGCAACCGGCCACTTCTTCCCGCTGACGCATCACGATCGAGCCCGCCCAGCAAGTCCGGTGTGCCACCGACCGCCTTGACCAGGCCGACGGGCCGCCGCGGCCGCCGCCCTCCGCGACGCCGACTGCCGCTACCGCGGCGGAAGCGGCCTTGCGACACGCCGATCAGAGGACAGACGGGATCGATTACGCGCACCGCGACCACGCTGACTCGCGCGTCCCACCTGCAACGGAGCGGCGGTTCGACGGCTATTGCGCCCGGGGAAGCCCTACCGGCAGTTGCGCCTCGCCGCTCGGGTCACCGTACTCCCGCTGGGCGCGACCGCCGGGCAGGAGAATTACAAGACGGTCGGCGGGAGACCTTACGCTGTCGCTGTGGACGTCGCCGAGAGTGTCGCTGTACCTGATGAGGTCCAGCCGGTGACCTGCGACGCTCCAGGTGGTGGCTTGTGAAGGAGTCCTTTGACGACTTCTATCGCAAGCACTTCCGCGCGGTCAGCCGGATGCTCGCCCCGCTTTGGGACCCTCAGCCGGTACCGCGTTTCCGGATCGCCCCGTGGCACATCAACGCGAGGCTCGCCGCGGCGCATGCCCGTATCGCTTCGCTTCTCCAGTGGGTTCGGGTGCGAGGGCTGCGGGCTGCGATAGGTCAGGGCGGGGCCGCACCGCCATCGGAGATGCTCGCCTCCTCCGTCCGGCTGGTGCGCGGACCGACCCCCGTAGGGCGGCTTCAAGGCCCCTACGGGCGTTTCGCGCTGATCTGACGCCGCCGCAGCGCGATTCGTCCTCTCCTCGTCCGAGAGGCAAATCGTGTTCCTCCTTTTGTATGCCCTGACCACCATGTCCACACCGGTCGTCTACTGGGTGTGCGGCGTGACCTTCGTGGCTGCGCTCTTCGTCGGCGTCGCCCTGTGGGTGGCCCTGTTCAGCAAGGACCCGGCGCGGGCGCGCCGGGCGCACTCGCTCGTTCGGGATCTGCTGCGATGGAACCCCGACGGCGAGGCGACCGAGCAGCCGAAGTCGACGCGCCGTCGGCGTCCTGCCCGGCGGCGCCGGTCGTCCGGCGGCTCCAGGTGAGCGGTCGCCGGGCAGGCCGGAAACGGTCCTGCCCGGACGAGGTGGTCCGGAAGGTCGTCGAGCTGCACCGGTCAGGTCTTCGCCCCCAGGCGATCAGTGACGCGATGAACGCCGGCGGCTACCTCACTCCGAGCGGCAAGGGCCGTTGGTCGAGGTCGACCGCGTACCAACTGCTCGGCACTTGGGCCGCGCGTGACCTGCTGAACGGCGACGAGGGCACCGCGTAAGCGGTAGCTCGTTACGAGGTCCCGCACCTGCGTGTTGAGGTGCGGGACCTCTCGGCCGGGCCGTCGGTACGGGAGCGCAGCGAAGACCGTGATCGACCTCATGCGGCACGACGACAACTCGGGGGCAGTAAGGGCAGGAGCGTATCCGCTCCGGTCACCACGGCTAGGTGAGGCCGTCGATCGCGTACCGCTGCACGAACGAGGCAACCGACGCCGGATCGTCCGCCGCATACGCGATCGAAGCCTGGAAGACCGTGAAGGAAAGGATGATCCGGGCCAGCCACTCGCTGGCATCCGCAACGTCGAGATCGGACCGCACCTCGCCGTTCCGGCGCGCGCTCTCCAGGAACGGGCGCAGAAGCCGCGCCGTCCGCACCAGCGCATGCGCGCCCTGGGTGGCGAGCATGCGAACCATGGCCACCCGATTGGCCTCCGGATCGTCGACGTCCGGATGGATCGCCCTCACCATGAGCTCAGACAATGCGCCGAGCCGGGCGGAGAGCGTCGGCTGCGGCTCCATGAGGGCCGCAGCCTCGGCGAAGAACCGGTCCGCGCCGCGGTTGGACAACGCGTCGAGCAGGACTTCTCTCGATTCGAAGTACCGATAGAGGGTGCCGCGCGAGACCCCCGCCCCTCGCGCGACGTCCGCCATGCTCGTTTTGCCCGCACCGATCTGCTGCACGAGCCGGTCGGTCGCGTCGAGCAGTCGATCGCGGATCGCCCCCTCCAGTGGCACGCCACCACCGGTCCCACTGCGCAGCGGAATCACATCGCCGTTCCAGCCGGCGCGGTCGGCCATCCGAGTCCCTCGCTTCACCCGCCGAGATCGTCGGCGCAACCACTGGACACTTGAACAGATTGTGTCTTACCGTTTCGGCGACCGCAACGGCGATCCCGCACGGGGCGAGGGTTGCCGATCCACGGAGGTGTTCCCATGACGTTGACGGCTTCGGAGCAGACGACCAGCACAGTGGTTTATGACCGCCCGTTCGACAGCGACAACCACTACTACGAGACGCTGGACGCGTTCACCCGGCACCTCGACCCGAAGTACAAGGATCGCGGGATCCGCGTGATCCAGCGCGGCAAGCGCACCGAGTTGCTGGCCGGTAGCGAGCTGTTCGAGTTCGTCCCGAACCCGACGTTCGACCCCGTCATCGTTCCCGGCTGCCAGGACCTGCTCTTCCGCGGCCAGATCCCGGAAGGTGTGAGCCCTCGCGACCTGATGAAGGTCGAGCCGCTGAACCCGGCCTACCGCGACCACGACGTACGGCTCAGGATGATCGAGGAGCAGGGGTTGTCCGGCATCCTCATGCTGCCGACACTCGCCTGCGGGGTCGAAGAGGCGCTGAAGAAGGACATCCCCGCACTGATGGCCAGCGCCAGTGCATTCAACCGCTGGCTCGACGAGGACTGGGGTTTCGCCTACCAGGGCCGGATCTTCTCCGCCCCGATGCTCTCGTTCGCCGACCCCGACGCGGCGGTCAAGGAGCTCGATTGGATCATCGAGCGGCGTGCACGCGTCGTCTACGTCCGCCCGGCCCCGATTCCGGCCGGGTACGGCCGCTCGAAGCCGTTCGGCGCGCCGGAGTACGACAAGGTGTGGGCGAAGCTGGCCGAGGCCGGCATCGCGGTCGCCTTCCACCTCAGCGACAGCGGCTACAACACGTTCGCCGCCGCCTGGGGCGGCCCCGAACGGTTCGTGCCGTTCAGGAACCCCAGCCCCCTAGCCAGCGTCCTCGTCTCCGACCGGGCCATCCACGACACGATCGCCAGCGTCATCATCGGCGGTGTCCTGCACCGGCACCCGACGCTGAAGATCGCCAGCATCGAGAACGGCTCGGACTTCATCCACCTGCTGATCAAGCGGCTGCGCAAGCAGGCCAACCAGAGCCCGCACATGTTCCACGAGGACCCCGCCGACACGATCCGCAAACACCTCTGGGTGACTCCGTACTACGAGGAGGACATCCGCAAGCTCGCCGACGTCATCGGCGTCGACAGGGTGCTGTTCGGCTCGGACTGGCCGCACGGCGAGGGGCTCGAGACCCCGACCGACTTCCTCAAGGAACTCCACGCCTTCGACGAGGCGGAGAAGGACCAGATCATGCGCACCAACGTCCTCGACCTGCTCGGCCTGGAGTACTGAATGCCCGACGCTCGCCGGGTCCACGACTGCCTCATCAACGTCCACTTCGGTGATGAGCAGCAGGCCGAGTACATGCACCGCGTGAAGAACGAGTACTTCAAGCGAGCCGACTCCATTTTCGACCCCTGGGACATGGCGTCCGTCCTCGACGAGATGGACGCCAACGGCGTGGAGCGGGCGGTGCTCACCGCCGACGTCCGCAAGCCGGGTGGGTCGCCGTACAAGTTCGTCGAAGCCCGCCCGGACCGGTTCTCGCTCGCGCTGGGCGGTCTGGACCTGCTCAAACCGATGCCGACGCTGCGCACGCTGCAGTCGATGGTCGCCGACTACCCGGTGACCTCGGCCAACGTCGGACCGGCGTTCTGGGGCGACGGCCGGTACAACCCTGAAGACGCCGTGTACTTCCCGCTCTACACGAAGTGTGCCGAGCTGGAACTGCCGCTCTGCATGAACACCGGGCTCCCGGGCCCGCCGATCCCCGGCGAGGCGCAGAACCCGATCTACCTCGACCGCGTCTGCGTCCGCTTCCCGGAACTGAAGCTCTGCATGATCCACGGCGCCGACCCCTGGTGGGACACCGCGATCCGGCTGCTCGGCAAGTACCCCAACCTCCGTCTGATGACGTCGGCCTGGGCACCCAAGTACCTGCCCGAAAGCCTGCTGCACTTCATGCGGACCCGCGGCAAGACCAAGGTCATCTTCGCGTCGGACGCACCGGTGCTTTCGATCACCCGGACCGTCGGCGAGGCGACGAAGCTCTACCTACCGCCTGAGGTCATGGACAACTACCTCTACGGCAACGCCGAGGCGTTCTTCTTCCAGAAGGTAGGGGGCAGCGCATGAGCGAACTCATGGTCGAACGTTCCGACGGGCTGGTCACGGTCACGTTCAACCGGCCGCAGAAGAAGAACGCGATCAACGCCGAGATCTGGAACGCCCTCGACGACGTCCTGACCGAGGTCCAGTACGAGCCGGCCGACCGCGCGCTGCTCCTCACCGGCTCCGGCGGGAACTTCTCGGCCGGCGCGGACCTGGGCGGCAGCCCGAGCGGCACCGGGCTGACCGGCCGCCCGCTCCAGGCGATCGTGCACGAGATGCGCGCCGCCGGCGAGATCATCCATCGCCTGCAGCGTCTGCCGAAGCCGACGATCGCCGCGGTGGACGGCGTCGCGGTTGGGGTGGCCCTGGGCCTCGCGCTGGCCTGCGACCTGATCGTCGCGTCCGACCGGGCCCGCTTCGCCGAGGTCTTCGTCAAACGCGGGCTCGCGCTCGACGGCGGAACGTCGTGGACGCTCCCCCGCCAGATCGGCCTGCGGCGCGCGAAGCAATTGGCGTTCTTCGGGGACTTCCTCGACGCCCGGCAGGCGGAGCAGTGGGGATTGGTCAACAACGTCGTTCCGGCCGACGATCTGGCGAAGACCGCACAGGACTGGGGCCGACGGCTCGCGGCCGGGCCGACCACCGCGCTGAGCCTGATCAAACGCCTGCTGGATGCCGAAGGGAGCTTCGAGCAGGCCCTCGAGAACGAGGCGCGGGCCCAGCACATCGCGTACACCACCGACGACATGAAGGAAGGCATCCAGGCCTTCCTGGAACGTCGCGACCCGAACTTCACCGGTGCGTGAGGCCATGACCGTCGATCTGATCCCGGCTCCCACCGAGGAGCAGACGATGGTGCTCGACGCCACCGTCCGGTTCATCCAGAACGAGTTTCCGCTCAGCAGGGTCCGGGAGCGGGTCGACGGCCGGGAGGGCGTCGACAGCGGATACCGGAAAGGGGCGGCCGGGCTCGGCTGGTTCGGCCTGCTCGCCGACGAAGCGCACGGCGGCGGCAGCGCGTCGGACAACGGTCTGGTCGACGCCGCGATGATCGCCGCGGAACGCGGTGCGGTCCTCCAGCCGGGGCCGTACGTGGGACACAGCGTGGTCGTCCACGCACTGTCCACCGCGGGCGGTGACCCGCGGCTCGCGGACCTCCTGCAGGGCAATGCGTGGGCGACGTGGATTCCCGGCGGCGTCGAACTACGGGGGCAGGCGCTGCACGGCGTCGTCGGGGCGGCGGCCGAGATCGATGACTGCGCCTGGCTGCTGGTCACTGCCCGATCACCGGAGGGGCCCACTCAGCTGCTCGTACCGACCGACGCGCCCGGGATGACGGTCCACCCCCTCCACGGTCTGGATCTGACGCGTCGCTGGTTCCGCGTCGAGTTCGACGGAGTGATACCGGCCGCGGACCCGGTCATCGGCGGTCCCGGTCCGGAGACCGCACGGGCTGTCGCGCGGCAGGAGCAAATTGCCGCTGTGCTCTCGGCTGCCGAAGCCGTCGGCGCGATGCACGCGAATTTCGCGCTCGCCCTGGAGTACGCGAAGTCGCGCATCGCGTTCGGACGGCCCATCGGGTCGTTCCAGGCGATAAAGCATCTGCTAGCCGATACCAGCCTGTGGCTCGAGATGTCGAAGGCGATCGTGGTGGCCGCGGCGGAGGCAGGCGAGGGCCCCTTGGCCCACGCCGCGAAGTCGTTCGTCGGCGAACGTAGCGCCGAGCTGACGCAGAACTGCTTCCAGGTCTTCGGCGGGATCGGCTACACCTGGGAGCACGATCAGCATCTCTACCTGCGTCGGCTCGCCGCCGAGCGGGTCGCGTTCGGCTCACCGTCCTGGCACCGCGAACAACTGCTGAAGCTGGGGAACCTATGAGCGAGGACCTGGATGCCTACCGGGCACGAGCCCGGGAGTGGATCGCCGCCAACCTGGAACGCCGCGCGCCCAGCGGCCGTAACCCGATGTTCGGAAGTGATCACCGCACCGACGCGTACATCGCGCAGCAGCGCGCCCTGCAGCGGCGCCTGTGGGAAGCCGGCTACGCCGGCATCACCTGGCCGACGGAGTACGGCGGGCAAGGGCTGGGGCCGGAGTACCAGCGCGCCTTCGACGAAGAAGCCAAGGGCTACGCTCGCCCCGATTTCGGCGTCATCGGCGGCACCACGTTCGGCGTCTGCGCGACGACCATGCTCGCCCACGGATCACCGGAATTCCTCGAGCGTCACATTCCCCGGGTGCTGGCCGGCGACGAACTCATCGCGCAGTTCTTCTCCGACCCAGAAGCCGGTTCCGATCTCGCCGGCGTGCGCACTCAAGCGGTGAAGGACGGGGAGCGCTGGATCCTCAACGGCTCGAAGATCTGGAGCAGCGGCGCCTACCACGCCGACTACGGCCTCTGCCTGGCCCGTACCAACTGGGACGCACCGAAACACCGCGGCCTGACCTGGTTCGCAGTACCCACGAACGCCAACGGTGTCACCGTCCAGCGGATCAAGCAGATCAACGGCGACGCCGAGTTCTGCCAAGAGTTCTTCGACGACGTCGAACTGACCGATGACGACGTCGTCGGGCAGGTCGACGACGGCTGGACCGTCACGCAAACGATGCTGTTCTTCGAGCGCGGCGGCGGCGGTGGGTCCGCGACGCCGCCCGCGAAGCCCAGCGTGATCGCGCCCGACCTGGTGGACCTCGCCACGGCAGCCGGCCGTCTCGGCGATCCACACGCTCGCGATCTCCTCGCCAAGGCTCACGTCGACGACCTGGTTCGCGCGGCCATGGCGCGCCGGGTGGGCGCGCTCATGGCAACAGATCCCGCCCGGGGCGCCAACATCGCCTCGTACGGCAAGCTCATGTCCGGCGTCTTCGATCCGCGCCGGGCCGCGTTCGCGATGGAGATCGCCACCGACCACGCAGTCGTCTGGGACAGCACCGACTCACCCGCCGCCGATGCCGCCACTGGGCTGCTGAACGGCAGGTTCATGGCGATCGCGGGCGGAACCTGCGAGATGCAACGCAACTCGATCGGCGAACGCGTGCTCGGACTGCCCCGCGAGCCGTCGTTCGACTCCCGCAAGCCATTCCGCGACGTCCTCCGGGACGCCCAGAACTGGTCCGGCCGGGTCGGCTGACCCGAACCCCCCGCCGCTGCCGGCCGCCCTCCGCAGCCGGCAGCGGCTCCTTCGACGTGCTGTCGCTCCCCAATGTCGTCGTGCAGTCAGCGAGGTACCGGACCCATGCCCCTGAACGAATCGAAACCCACAGCCGACGAAACGGTTACCACCCTGCTACGGCAGGCCCGTCAGACGCTCACCGCGCCCGGTGCCCCGTTCGAGATCATGGAAGAGGACGTCCGAGGGAACCCGATGCCGGTGTTCCGCCATCGCATTCCCTCGCTGCGCGACCTATTCCAGACCTCGCGACGCCACGACACCCGCACGTACCTCGTCGATGGCGACGTACGACTCGACTTCCGGACGCACGCGGAGCTGGTCGACGCGCTCGCTGCCGCCCTGCAGACCGAGTTCCGCGTACGGCCCGGAGACCGAGTCGCGCTCTACGCCGCCAACCGCTGGGAGTGGATCGTCTCCTTCTGGGCGATCACCGTCGCGGGCGCACTTCCGACCGCCTTCAACGGATGGTGGACGGTCGACGAGTTCACCGCGGCCGCCCACCTGGTGGAGCCGGTCCTAATGATCGGCGACGGACCTCGTCTCCAACGCGCCGCCGAGTCAGGGCTGGCGCTCCCCATGCTCCGAATGGACGAGGACCTCCCGGCCGTGCTGGATCGGCACCGCCGGCTCAGTCCCGCGCCGACGCCGGTCAGCGAAGACGACCCGGCGATGTTGATCTTCACCAGCGGCACGACCGGCCGGGCGAAAGCGGTCACCGTGCCCCACCGGGCGGTGTCCGGACACCTCCAGCTGGTCGGCCTCGCCGAGACCGCGGCCCGGGTCGCGTTCTTCGGGCAGCCGGTGCCGGCCGCCGACGACCCGGTTCCCGCGAGCGACGACGTCGTCTTGGTGACATCCCCGCTGTTCCACGTCTCGATGTTGTACGGCGCGGTCTTCCCCGCGCTGGCCAAGGGATCCGAGATGGTCCTCGTCCCCGGCCGCTTCGACCCGGAACGCGTCCTCCGCGTGATCGAGCAGGAGCGGGTGACCATGTGGATGGCGCTCGGCAGCGCCGCCCCGCGCCTGTGCGCGTCTCCCGCTCTCGGACGCTCCGACACCAGCAGCGTCCGCGTACTCGGAGTCGGCGGCGCCCCGGTCAGCCCGGCGGTGCAACGCAGCCTGCGGGACGCGTTCCCCAGTGCGTCCCACGCACTGGGCATGGGGTACACCAGCACCGAGGCCGGCGCCACGGTCGCGAGCATCAATGGGCCGGAGTACGCCGCTCATCCCACCTCGACCGGCCGGGTCTTCCCCACCACAACGGTCGAGCTGAGGGATCCCCTCGGCGCACCCGTACCGGAGGGTGAGCTCGGCGAGGTCCACGTCCGCAGCCCGTACCTGATGCTCGGCTACTGGAACGACCCGGCTGCCTCCGCCGCAGTGCTCAAGCCCGGAGGCTGGCTGGCGATGGGCGACATGGCGCGCCTCCGGAGCGGTCTGCTCTACATCGACTCCCGCGCCAGGGACATGATCCTCGTCAGTGCCGAGAACGTGTCCCCCACCGAGGTCGAGTACCGGTTGGACGAGCATCCGGACGTGCTGGAAGCCGCCGTCTTCGCGGTCGACGACGACGTCACCGGCGACGCGGTGTGCGCCGTCGTGGTCACCGAGCCGGCGAGCTCTGTGGGTACCGCAGAGCTGACCGAGTGGTGCCGCAGCGGCCTGGCCCACTACAAGGTGCCGACGCAATGGCACCTCACGTCGGAGCCACTGCCACGGACCGCGAGCGGGAAACTCGTCAAAAGCGTCCTACGGGATCAGGTCACGGACACGACGATCGACAGCTGACCACGGCGGCGGCCCGGCGACGGGTCGCCGCCGGACTCACGCCCCGGTCAGGCCATCGATGGCGTACCGCCGCACGAACGAGCTCACCGACTCGGGATCGTCCGCCTCGTACGCGATCGAGGTCTGGAAAACCGTGAACGACAAGAGCATCCGGGCCAGCCATTCGCTGGCGTCATCGACGTCGAGGGCCGTCCGGACCTCGTCTCGTTCCCGTGCGGCTTGGATGTAGGGCCGCAAGAATTTCGACGTGCGGCGCAGCGCCTGGGGGCTCAGGGTGATCAACATCCGGATCATCGCCGTCCGGCTGCCGAACTGATCCGGAACCGACCGCAATCCTCACCGCGACGGCGGCCCCTGGACGGTGCAGACCGTCGCGAGCATCCTGGCCAACCCCCGGTACACCGGACGGCAGGTCTGACACCGGCAAGGCCGCCACCGCCCTGACCCCGCCGCAGGCGAGCTGGGCGAGCGTCGCCGGAATCCGGCGGAGAATGGACCTTCTGTCCTCACCTCACGCACCCGGGCCGGTCAGCAGAAGCAGTGCATTCCCGCATTAAGCAGGTATACATACGGTTGATATACCGATTCCCAAGCCGTGGCCACTCCCCTTCTGGCTACCGGAGAGCACTCGCAATTCAATAGACGGTGCCGGTGATGAATATCGTCGGATCCCACGCCGTCAGCTCCTGCCAGCCGGACGCTCTGGAACCGTCGTGGCGTCGACAGCGATCGAGTCGGCAGCCGCCTGTCGTGGTTTATCGTGGCGCATGCCCGCACCAGCTCCAGCACCTGACGAGCCGGGAATGCCCGCCGCCAGCCCGAACCCGATCCGGGCCGCGTTGCTTCCAGAGGAAGCCGGTGACTTCGACCGGGAGTACCGCCAGGCGATGAACGAGGCAGTCGAGACCCTGGAGCTCACCGGCGTCCTGGCGCTACTTCGCCGCTGGCAGCGGGTCGCGTGGTCCTCCCGCGACGAACGCGCCCATCGACGGATGCTCGAACGCGCCGAGCAACTGTCAGCCGGTGAGACAGTGGCGACTGAGCCGTGGCCGGTGACCCGCGCGAGGCTCGGCCGGTAGGTGTACGCCGTCGAAACCGACACCGAGGTCGTGGAGCAGATCGCCGCCTTGCCAGCTTCCGCACTGCCGTCTTACGCGGAACTCATGGCGCTGCTCCCCCAGCGTCCCGCCGATCCGGTCGCGCGCCCACCCCACCGTGGCCGCCGCGACCGGGGCGATCCGGAGCCGGTGCGGGGGCCGCCCGGCGATGTGCCGACGGGAGCCAGCGACCTGCGCCGCGCCGCCGACTTCGCCACATACCAGGCACTCAGAGCGGCGTGATAGCGGGCCGATCACCGGATCCCTGGCACGGATCTCGGTCTCCCCGCACGACCCGCGTACGTTTTAACAGTCGTCTCAGGATCGCTCAGTATGAAGTTAGGCATCGCCGGGCGACGCGTCTCGGCATCGCCGAACGCGCCGCGCTTCACAGCGGCACGGTCAGCGCCGGCCCGTACCGGACGGCCGCGCCCCTGAAAGGCAGCCATTCATGATCTCTGTGCTCGTGGCGGACGCCCAGCCGCTGCAGCGCTTCGGCTTCCGCATGCTGCTGGAGCACACCCCCGACACCGAGATCGTCGGCGAGGCCGAGAACGGCGCCGAGGCCGTTCGGCGGATCACCGAACTGCGTCCCGACGTGGTGCTGATGGACATCCGCATGCCGGGCGTCGACGGGATCGAAGCCACCCGGCGCATCGTCGCCACCGGTGGGCGTTCGCGGGTGCTGGTGCTGACCACGTTCGACTCGGATCGGTACGCGTTCGCCGCGCTGCGGGCCGGGGCGAGCGGTTTCCTGCTCAAGGACATCCGCCCGGAGGAACTGCTCGCCGGGATCCGGGCCGTCGCCGCCGGGGACGCGGTGATCGCGCCGGCGCTGACTCGGCGGCTGCTCGACGCGTTCGCCGACCAGCTCGAGGATGACCTCTGCGGGCCCGTGCGGGAGGATCCCCGGCTGGACTTCCTCACCGACCGTGAGCGCGAGGTCCTCGTCGCCATCGGCCACGGCCTCACCAACGGCGAGATCGCGCAACGGTTCACGCTGTCGGAGTCGACGGTGAAGACCCACGTCGGGCGGGTCCTCGCCAAGATCGGCGCACGGGACCGGATCCAGGCCGTCATCCTCGCCTACAACCTGAGACTCACCCGGCCGGTTTAGCATTGCATCTCCCGCGTCCGTCGAAGGCGCGACCGTAGTTCCGCTTCCTCAGGACTTGCGGGGGGAGACCGTCATGATGCCCGTGCACATCTCGTCGCTGGTGCCGTCGCCCCAGACCACGTAGCGCGGCGGCAGCTTCTTCAGCTGCGGCAGCTGTTTGCGCAGCCCTGCGTCGTGCGTACACGTGACCCGCAGCGTGTCCCCCGGACCGACCTCCACCGGCGACGGCAGCGTCATCAGCCGCTGGTTGTCGAAGTCGAACTGCGGCACGTCCAGCACGACCTTGGCCTTCGGGGTGCCTGGGTTGAGTTCGACCTTCAAGGCCCGCCCGAGCATGTGCATGTGGCCGAAACCGGCGAACAGCGTCATCGGCTCCTCCACCGGGTGGTCGCAGGTCTGGGTGTTACCGGGCTTCGGCGTGCCCCCGCTGCACTCCTCCACCTGACGGTCCGCCATTTCGCCGACGTCCGGCCCGAACCGCTTCGTCACGTCGGCGATCGAGGCCGCCCGATCACAGAGCGGACCCGACTCGTCGGCGGCGCAGGGCAGGTCGGTCGGCGCGTCGACCGACCAGGTTTCGAGTTCCCGGGTCTGCGGCGTGCCGTCCGTCAGCCGCAGCCGCACCGCGGAGCGGTCCGACCCGACCGGCTTGCCGTCGGTCGCGAGCAGGTTGTAGTGGATCTGGAGGACGAGCAGGCTGCCCGGCTCCAGCTTGTAGCCGGCGTCCTGGTCGAGCAGCGTCTCCGTGGCGCCCGGCGCCCAAGTGTCCACCCACGCCGCATCTCCCTCTTCGACCTCGGCGCCGGCCACACCGGTCCCGCCGAAACACTGCCAGCCGAGACCAGGGGTCTTCGCGTCCTGCTCGCGCACCGCGGCAGCACCGGCCGGCGGCACCGCGTACACGATGGCGTGGTGCGCGATGGCGACGTTCTCCGGTGCGAATTGGGTCCCGGTCAGGAATGCCGCCTTGGTCAGGCCCGGATCGATCATCTGGCACCGGTACTCGTCCGTGCCGCCCTCCGGCGGCGTGGGCGTGTAGGCCTCGGCCATCGTCAGGTCCAGGAACCGCTCGCCGGCGCGCAGCGGCTGCGGTGGAGCCGACGACACGCCCGTGTGCGTGCTGTGCGGGCCGGCCGCCGGGGGCGACGCACCGTTGTCGGCGTCCGACCCGCACGCGGCGACGGCAGCGAATGCCGCCACCAGCGTCATGGTGACCGCCCCGAGCCTCCACCGTGGACTGTCAGGTTTCCTCATGGCCCGAACGCTAGGACCGATTCCGTCCTGTTTCGTCGTACCGCGGTCGTCATCCTCGGGAAGGCGGTGGTACCGCGGTACCACGCCCGGAGCGCCGCTCGACACCCGCACGAGAGCCGTGCCGCGGTGCTCGTCCGGCACGGCGGCTGTGTCGGCTGGGTCTTGCCAACCGGGCTGAGCGGCGGTTTTAACGGTCGTCCCAGATTCGCTCGGTACGAAATGGCCTCGGACAAGCGCTGAAACTCGTCAGGAGGCTATTGATGTCAGTCAACGTAGCGCCGCCCGGTCGGTTGGCCGGCCGGTGGGTGCCGTGGCTGGTGATCGGCTTGTGGGTGGCGCTGGCGGTGGTGATGGTGCCGTTCAGCGGGAAGTTGAGCTCGGTCACCACCGACAAGGCCGTGGACACCCTGCCGGCCAGCGCCGAGTCCACCAAGGTGGCGGTGCTGGAGGACAGTCTCCCCGGCGGTGAGGACAACACGTTCGCCTTCGTGTACCACCGCGCCGGCGGCTTGACCGACGCCGACCGCGCGACGGTCGAGCGCCACTACGACACCCTGGCCAAGCGGTACCCGCCGAAGACGGCGACGGCCGGCGAGGAAGACGACGGCCCACCGACGAGGCTCTCCACCGACGGCAAGGCGATGGTGTTCACCCTCGACGTGAGCACGACCTACGGCGCACCGGAGGCCCTCGTCGGCCCGTTGCGCGACGCCGCGAAGGACCGCCCCGCGGGCCTGAAACTCGAGGTGACCGGCCCGGCCGCGATCGACGGCGACATGGACGAAGTCTTCGACGGTATCGACCTGCAGGTCCTGCTCACCACCGTCATCGTCGTCACGCTCCTGCTCATCCTCACCTACCGCAGCCCGGTGTTGTGGTTCGTCCCGCTGGTGGCTGTGGGCGCGGCCGCAGTGACCGCGATGGCGACCGTCTACCTGCTCGTCAAGGGCTTCGGCATCGTGGTCAACGACCAGAACTCCGCACTGCTGACGATCCTGGTGTTCGGCGTCGGCACGGACTACGCGCTGTTGCTCATCGCTCGATATCGGGAGACTCTGCACCACCACGAGAACGTCCGGGTCGCGATGGTTCACGCGCTACGCGGGGCGGCGCCGGCCATCGTCGCGTCCGCGGCCACCGTGGTCGCCGGCCTGCTCTGCCTGCTCGCCGCGGACCTGAACAGCACCAGCGGGTTAGGCCCGATCGGTGCAGCCGGCATCCTGTGCGCGCTGGTGGCCATGCTGACGCTGTTCCCGGCGGTGCTCGTGGTGCTCGGCCGGCGGATCTTCTGGCCGGCCATCCCGCGGTTCAGCGCCTCCGTGGTGGAGAAGCCGGGGCTGTGGGGACGGCTCGGCACCGCCATCAACCGCCGCCGGTGGGTGGCGACGCTCGGCTCGCTCGGAATCCTCGGCGTGCTCGTCCTCGGGCTGTCGGGCAACACCGGCGCCCTGCGGGAGCAGGACCAGTTCCTGAACGCGCCGGAGTCGGTCACCGGCTTCACCGTTCTGCGCCAGCACTTCCCGGAGCTCGGTGGTCAGCCGATGACGATCTACGCGCGGCCGGCTCAGCAGCAGCGGGTGCTCGACGTCGTCAAGGGCACTCGCGGCGTGGCCATGGCCGTCCCGGGTCAGGCCAGCGGCGGCTGGACCGAAATCTCGGTGTTCCCGAAGAACGCGCCGGACACCGACGCGGAGTACGACACGATCAAGCGGGTCCGTACTGCCGTGCACGCGGTGGACGGGGCGGAAGCGATCGTCGGCGGGCCGAGTGCGGAGCACCTCGACACCGAGGTGACCACCAGCCGCGACGAGAAGCTGGTGATCCCGCTGGTGCTCGCCGTGGTCCTGATCATCCTCGGGCTGCTGCTGCGGGCGATCGTGGCCCCGCTGGTCCTGATGGCCACCGTGATCATCTCGTTCGCCGCAGCCTTCGGCGGCAGCGTGTTCGTCTTCGACTCGATCCTCGGTTTCCAGGGTGTCGACTATTCGGTGCCGCTGCTGGCATTCCTGTTCCTGGTGGCGCTCGGCGTCGACTACAACATCTTCCTGGCCAGCCGGGCCCGGGAGGAGACCGTACGTCTCGGCACCGAGGAGGGCATGCTCAAAGCTCTTTCCGCCACCGGTGGCGTCATCACCTCGGCCGGCCTGGTCCTGGCGGCGACGTTCGCGGTCCTCGTCTCGCTGCCGCTGGTGATGCTGATCGAGGTCGGGTTCCTGGTCGCGTTCGGCGTGCTGCTCGACGCCCTGCTGGTGCGGTCGGTCCTGGTGCCCGCCCTCACCCTGCTGATCGGACGGCGGATCTGGTGGCCGAGCCGGCTGTCCCGTCCGAGGGCGGAGCCGCCGAACGGGCGACACTCGCGCGCCGACGACCAGGAGCTCACGCTGCACCGGTGAGCGCGGCTGAGATCCGGGACGGGCCCAGGCCCGTCCCGGATCTCGTCGTGGACCCGACCGTCGCCGGCCGGTG
The DNA here is from genome assembly GCF_900143005.1 of Cryptosporangium aurantiacum. Classification (NCBI taxonomy): domain Bacteria; kingdom Bacillati; phylum Actinomycetota; class Actinomycetes; order Cryptosporangiales; family Cryptosporangiaceae; genus Cryptosporangium; species Cryptosporangium aurantiacum. The sequence goes on from NZ_FRCS01000006.1 coordinate 293,868, forward strand.
GCCCCGCGCCGCGCCGCCCGGCGGGGTCAGCGGGCCGCGGTGTCCTCCCCCGCGGTGCGCCGCGCGATCGGGGCGGGTGGGGTTGCGGCCGGAAGTTCGACCCGGAGCAGCGCGCCACCGCGTGCGGAGCGGCCGACGGTAGCCCGGCCACCGTGGGCGTCGACGACGCGCTGCACGATCGACAGCCCGAGACCGGATCCCGGCAACGCCCGGGCGCTGTCGGCACGGTAGAACCGGTCGAACACCCGGGGTACGTCGGTGGCGTCGATGCCCGGCCCGGCGTCGTCGACCTCGAGCACCGCCGACGCGTCCTCGGCTCGGAGCCGGACGTGGACCGGCTGGTCTGTGGGTGACCATTTGCCGGCGTTGTCGACGAGGTTGAGCACCGCCCGCTGGAGCGCAGCGGGACGCCCGCTCACCCACACCGAGGTCACGTCGAGTGCGACCTCGATGTCGGGCACGCGGGACCGCGCCTGGGTCGCGGCGGCGACCACCACGTCGGCGAGGTCGAGCAGCTCGGTGCTCTCGTCGCTGACGTCACCGCGTGCCAGGTCGGTCAGCTCGGCGGCGAGGGTGCTCAACTCGGCCACCTGGGTACCGAGATCGTTGAGCAGCCGGGTCCGGCTCTCCGCCGAGAGGGCAGTGTCGAGGGTGCCACGCCGGTCGAGCCGGACCAGCAGCTCGATGTTGAGGCGAAGACTGGTGAGCGGGGTCTTGAGCTCGTGCGCGGCGTCCTCGGCGAGCAGCCGCTGGGCCTGCCGGGAGTCCCGGAGCGCGGCGAGCATGTCGTTGATCGCCTGGATCAGCCGCCGGATCTCTCCACCGCCCTCATCCGGGATGTCGGCGTCGAGACTCCGGGTGTGCGCGACACGGACCGCGGCGGCGGTCAGCCGGTCGATCGGTGCCAGCCCGGTCCGCGCCACGGTGCGCCCGACCAGGGCGCCGCCGACCACGCAGAGCAGCCCGATCAGCAGCATGCCGAACCCGAACTGGTTGATCGGGCTGTCGTCGGTGACGCCGGCGACCTGGACCGCGCCGTCGCCCGCCCGCAGCGTGTAGATGCGGTAGCCGTCGTCGTCGCTGTCGTGGGACTCCATCAGGTCGGCCGACGCGCCCCGCGCCACGCGCCCGGCGTGCTCGCTGACGGGGGGCAGCGCGGGTTGGCCGGCCGGCGTCCGGGTCGAGCCGTCGGGCAGGACGACCCGCACCAGCCGACCGGATCCGGTGTACGGCGATAGCTGGATCTTCGCCAGACCGGCGCGCTCCGCGTTCGTCGCCAGGACGCGGGCGTCGGCGCGCAGCTGATTCTCGGCGGTGTCCTGCAGTTCCCGGTCCAGTAGCTCGCTGGCCACCTGGAAAGACACGAACACGCTGACCGCGATGGCCGTCGCCGCGATCACCGTCAGCCTGGTCCGCAGGGACCGCCGGCGCCACCACCGGGTCAGCCGGCGCGGTTCCCGGCGGGCGCGCCTGCTCACGGAGGAGTCTCCCGCAACGTGTATCCCAGGCCGCGCAGCGTGTAGATCAATCGCGGCTCGCCCTCGGCCTCCATCTTGCGGCGCAGGTAGCTCACGTACACCTGAAGGTTGTTGGCGGTGGCGCTCATGTCGAAGCCCCAGATCGCCTCGAACAGCGCGTCGCGGGTCAAGACCCTGGTCGCGTTGCGCATGAGGATCTGAAGGAGGGAGAACTCGGTCCGGGTCAGGTGCAGCGGCCGCCCGCCCCGCGACGCCTCGAACCGGTCGGGATCGAGCCGGACGTCGGCGAAGGACAGGATCTGCGGCTCCTCGTCGGCCGGCGTGCGCCGGCGCAGCAGGGCCCGCACCCGGGCCAGCAACTCCTCGGTGGCGAACGGCTTGGGCAGGTAGTCGTCAGCGCCCGCGTCCAGCCCCGCGACCCGGTCCGAGACCTGGTCACGAGCGGTCAGCATCAGCACCGGCAGATCCCGGCCCGCAGCCCGCAACCGCCGACAGGTCTCCAACCCGCCGAGGCGGGGCATCCTCACGTCGAGGATCAGCAGATCCAGCATGTCACCACCGGCCCCGCCGATCCCGTCGAGCACGGCGAGACCGTTGGCGACGGTGGTGGTGTCGTAACCCTCGACCTGGAGCACCCGCTCCAGCGACTCACGGATGGCCGCCTCGTCATCCGCGATCATGATCCGCACGCGGGCCCACCCCTCCATCGATACTTTGCCGCTCACTCTCCCCGATCAACCTGAAGCCAGTGTTAGAGCCGTCGCCGGTGTGTGCCCGCGGCCGTACTCCAGCCGATGCTCGCACCCTCCCGATCTCCGGCCGAGTAAATGAAACGGCTCGCGCTCGGGTACGGCCGCCGGTCGCAACGCCTCACCGCCCCGCCTCGAGCTCGGTCTGCAGGGATCGCAGCAGCGCGTGCTGCCGCCGCACCTGGTCGCGTCCGCGGTAGGGGTCGCGGCGGCCCTCGTACTCGCTGGAGAGCCAGCCGCTCCATCCGGCGTCGAGCAGCGTGCGGAGGATCTCCCGCCACGGCACGTGCAGATCGACCAGATCGTCGTCGATCTCGAAGAACTTCGCCTGGATGAAGTGGACGTGCGGCAGGATCTCCGCGAGGTCGGCCATCGGAACGGCGAGCGGCTCGAGGAACGCGGGCCGCTTCTTGCCCTTCTCCGCTTGGACGCCCTCGTGGCCGTCGTCCACGGGTGCGGTCTGGAAGATGCCGGTGTCGATCAGCAATTTGAAGTGCTCGCTGCCGGTCTTCTCGATGAAGTCGAGATAACCCTGGGTGACCGGGTGGCGGATCGGTGTCGGGCTGTGGATCTCCGGGCAGATGACGACGTCGAGCTCGGCGGCGAGGTCCAGGCACCGTTCGACCACGCCGGTCCAGATCGGGTGCGGGTCGAGGTCGAAGGACGTGACGCCGAACTTCGGCCGCACCGAGGTGAAGGCCAGGCGGTGCGCCAGCCGCAGATCCCGTGCGAGGTGGGCCGCACCCTCCTCCGCGGTCAGGTCCCGATCGCGCCACATCGCGGTGTCCACCCAGGACCCGTAGTTCGTGGCCGTGAGCCCGTAGGTCTGCAGCAGCCCGTGCCAGCGGTCGATCCAGGCCGGATCCGGGTCGGGGTAGCCGGGGACGTTGCCCTCGCCGAGAATCTCGATGCCGGTGGCGCCGAGGTCAGCGACGTCCGCGAGGGCGTCTTCGAACGTCATCGACGTGTTGAGGTCACCGGAATAGCTGTAGGTCGAGACGGCGTAGCGGAGGCCGCCGTCCGGGGCCGGTGGCACGATCACGGTCCGGGCGGAAGCCGGGAACGCCGACCGCGACACCGCAGGCGGGAAGTACGGGCGGCGCAGGTAGACGACCACCTCGACGTGGTGGACCCCGACCGCGAGCCCGCCCGGCTTCGGCACGGTGATCGTGACGGTCTCGTCCAGCGCCCAGCGGACGTCGGTGGTCGCGCGCAACTGGTCGAGCGTGTAGGTGCGGCCCCGCACGGTCCAGACCGGGACCTCCCCGTCCCACTTCTCGCCGTCGACGACGACGTCCACACCGTCGAGCAGGCTGGCTGCCGTCCCTCGGTAGTTGGGGTTACGGAGCCGGAACTCGAAGCCGGTGACCTCGCCATTTTCGACGACGTTGCGAACGCCCCGGCCCTGGATGACGTTTCTCTCCAGCACGACGTCAGTTCCTTTCCGCGGCGAGAGCGCCGGCGATCGTCCGGGCGCCGGCGACGGCGAGCGCGACGGAGGTGAGCGTGGGGTTGCAGGCGGTGGCGGTGGGGATGACGCCGTTGCCTGCCACGTACAGCCCGGCCACATTCCACACCTCGCTGTTGGGTCCGCAGACCGATGTTCCGTCGTCGGTCTCCCCCATCCGGACCGTGCCCTGGTAGTGCAGGGACGCACCAGGGGGAAACGTCAGCGGTTCGGCGTCCAGCGGGTCACCGAGGGCGTCCGCGGCGCGGCGGACGGCGTCCCGCGCGGCGGCGATCGACGCGTGGTCGGTCTCGGTGAGCCGGTAGTGGATCCGCATCGCGGGCAGGCCGTAGGCGTCCACCTCGACGTCGTCGAACGCGACGCGATCGGATTCCTGGACGTCCTTGGCGCAGAACCATCCGAGGCCGACGATCGTGCCCGGCGCCGGCTCGTCGGCGTCAGCGAGCGGCACGGGCGAGGCGTCGAGCTGCATGACCTGGCCGTGGAACGGCTCGGCATCCGTGAACGGCACCCAGCTGACGCCGCTCTGCGGCACGATCGCCGGCTCGTCGCCGCCGGTCGGCGCAGCACCGGACGCCACGTCCCGCAGGCGCACCGCGAAGACGGTCTGCGGCTGGTCGTTGAGGTAACGACCGAGCGCGGCGGGGCGAATGCCGGAGGCCCAGAGCAGCTGCGGTGTCCGTAGCGCGTCGGCGGCAACGACCACGTGGTGCGCGCGCACCTCGTGCTCCGTGCCGTCTCGCTGATCGCGGATGACCACTCCCTGAACCCGGCCGTCCGCCACCAGGGCCCGGGCCACCAGCGTCTCCGGGAACAACTCGAAGTTCGGATTCGCACGGGTCACGTCGCCGAAGACGACGTCCGCGCCCGACCAGGTCACCCGTCTGTCGGAGTGCGTGACGACGGCGAGGGGCATCGGCCCGACCCGGCGGTCGTCGGGCCGGCCGGGGTCGAGCGCCGCGCCGAGTCGCTTGCGGACCTCACCACTGAACGGCGCGTCGTCGAACGCGTGCGCGTCGACGTGCAGCAGCCGCTCGGCCTCGGTGAGCAGTTCGTCGAGGTCGTTCACGAACGGGATGCGTTCGCTCCCGCCCGGGCGTGGGCAGGCGCCGGTCCAGTGCGCGCCCATGCCACCGACGTTGCTGGACATGGCGGCGCCGGGCAGCCCGTCCTCTCCGGGCTGGCGGTACCCGTCGGGTAGGAGGAACGTGCCCGGCCGGACGAGCCGCGGTGCGGCGTCGGCATACCCGTCGAGGGTGTCGACCGGCGTGTCGTCGGCCGCCGGTCGCGGCCCTTCCGACGCGCGCTGCGCGCGGGCCCGGGCGTCCGGGTCGACGATGTTCTTCACGTGGACGCCGGGCGGGTCGGCGAGCAGCGGACCGACGTCGAACGCGGCGATCGTCGCTCCGGGTGCCTGTTCGCTCAGGATGCGGGCGTAGGCGGCACCGCACGGTCCGGTACCGACGATCGCGACGTCGACCTGCCGGGGGAATGTCCTGCTCATGTGCTCTGTGCCTGTTCGTGGTCGAGGTTCTCGTTGGAGCCGAGGTAGCTCGCGGTCAGCAGGTGGCGGTCCCGGAGCAGCTGCTCGGCGGGTCCTTCGACGACCAGGTCGCCGTGTACCAGCACGGAGCCGCGGTCGGCGATCGAGAGCGCCATCTGCACGTGCTGCTCGATCAGCAGCACACCGGCGTCGGCGTCATCGGCGAAGCGCCGCAGGATCGGCAGCAGGCGCTGGACGATCACCGGCGCCAAGCCGAGGCTCAGCTCGTCGACCATCAGGACCCGCGGCCGCCGGGCGAGGGCCCGTCCGAGGCCGAGCATCTGCTGCTCGCCACCGGAGAGCAGTCCCGCTCGTCGTTTGGCGAGCTTCCGGAGCGCGGGGAAGTAGTCATAGGCGAGGTCTCGGTCGAGCGTCTGCCGCCGGTGGCGGAGCCGGAAGTGCTCCTCGACGGTGAGGCCGCGGAACACACTCCGCGCGTCGGTCATCTGGACGAGCCCGGCGCGGGCCACCTGCACCGGGTTTCGTCCGGCCAGGTCGGCGCCGTCGAACCGGATCGTGCCGGCCATCGGCGTCAGCAGCCCGGAGGCCGCGCGCAGGGTGGTCGTCTTGCCGGCGCCGTTGGGGCCGAGCAGCGCGACGACCTCCCCCGCCTCGACGGCCAGCGACAGGTCGCGTACCACCGGCGACGAGCTGTATCCGAGCGTGACGTGGTCGAACTCCAGCAAGGGCGTCATGCCGGTACCTCCTCGCCGAGATAGGCCTCGATGACCGCCGGTGAGCGGCGGATCTCGTCCGGCGTCCCTTCGGCGATGAGACGGCCGAGGTCGAGGACGTAGACGCGGTCGCAGACGCCGAGCACCAGACCCATGTCGTGGTCGACGAGCAGCAGCGAGGTGCCGCCGTCCACCAACGACCGCAGCCGGTTGCCCAGCTC